>NZ_DASUFR010000254.1:0-7136 GCF_036274455.1 Nocardioides sp. | reverse complement strand
CGGGCTCGACCGGCGGTGGGGCAGCGGGTGTCTTCGCTGCGGGGGTCTCGACGGGCTCGACCGGCGGCGGGGCAGCGGGTGCCTTTCCTGCGGGGGTCTCGACGGGCTCGACCGGCGGCGGGGCAGCGGGTGCCTTCGCTGCGGAGGTCTCGACGGGCTCGACCGGCGGCGGGCCAGCGGGTGCCTCTCCTGCGGAGGTCTCGACGGGCTCGGCAAGCGATGGCTGAGACAGCGCGCACCGGCGGTCAACGCGCTGACTAGTCTTGACGCCCGTGGCGGTCAGGGCGGTGCGAGGAGCGACCCAGCTCGACTCCGACGACCGCGACCACATGCTCGAGCGGGTCGCGGAGATGGTGCGCGACGCCATGGAGGCCAACGGCCTGGGGGTCGACGACTTCATCTCGGTGATCTTCACCGCCACCTCCGACCTGGTCTCGGAGTTCCCCGCGTACGCCGCGCGGCAGCTCGGCTTCGGCGAGGTGCCGCTCCTGTGCGCCCGGGAGCTCGAGATCGAGGGGTCGATGCCCCGGGTCGTCCGGATGCTCGCCCACGTCGAGACCGACCTACCCAGGTCGGACGTCACCCACGTCTACCTGCACGGCGCTGCGGCACTGCGCCGGGACCTGACCAGGGTGCGGGCGACGCCCGATGAGTGAGCTCACAGGACCGGTCGAGATCGTCGGCACCGGACTGCTCGGCACGTCCATCGCCCTGGCGCTCCGGCGCGCCGGCCTCGACGTGCTCCTGGCCGACGAGTCGGCCGACCACCTGCGCACGGCGTCCGGGCTGGGCGCGGGCCGGCCGGCCGCACCCGAGGACCGGCCGCAGCTGGTCGTGGTGGCCGTCCCGCCCGACCACCTCGGCGCGGTGATCCGGCAGGCGCTGGAGCTCACCGAGGCGTACGGCTCGGTCGTGACCGATGTCGGGAGCGTCAAGTCCGGCCCGCTGGCGGCGGTGGCCGGCGTGCCCGGCGTCGAGCGGTACGTCGGGGGCCACCCGATGGCCGGCAGCGAGCGCTCGGGCCCGCTGGCGGCCAGCGCGGCTCTCTTCGACGGCCGGCCATGGGCGGTGACGCCCCACGAGGGCGCCCTGCCGGAGGCGGTGGAGCTGGTGGACGGGCTGGTCCGCCTCTGTGGCGGCGTACCGGTGCGGATGAGCCCGGTCGAGCATGACCGCGCCGTGGCGCGCACCTCGCACGTCCCGCACCTGCTCGCCGTGCTGGCGGCCGGCCGGCTGGCCGGCGCTCCCACCGACCATCTGGCCCTGACCGGGCAGGGCGTCCGCGACGTGACGCGGGTGGCGGCGGGGGACCCCGTGCTCTACGGCCAGATCGTCTCGGCCAACTCCGAGGCGGTCCTGGACCTGCTCTCCGAGGTTCGCGACCGGCTCGACGCGATCATCGACGCGGTCGACCGAGCCGACCGGGACGCGCTCGAGGTCGTGCTGAAGGAGGGCGTGGCCGGCACGCTGGCCATCCCCGGCAAGCACGGCGGTCCGACCCGGCCGACCAGGTCGGTGTTCGTCTCGGTGCCCGACCACCCGGGCGAGCTCGCCAGGTTGTTCGCGGACGCGGGGGCCAGCGAGGTCAACATCGAGGACGTGCACATCGACCACGATCCCGGCCGTCCGGTCGGCCTGGTGGAGCTGGTCGTCGACGAGAAGCGGGCCGAGCACCTCCTCGCGTCTCTCGAATCCAGAGGCTGGGTCACCCACCGATAGGGTAGTTGCCCGTGAGCAGCGACAGCCCCGGGATCGTCGTCGCGATCGACGGGACGTCCGGATCGGGCAAGTCGAGCACGTCGCGCGGGGTGGCCGACCGGCTCGGGCTGCGCTACCTCGACACCGGCGCGATGTACCGCGCGATGACGTGGTGGATGCTGCGCCACGGGGTCGACGTCCACGACCCGGAGGCGGTGGCCGCCCGCTGCGACGCGCCACGCATCGCGTGCGGCACCGACCCACGGGTGCCGACGATCACGGTGGACGGCGAGGACGTCGCCGCCGCGATCCGGCTGCCCGTGGTCAACGACGCGGTCTCGCCGGTGAGCGTCGTGCCCGAGGTGCGCGCCCGGATGGTCCGCGTCCAGCGAGCGCTCATCGAGGAGGCCCGGAAGGGCGCCGGGATCGTCGTCGAGGGCCGGGACATCGGCTCGGTCGTCTGGCCCGAGGCGCAGGTGAAGGTCTACCTGTCGGCCGACTCCTCCGCGCGGGCGACCCGGCGGGCGGCCGAGGAGGGCGGGTCGGACGTCGGGGTGACCGAGGAGTCCCTGCTGGCCCGTGACCGGATCGACTCCGGCCGCGCGGTCTCGCCGCTGGTGATGGCCGATGGTGCGGTGCACATCGACACGACGTCGTACACGCTCGCCGACGTGGTCGACCGCATCGTCGAGCTGGTGGAGCTGGTCGGGAGCGACGCGTGACCCTGTCCGACCAGGAGCTGCCCCGGAGCGCTCGGCTGCACCCGGCGCGCTACCTCCTCTACCCGTTCCGGCCGCTCGGCCGCGCGGTGATCCGGCGCCGGATCAAGGTGCGCATCGTGTACGGCGAGAAGCTCCCGAAGAAGGGGCCGGTGATCATCGCCTGCAACCACATCGGCGTGGTGGACGGTCCGCTGCTCGCCATCTTCGCGCCGCGGCCGGTCCACGCACTGACCAAGCAGGAGATGTTCAAGGGGTTCATGAAGCGGTTCCTGCTCAGCTCCGGCCAGATCCCGCTGGACCGGTTCAACCCGGACCCGCTCGCTGTGAAGCGCTGCCTGAGGGTGCTCCGCAGCGGCAACGTGGTGGGCATCTTCCCGGAGGGGTCGCGAGGGGGCGGTGAGTTCGACCGGTTCCACACCGGCGCGGCCTACCTCGCCATGGTGACCGGCGCCCCGATCGTGCCCGTGGTCCAGTTCGGCACCCGCGAGCCCGGCGCGCACAGCAGCTCGCTGCCGGCCAAGGGCGAAGTCATCGACATGGTCTTCGGCGACCCGTTCCACATCCCGAGGACGGTCTGGCCGCGGCGCAAGCGCGACGTCGCCGCGCGCTCGGTCGAGCTGCGCCGGCACATGATCGCGCACCTCGACCACGCCAAGGCGCTGACCGGACGATCCCTGCCCGGGCCACTGCCCGGCAAGGAGACCGACCCGGACCCGGCCACCGGGATCACCGACGTCGAGGCCAGCTGATGGGTGAGGCGTCCCAGGAGGGGCTCGAGGAGCCGGTCGGCCCGGTCCCCGTCCTCGCGGTGGTCGGCCGGCCCAACGTCGGCAAGTCCACGCTGGTCAACCGGATCATCGGCCGCCGCGAGGCCGTGGTCGAGGACGTCCCCGGCGTCACCCGCGACCGGGTGTCGTACGACGCGGACTGGGCCGGCCGGGCCTTCACCGTGGTCGACACCGGCGGCTGGGACCCCGACGCCCGCGGGCTGGCCGCGTCGATCGCCGCCCAGGCCGAGGTCGCGGTCACGCTGGCCGACGCGGTGCTGTTCGTGGTCGACGCGACAGTAGGGATCACCGACGACGACGAGGCCGTGGTGCGGATCCTGCGCAAGAGCGGCAAGCCGGTGGTGCTGGCCGCCAACAAGGTCGACGACCAGCGCGCCGAGGCGGAGGCCTACGCGCTCTGGAACCTCGGCCTCGGCGAGCCCTACCCTGTCTCGGCCCTGCACGGCCGCGGCTCCGGCGACCTGCTGGACGCCGTCCTGGCGGCGCTCCCGGAGCCGCCGCCGGAGCGGATCGGCGAGGAGGTCGGCGGTCCGCGCCGGATCGCGATCGTCGGCAAGCCGAACGTCGGGAAGTCCTCGCTGCTCAACAAGCTGGCCGGCTCGGAGCGGTCGGTGGTCGACAACGTCGCCGGCACCACCGTCGACCCGGTCGACGAGCTGGTCGAACTGGGCGACCGCACCTGGCGGTTCATCGACACCGCCGGCATCCGCAAGCGGGTCAAGGAGGCGTCCGGGCACGAGTACTACGCCTCACTCCGCACCACCACTGCGATCGACCGGGCCGAGCTGGCTGTGCTGGTGCTGGACGCCTCGCAGCCGATCTCCGAGCAGGATCAGCGGATCATCCAGACCGTCCGCGAGGCCGGCCGAGCGCTCGTGATCGCCTTCAACAAGTGGGACCTGGTAGACGAGGAACGCCGCTACTACCTCGACCGGGAGATCGAGCGGGAGCTCGTGCAGGTCCAGTGGGCGCCGCGGATCAACGTCACCGCCCGGACCGGCTGGCACGTCGACCGGCTGGTGCCGGCGCTGGACAAGGCCCTCGCGGGCTGGGAGACACGGGTGTCGACCGGCGCGCTCAACGCGTTCCTGGGCCGGCTCGTGGCCGAGCACCCGCACCCGGTCCGCGGTGGGAAGCAGCCGAAGATCATGTTCGGCACCCAGGCGTCGACCGCACCGCCGACGTTCGTCCTGTTCACCAGCGGCAAGCTCGAGGCGTCCTACGAGCGCTACATCGAGCGCCGGCTCCGGGAGGAGTTCGGCTTCGCCGGGACCCCGATCGTGCTCCAGCAGCGGGTGCGGGAGAAGCGCCGGCGATGATCGCTTCCCGACAGCAACCATCACGACGGTCGGGGCGTCGCAGGGGCATGAACCTCCCCAAGATCGTCGTCTCGCTGACCGCGGCGGCGCTTGCCGCCTCCCTCTCCGTCCCCGCCGCCCTCGCGACCCCCGCCGACCGCGACGGCACCCTGATCAAGTGGCGCGGCAAGGAGCGCACCGTCCACCTCTCGTCAGGTCCGGAGGCGATCCCGGGCGCGCCGCGCTCGTTCCGCAAGTTCGCCCGCGCCGAGCTGCGCGCGGCGTGGATCCACGAGCTGGGGCACAAGCCGGCCTGCAAGGACGCGCCGACCATGACGGTACGCAGCCTGCGCACCGACGGGTTCGCCTTCGGCACCTTCGGCACCTACCCGCGGCCCGGCTGCGCCACCGGCGGCGGGTACGTCGCCTACTGGGCGGTGCGCCACGGTGCGTGGAAGGAGGTCATCGGGACCCAGGAGATCCCGTTCTGCGCCAAGCTCGAGAAGTTCGGCTTCCCGTCCGAGCTCGGCATCCACGAGTGCTATGACGGACACGACGTCGTGCCCTACCAGCACGCCTGAGCACCGAGAAGGGGCCGGTCCGACGGGTGCCTTGGCTACGAAGGGCCGACACGGTGGCTGAGGTGCGAGGCGCCCCATTGCCGAGCCTCGAAGCCTGGTCACCCGAGGCCGGGACTCACCTCGGTTGCCTGACCTGCGGGGCTTCGAGGCTCCTTCGAGGCTCGCAAGCTCGCACCTCAGTACGAGCGCCCGTGAACGGCCTCGCACCTCAGCCACCGTGGCGGGCCAGCAACGCGGTGCCGCCGGGTCCGTCCACCCCAGGGCCGCGCCAACCTCGCACGGCGCGCCGCGGGCGCCGCTAGGGTCGGCGGATGGTCGCTCCCCCCGACGCCCTCCGGCTGGCCCGCGCCCTCACCGCCGCAGCGCTGCTCCTCACCGGCCTCTCCGCCGCCGCTCCGGCGGCCGCCGTCCGGCCCGAGCTCGCAAAGCCGATCGCCGGCACCCACTGCTCGGAGTTCCCGGCCGACAACTACTGGCACGCCGACGTGTCGCACCTCCCGGTGCATGCCCGCTCGGCGGCGTGGCTGTCGCACATGGACACCGACGTCGACCTGCACCCCGACTTCGGGCCGTCCTACGGCGACGGGCCCAACTACGGGATCCCGATCACCGTCGTGGGCAAGAAGCACAAGAAGGTGAAGGTGTCGTTCGACTACTCCTCCGAGAGCGACCACGTGAAGTATCCCGTCGGGCGCGACACGAAGATCGAGGGTGGCCGCAGCTCCGACGGCGACCGGCACGCGATCGTCGTGGACAAGAACACGTGCAAGCTCTACGAGCTGTACGCCGCCCGGGAGTCCAACGGGCGCTGGCACGCCGGCTCCGGAGCGGTCTGGTCGCTGAAGAAGAACAGGCTCCGCCCGGACGGCTGGACGTCGGCCGACGCCGCCGGGCTGCCGATCCTGCCCGGGCTGCTGCGCTGGAACGAGGTCAAGAAGAACAAGATCGACCACGCCATCCGGTTCACCACCCCGGAGAGCGCGGCCGCCCACCTGTGGCCGGCCCGCCACGACGCGAGCGACAACTCCTCGCTCGACTACCCGCCGATGGGCGCGCGGTTCCGGCTCTCGGCGTCCTACGACGCATCGGGGCTCTCGGCGTACGCGCAGAACGTCGTGGCCGCGATGAAGAAGTACGGTCTGGTGCTCGCCGACAACGGGTCGGCGTGGTACTTCCAGGGCGAGCAGAACGCCGCCTGGGGGGACCGGCTCATCGAGGACCTCAAGACGATCCCGGCCTCGGCGTTCGTCGCGGTGGACACCTCGTCGCTGATGGTGAGCCCGAACTCGGCCCAGGTGCGCTGACGCGGGTCGACAGGGACACCATCCAGCCGCCTCCCTGCCATCGTCGGCACGTCTTGACCTGGATCCGGGCGAGTGAGCCGCATCGAGACGCGACCAGGTCGTAGCGAGCGGGCTCGAGAGGCCAGGAGACCTGGAACCCGGAGAGCGCCAGCCAGGCGGCGGCCATCAGCGACCCGGCTTTCGGCAGGTTGTCGAGATCGGGCCTGGACACGGACCTGCCGGCTGCCTCGTTTGTGGACACCAAGTGCGAGGCATCCAGTCCGAGGCGCAACGCATGGCCCTTGAGGAGACTGGTGCTGGAACCGCCGGACACACCGAGGTTGGTCGCCACCTGGCTCCAGGACGTCGATGTGACGACCGCACGGGTCAGGTCATCCTCGGTCCATCCTCGAGCTCCGGTGAAGTGGCTACTGTCCAGGCCGAGCTGCGCTGCCTGACCCTTGACGGACCGGATCGCCGTGGACGAGGTCGCTTTGAGCCCGAGCTGACGAAGCACCCCTCGCCAGGAACGAGCGGACGCCACAGCCGCGATCAGAGCTTCGTCCGAGTAGGTCCTGGTCCCCATGCCGGTCGCGCTTCCACGCGCCACCGACAGGTCCGGCCGGTCGGGCTGACAGTGTGCTGGCTCAGGACATCGGAATGGGGTGTCTCACGACATCGGCATAGCGTGTCGCAGGTCATCGGCATGGCTGGGTCTGGCATGGCTCGGCCATGTCGAACTCGTCGAGCTCATCGAAGCGGCGGC
>NZ_DASUFR010000253.1:0-29616 GCF_036274455.1 Nocardioides sp. | reverse complement strand
TCAGAGGGGCTTTCGACGTGGTACCCCCGACCGGATTCGAACCGGCGCTACCGCCTTGAGAGGGCGGCGTGCTAGGCCGCTACACAACGGGGGCTCGCACTGCTGTTGCTGACGCAACCCGCGGAACTCTACTGGGGAGCCCCTCGGACGCACCAATCGCCGCCCACTGGACGGCGATCTCGCTGGGATACTAGGACTCGAACCTAGACTAACTGAACCAGAATCAGTCGTGCTGCCAATTACACCATATCCCACTGTGTTACTGGTGTTCGGCCCGGTTGCCGCGCTGGTCTCCCAGGGGCTCCGGGCCGAGGAGAAACCTTACACGCGGGGTTCGGAGCGCTCCAAAACGTTCGGGGCCTCCCGGTCGACCGTGTTGGACACACCCATCCGGCGCGCGGCCCAGATCGCGAGGCCCAGGTAGACCAGCGACTGGGTGAGCGTCGTCGGCAGCGTCCACCAGCTGCCGCCGGTGGGGTTGAGCGCGCTGGTCATGTCGCTGAAGGCCAGCGCGAAGCCGTAGGCGAGGAAGTTGTTCAGGACGTGCATCGCGATGCCCGCTTCGAGGCCGCCGGTGGCGATCACGAGGACCCCGGCGACCAGGCCGAAGGCCAGGCGGTCGACGAAGACGGGTGGGTCCTGGGCGCCGTGGGCGAGCGCGAACAGCACCGCGGGCAGCAGTACGGCGGCTGCCCGCGCGGCCCACGGCCCGAACGACGAGAACAGCCCGCCGAAGGCCTGGGTCAGGTAGCCGCGGAACGCGAACTCCTCCCCTGCCGCCTGCAGGGGCGTGAGCAGCACGATCACGACCACGAAGTCGCGGATCGTGTCGCTCCACGAGTTGAGCCCGCCCGAGGAGTCGGCCGGGTCGCCGGCCGCCGGCACGAAGCTGCCCACGATCACGGTCGCCACCAGCGCGATGAAGGCAAGGCCGAACGACACCGCCATCCACCGCCATCGCAGCCTGCCGGCGACCGAGCAGACCCAGCCGGGCGGTATGCGGTGGAAGGCCCAGGTCAGGAACAGCGCGACCGGGATGGTCGCGGCGAGCGAGAGGTTCAGGTACGCCAGCAGCGACGGCGTGACGTGGGCGGTGTCGCTGAGCGCGTTGGTCCGGTCCTCGACGTCGCCGCCGTCGGCGAGGAAGAAGACCATGAACCCGACCAGCAGCACCAGCTGCGCGACCAGGACCAGGAACACGCCGGCCAACAGCCCGGCCAGCGGCCGCCACCAGCCGGTCGGGCCCCACCGGCCGACGTACCTCTGGACCAGGTGGTACTCGACCTCGGTCATCGCGGCGGCACCATCGGGCCGGGGCTCCATCAGGCGACCGCCGCCGCGAGGCGGGACAGCGACCGGTCGCGGCCGAGCAGCTCGAGGGACTCGAACAGCGGCGGCGACACCTTGCGGCCGGTGACCGCGATCCGGACCGGTCCGAAGGCCAGCCGCGGCTTGAGCCCGAGCTCGTCGACCAGCTTCGACCTCAGGGCCGCCTCGATGTCGGCGGTCGACCACGTCTCGAGCGCGGCGAGCGCCTCGTGCGCCGCGCGTACGACGTCGCGACCCGCGTCGTCGAGCTCGTCGACCAGCGTGAAGGACTCCTCGTCGGCGAACAGGAAGCCGAGCATCGGCGCGGCCTCGGTCAGCTTGTTCATCCGCTCGGCCACCAGTGGCATGGCCAGCTCGAGCAGCTTGGCGTCGGCGTCGTCGACCGGGTCGGTGAGGACGCCCTCGGCCTGGAGGAACGGGATCACTCGGTGCGTCAGCTCCTCGATCGGCAGCATCCGCATGTGGTCGGCGTTGATCGCCTCGGCCTTCTTGATGTCGAAGCGGGCCGGGTTGGGGTTCACGTCCTTGATGTCGAAGGCCTCGACCATCTCCTCAACGGTGAACACGTCGCGGTCCGGCCCGATCGCCCAGCCGAGCAGGGCCAGGTAGTTGAGCAGCCCCTCGGGCAGGAAGCCGGTGTCGCGGTACATGAACAGGTGCGACTCGGGGTCACGCTTGGAGAGCTTCTTGTTGCCCTCCCCCGTCACGAACGGCAGGTGGCCGAACTCCGGGACGACCTTCGAGATGCCGAGCTCGACCAGGGCCTCGTGCAGCGGGATCTGGCGGGGCGTGCTCGAGAGGATGTCCTCGCCGCGCAGCACGTGGGTGATCTCCATCAGCGCGTCGTCCACCGGGTTGACCAGCGTGTAGAGCGGGTCGCCGTTGGCGCGGCAGAGCGCGTAGTCGGGCACGAACTGGGTCTCGAAGGTGATCTCGCCACGGACCAGGTCGGTCCACGTGATCGACCCGTCGGGCATCCGGAACCGCACCACCGGCCGTCGTCCCTCGGCCCGGAACGCCGCGACCTGCTCCTCGGTGAGGTCGCGGCAGAAGCCGTCGTACCCCTGCACCTTGGAGCCGGCCGCCTTGCGCCGGGCGTCGACCTCGTCGGTGGTGCAGTAGCAGTCGTAGGTGAACCGCGAGTCGTGCAGCTTTGCGAGGACGTCGCGGTAGATCTCGCCGCGCTCGCTCTGGCGGTACGGCGCGTGCGGGCCGCCGACCTCGGGGCCCTCGTCCCAGTCGAGGCCGAGCCAGCGCATCGCGCCGAGCATGGCGTCGTAGGACTCCTCGGTGCTGCGCGCCTTGTCGGTGTCCTCGATCCGGAAGACGAAGGTTCCCTGCCCGCCGTTCAACGCAGCATGGCGGGCGAAGACCCAGTTGTAGAGCGCGGTGCGCGCGAAGCCGACGTGCGGCGAACCGGTCGGTGAAGGGCAGAACCGGACGCGGACTCTCCCCTCCGTCATCGCTTGGCCACCGGGTTGGCCAGCGAGCCGAGCCCCTCGACGGCCACCTCGACCTCGTCGCCGACCTGCATCGGACCGACGCCCTCGGGGGTGCCGGTGAGGATCACATCGCCTGGCAGGAGCGTCATCACGCTCGACACCGCGGCGACGAGCGTCGGGATGTCGAAGATCAGGTCGGCGGTGCTGGCGTCCTGCACGACCTCTCCGTTGAGGAAGGTCTGCACCCGGCGACCCTTCGCGAAGTCGTCGGGGTCGAGGTCGGTCTCGATCCACGGGCCGAGCGGGCAGAAGGAGTCGAACCCCTTGCCTCGGGTCCACGTCGAGTCCTGCTTCTGCAGGTCGCGGGCGGTGACGTCGTTGCCGATCGTGTAGCCGTGGATCACGTCGGTGGCCTGCTCCGGCGGCACGTCCCGGCAGATCCGGCCGATGACCACCGCGAGCTCGCCCTCGTAGTGGAGGTTGCTTGTCTGCTGGGGGTAGAAGATCGGGTCGCCAGGACCGACCACGCTGGTGTTGGGCTTGAGGAACATCAGCGGCTCGTCGGGCACGTCGTTGCCGAGCTCGGCCGCGTGCGCGGCGTAGTTGCGCCCGATGCCGACCACCTTGCTGCGAGGCAGCACGGGCGCGAGCAGGCGTACGTCGGCCACCCGGTGCTCCTCCTCCAGGAGCTTGATCCCGACATAGAGCGGGTCGCCGGCCAGCGCGACGATGACCGCGTCGTCCTCCAGCTGGCCGTGGGCGTCGAGCTCCCCGGTGATGACGCCGTACTGGGGGTCCTCACCGGTGGTGAATCGGGCGATGCGCACCCTTCGAGCCTATCGAGGCGCCCGTGACCGATGATCGCCAGATGACGCGCATCGCAGTGACCGGTGCCCGCGGCCGGCTGGGCGGGCAGGTCTGCTCGCTGCTCGCGGGGCACGACGGCATCGAGGTGCTGGCGCTCACCCGGGCGGTCGCCGACTACGACGACCGGCCGGCGCTGACGGCGGCGCTCGCCGGCGTCGACACGCTCGTCCTGGTGAGCAGCGACGGCGAGGCCGAGCTCGTCCTGCAGCACCACCTCAACATCGCCGACGCTGTCGTGGCGAACGACCTCGCGCGCGTGGTGGCGCTGTCCAGCGTCGACCACGACGTGCGCTCGCCGTTCTGCTACGCGCGGGTCAACGCGCTGACCGAGCGGGCCCTGGAGGAGACCGGGTGCGCGGTGACCGCGGTGCGGGCCTCGATCTACACCGAGTTCTTCGACACCCTCGTGGAGCTGGCGACGGTCGGCGCCGAGGTCCGGCTACCGGCCGGCGACGGGCGGGTGGCGCTGGTGGCACGTGAGGACGTGGGCCGGTGCCTGGCAGCCTCGGCGCTGGCGACCGAGCCGACGGCGTACGGGGTGACGGGTCCTGCTGCGCTGACGATGGACGAGGTCGCCGCGGCGAAGGGGCTCGGCTACGTGCCGATCGAGGAGGCGGAGTTCCAGGCCCACCTGGCTGGGCGGGAGTCGCCGTGGTGGTCGTATGCCTACACGAGCATGTTCGCCTCGATCCGGGAGCAACGCTGGGACGTCGTCAGCGACGCCGTCGCGCGGCTCACCGGACGACCTCCGACGCCCGCGTCCGGATCGCGAGGCCAACGCGGGTAGCCACCGCCCGGGACACCGAAGAACTCCTCCAGCGTCCGCACACCCTCACGCCTCAGCTCGGCCGCGAGCGGCCGGCCGACGTAGCGCAGGTGCCACGGCTCCGGCGCGTAGCCGGTGACCGCCGTCGTCGCCGGCTGGTAGCGCACGACGAACCCCCAGCGCCACGCGTTGTCCGCCAGCCAACGCCCGGCGGGCGTGTGCGCGAAGCACGGCTCGAAGTCGCACGCCGGGTCGCCCGGGGTGATGAGGTCCACGGCCAGACCGGTCTGGTGCTCGCTGTAGCCGGCCCGGGCCGAGACCCGGTCCGCCTCGGCCTCACCCCGGGCGGCCGCGGTGGCAGCGTGCACGTGGAGCTGGTAGCCGTAGGAGCGGAACGCGCTCTCGATCTTCAGCCCCAGACCCCGGCGGTCGCCGGCATCGAGCAGCCGCTCGAGGGGCTTCGCGGCTGCTCTCGCCACCTGGTAGCCGCGCACGATCTCGATGTCTGGCCGGTAGTCCGACGGCTCGACCGGGTGGGTCTTGTTGACGATGACCCAGATGCTGCCCGGGTCGGTCGTGGAGTGCGCCGCCCTGTCGAAGGGCTCCTGCCTCGGAGCCGGGAGTGCCGGCCGGGCCAGACCCGTCGGTGCGGTTGCAGCCGCCGCCCGGCCCGGATCGGTGCCGTGCGTGTGGACCGGCCTCGAAGGTGCGAGCACGAGCACGCCGGCCACCGCCAGCGCGGTGGCCGTCGCTGCGACCCCGGCCAGCCTCCACCTCACGCCCTCCTGACGGGTGCGGCGGCTCCGCAGGTTGCCGCGGCGCCATCGTGGTCGAGCAGGGCGTTCTGCGCCCGTCTCGACAACCCCGCAACGAAGGCACCCGCCCAGCCACCCGCCGGTCGAGCCTGTCGAGGCCACCGCAGCCCGCGCTGGGCGCCGACCCTGCGGACATCTCGACAGGCTCGATGAGCGGTGGCCCGGTCCCAGCCCCGGCTCGGCGAAGTGAGTGAGTCCCAGCGCCGGCTGCGGACGTCTCGACAAGCTCGATGCGCGGGGACCCGGTCCCAGCCCCGATCCCGAACGTGACCTCCCACCTATCCTGAGCCGGTGCCGGTCCTCGACGCGGAGCGCGAGCTCGTCGTGCTCGACGAGCCGGTCTGGCGCGCCCGTGCCGAGGCGCACGAGGCTCGCGTCGACGAGCTGGTCGCGGACCACCTCGCCCGACGGCGGTCCGGGGTGAAGCACCCGGTCCACGACTTCCTGTTCACCTACTACTCCTTCCGCCCGGCGCAGCTGCGCCGCTGGTCACCCGGGTACGGCGTGGCGCTGGCCGGCGGGCCCGACCCGGTCCCGGTCGCGGACATCGTGGCCCGGCGCGACCTCATCGAGGGCACCCACGCCCTGCTGGTCGCCACTGCGGGCCGGCCGGCCAACTTCGGCTGCTTCGGCATGCACGAGTGGGCGATGGTCTACCGGCTGGCCGAGGACGAGACCCGGCACCCGGCGTACCCGCTCCGGCTCGGTCCCGACGGCACCGACGCGGTGGTCGAGGGGCACCGGATCGCCTGCTCGCACTTCGACGCCTACCGGTTCTTCACCGGCCCGGCACGGCCGCTCAACTCCTTGGCCCCGCAGGCGCACGACCGGCCGGCCTTCGAGCAGCCCGCCTGCCTGCACGCCGGCATGGACCTCTACAAGCACGCCTTCCGGCTGAGCCCGCTCGTCCCCTCCGAGCTGGTCGCCGACTGCTTCGAGCTGGCCCTCGACATCCGGGTCCTCGACATGCGGGCCTCGCCCTACGACCTGTCGGAGCTGGGCTACGAGGCGGTCCGGATCGAGACCGCCGGGGGCAAGCAGGAGTACGCCGCCACCCAGCGCATGTTCGCCGAGCGCGGCGCCCCGCTGCGACGGGCGCTCATCGCCGAGTCCCAGCGGCTGCTGCGCGCCTGCGGTCAGGAAGGGGGCGGGTCGGGTCAGTCGATGTCCTCGCCGGCCAGCGCCTTGGCCGCCAGCCGCTCCTCCTCGCTGACCTCCCACACCTCGTAGGCGGCGTGCAGCGCGAGCGCGATGATGAAGCAGCCCAGGATCAGGTCGGGCCAGCCCGAGTCGGTCCACAGGGTGACCAGGGCCATGCCGATCACGGCCAGGTTCACCAGCGTGTCGTTGCGGGCCGAGAGGAAGGCTGCCCGGCTCAGTGACCCGCCGTGGCGGCGGAACGGCGCGAGGAGCCACGCGCTCGTCCCGTTGACGACGATCGCGCCGAGGGAGGCCAGCACGATCGGCAGGACCTTGGGTGTGGCCGGGTCGGAGAAGCGCTGGACCGCTTCCCAACCGGCGACGCAGGCCGGTCCGAGGATGATCGCCGCCATGACCTTGCCCATGACGGCGCGCCTGGCCAGCGGCCACCCGAGGGCCACGTAGATCAGCAGGTTGATCGAGGTGTCCTCGAGGAAGTCGACGCTGTCCGCGAGCAGCGAGATCGAGCCGGCGTAGAGCGCGACGGTGAACTCGACGAAGAAGTAGGACAGGTTCAGCAGCGCGACGGTGAGTACCGCGCGACGCAGGGCAGGGGCCTCGGGCGATCGCAACGCGCGCCTCCTAGCTCACGGCGGGGTCGGCCAGCCCGAAGCCGATCGAGTCGGACCCGGCGCCGCCGATCTTGAGCGCGAAGGTGACCTGTCCGTCGAGCTTCGCGTCCTCGGCGCCGGGGAAGACGAGCATCACGGGGCTGGTCCGGCCGGCCTTGATCAGGGCCGGGCCGGCGGCCTGGCTGCCCTTCAGGACCTGGTCGCCCTCGATGTAGGTTCCCGGCCTCGCCGACAGCCCGACCTCGGCGGCGGTGATCGTGAGGACCACCTCCAGCACGCCGCTCTGGGGCAGCCGGTAGGCGTACTCCGGCTGCACGTCGTAGAGGCCCTCCGAGGAGATCGGCGCCTGGCCGGTCAGGTCGACGAACGAGTCGTCCAGCATGATCCCGCTGACCGAGAAGCTCGTGAGCTTGCCGTCCTTGCCCTCCAGGTCGGTCCAGGTCGCGCACCTGTCGTCGCTCACGCAGGCCTTGAAGCCCCGGTCGACGTCCTCGACCTCGACGTCGGCCGGCGCGTCCTCTCCCGCGGCAGCCCAGGCTGTCGTTGCCAGGCCGATGAACCTCGCGTAGGCCTGCGCCGGCGAGCCGTCGGCGGCGATCTCCTCCGCCTTCGTGACCTGCTCGGGGTCGCCGCTGGTGATCGCCTCGAAGTAGGTCCGCAGGTCGGCCTGTGACGGCAGCCCGGGGCCCGACGGCGGCTCCGGGTCGCCCCCGCAGCCGGCG
Organism: Nocardioides sp.; assembly: GCF_036274455.1. Taxonomy (GTDB): domain Bacteria; phylum Actinomycetota; class Actinomycetes; order Propionibacteriales; family Nocardioidaceae; genus Nocardioides. The sequence continues at coordinate 21,903 of NZ_DASUFR010000253.1, read as the reverse complement.
AGCAGGGCGAAGCCCAGGCCGACGCACATGGCGGCAGCCACCCCCGGGAGCCCGGCACCGTGCAGGGCGGGCAGACGCAGCCTCACGACGCCGATCATGCCCGCCAGGACCTAGAGGACTAGCCCTGTGTGAGCATGGCCCCATGCGTGTCCTCGGGCTGGTGGCCGTCCTGGCAGCCGTGCTCGGGCTGGCCGCGCCGGCCGAGGCCCGCGACCCGCGCTGGCACTTCTACACCGACGATAAGCACCACTACACCTCGCCGTGGTACGCCGGCGCGCACCGGATCATGATCCCGTTCGGCTGCACCGTGGCGCCCTACTACGACCACGACCCGCGCTGCCCGGGCCGGCAGGGGTTCCACCACGGCATCGACGTCGCGATGCCCTGCGGCACCAAGCTGTACGCCGGCCGGCGCGCCAAGGTGGTCGACCACAGCAGCCTCGGGCCGGCGTACGGCGACAACCCGGTGCTGCTGCGCAACCGCAAGCTCGGCTGGGACCTGGTCATCGGCCACACCCGCAAGGTGTTCGTCGAGCCGGGCGACAAGCTGCACCGTGGCGACCTGTTCGCGCTGGCCTCCGACAACGGCGCGCCCGACGGCTGCCACCTGCACTTCGAGCAGCGGGCGGTCGAGGGCGGCCTCTCCACCGCAACCCGGCCGCGAGCGCTGCTCGCCCTGACGGCGAGGCCATGAGGCCGGACGACGCCCGGCAGGAGCGGGTGCTCCGCAGCTTCTTCACCGACGACGGCCGGTTGCACACGATGCCGAGCCGGCACGCCAAGCTGCTGGTCGTGCTGGACCGGCTCGCGCAGGAGTTCGAACCCGGGAGGACCTACCCGGAGGCCGAGGTCAACGACGTGCTGCAACGGTTCCACCCGGACTACGCGGCGCTGCGGCGCTACCTGGTCGAGAACGACTTCATGACCCGCGACGGCGGCGTCTACTGGCGCAGCGGCGGGACCTTCGAGGTATGACGCAGACGATCACCGGCGCTGTGGTGGACGTCTCGACGGACTGACCAGTGGGGTACGGCAAACTGCACGCCATGAGTGCCTCCTCCTTCGACCAGCTGGCCGACGCGATCCTCGACGGCAAGCCCGCGACCGAGGACGACGCGCTCGCCGTGCTGCGAGCCCACGACGACGAGCTCCTGGACGTGGTGGCTGCCGCGGGCCGGCTGCGTCGCGACCACTTCGGCCGCACCGTGAAGGTCAACTACCTGGTCAACCTCAGGTCCGGACTGTGCCCCGAGAACTGCGGCTACTGCTCGCAGGCGCTCGGCTCGTCGGCGGACATCCTGAAGTACAAGTGGCTGAGCCCCGAGGACGCGCTCGGGCAGGCGGCCGCCGGGCTCCGGGGCGGCGCGACGCGGGTCTGCATGGTCTCCAGCGGACGCGGTCCGACCGACCGGGACGTCGACCGGGTGGCCGACATGGTCGGGACGATCAAGGCCGAGCACCCCGAGGTCGAGATCTGCGCCTGCCTCGGCCTGCTGGCGGACGGCCAGGCCGAGCGGCTCCGCGCGGCCGGCGTGGACGCCTACAACCACAACATCAACACCGCCGAGTCCCACCACGACCAGATCGTGCAGACCCACACCTACGCCGACCGGGTCGACACCGTCGAGAAGGTCAAGGGCGCGGGACTCTCGCCCTGCAGCGGGCTGATCGCCGGGCTGGGCGAGACCGACGAGCAGCTTGTCGAGGCCCTCTTCGCGCTCCGCGACCTCGGCTCGGACTCGATCCCGGTCAACTTCCTGATGCCCTTCGACGGGACCGCGTTCGAGAACGTCTGGAACCTCACCCCGGTGAGGTGCCTGAAGATCCTGGCGATGGCACGGTTCGTCTGCCCCGACCGGGAGATCCGGATCGCGGGCGGCCGGGAGATGCACCTGCGCTCGCTGCAGGGGCTGGCGCTGCACGTGGCGAACTCGATCTTCCTCGGCGACTACCTCACCTCCGAGGGCCAGGCCGCCCAGGCCGATCTCGAGCTGATCCGCGACCACGGCTTCACCGTGCTGGGTGCCACGCCGGCGGACGAGGCCGGGCCGGTCTCGCACGACCCGGCCAAGCGCCGCCGCGGCGCGGGGACGGCCGTCGCACCCAATGCCTGATACGCCCGAGGAGCTGCTCGCCTACGACCGCGGGCACGTCTGGCACCCCTACACCTCGATGACCGACCCGACGCCGGTCCGCCTGGTCGAGTCGGCGTCCGGCGTACGCCTGCACCTCGCGGGTCCCGATGGCGGCACCGAGGTCGTGGACGGTATGTCGTCATGGTGGGCGGCGATCCACGGGTACGCCGTGCCGGAGCTCGACGCCGCCGTACGCCGACAGCTCGACGACATGGCGCACGTGATGTTCGGCGGGCTGACCCACGGGCCGGCCGTCCGGCTGGCCGAGCGGCTGGTCTCGCTCGCCGCCCCCCTCGGATCGGACCGGCGGCTCGAGCACGTCTTCCTGGCCGACTCGGGCTCGGTCTCGGTCGAGGTGGCGCTGAAGATGGTGCTGCAGCACCAGCGCGGGCTCGGCCACCCGGAGCGGACCCGGATGCTCACGGTGCGCGGCGGCTACCACGGCGACACGTTCGGCTGCATGAGCGTGTGCGACCCGGTGGGCGGGATGCACTCGATGTTCACCGACGTGCTGCCCCAGCAGGTCTTCGCTCCCCAGCCTCCTCCCCCGGGCGGCGACGTCGCGGCCTGGGCGACGTCCTTCCGCGCGCACGCCCGCGCCCACGCCGACGAGCTGGCCGGGATCGTCGTCGAGCCGCTGCTCCAGGGCGCCGGCGGGATGTTCGTCTACGACGCGGAGTGCCTGCGCGTGATGCGCGAGGTCGCCGACGAGCACGGCCTGGACCTGGTCCTCGACGAGATCGCGACCGGCTTCGGCCGGACCGGCACCTTCTTCGCCGCCGAGGCCGCAGGCGTGACGCCCGACGTGATGTGCGTCGGCAAGGCGCTGACCGGCGGCTACCTGTCGCTGGCCGCGGTGCTGTGCACCGGCGAGGTGGCGCGCGGGCTGTCCGCGTCCGAGTCGGGCGTGCTGATGCACGGGCCGACCTACATGGGCAACCCGCTGGCCTGCTCGGTCGCGGCGGCGAGCCTCGACCTCCTCGAGACCTCGGACTGGCGGTCCAACGTCGCCCGCGTGGGCGCCGGGCTCGCCGAGCTGTCGTCGCTGCGCGGCGCACCAGGCGTCGCGGACGTGCGCACCATCGGCGCCGTCGGCGTCGTGCAGCTCGACCACCCGGTCGACGTGGTCAAGGCGACCGACGCCGCTGTCGAGGAGGGCGTCTGGCTGCGGCCGTTCCGCGACCTCGTCTACACGATGCCGCCCTACGTCACCTCCGACGAGGACGTCGCGCGGATCTGCGCCGCGATCGAGCGCGCGGTGGCCGTGGCATGAACCGCTGGCAGGAGTGGCTGGCCGCCGAGTCCGCGGTCCGGGAGGCGGCGGGGCTGCAGCGGAGCCTGCGGCCGCGGCCCGCCGAGGGGGCGACCACCGACCTGGCCGGCAACGACTACCTCGGGCTGTCGCGCGACCCGGCGGTCGTCGAGGCCGCCGCCGCTGCTGCCCGGAGATGGGGTGCCGGCGCGGGCGCATCCCGGCTGGTCACCGGCACGCTCGAGCTGCACGCCCAGCTCGAGCGCGAGCTCGCGGCGTACCTGGGACAGCCCGCAGCGCTGGTCTTCTCGACCGGCTACCACGCCAACCTCGCCGCGGTCGCCGGGCTGGCCGGCCACGACGCGCTGGTGGTCTCCGACGCCCACGTGCACGCCTCGCTGGTCGACGCCGTGCGGCTGTCACGGGCGGCGCTCGAGGTCGTGCCCCACCACGACGTCGCGGCGGTCGAGCGGGCGCTGGGCGGTGCCGGGGAGCGGCGGGCGCTGGTGCTGGCCGAGTCGGTCTACTCGGTCCTCGGCGACGAGGCACCGCTGGCGGCGCTGGCCGCGGTGTGCGAACGGTACGACGCGCTGCTCCTCGTCGACGAGGCGCACGGCCTCGGCGTCCGCGGCCCGGGGGTGGTGCGCGAGCTGGGGCTGGCCGGCCTCCCCCACGTGCTCGTCACGGCCACTCTCTCGAAGGCGCTCGGCAGCCAGGGCGGTGCCGTGCTCGGCCCCGAGTCCGTGGTGGACCACCTCGTGAACCGGGCTCGGGCGTTCATCTTCGACACCGGTCTGGCCCCGGCTGCGGCCGGCGGCGCGCTCGAGGCGCTGCGGCAGCTCCGGAGCCGGCCCCAGCTGCCCGAGGTCGTACGCCGCCGGACCGTCGACCTCGCGGCCGCGCTCGGGGTCGAGCCTCCTGCGGGCGCCGTGCTCTCGGTGCCGATGCCGTCGCCGCTGGTGGCGCTTGCCGCGCAGGCCTCCGCACTGGCCCAGGGCGTCACCGTCGGCTGCTTCCGGCCGCCCTCGGTGCCCGACGGCGTCTCGCGGCTGCGGGTCACGGTCAGCGCCGGCATCACGGATGCGGACTGGGCCCGGGCGGTCGAGGTGCTGGTCGCCGTGGTGAAGGAGCACGCGCCCTGATCACGCTGGTCACCGGGACCTCGACCGGTGTCGGCAAGACGGTCGCGACCGCCGCGTTGGCTGCGACTGCCGAGGGGTCGGTGGTCGTGGTCAAGCCCGTGCAGACCGGCGCGGCGGACGGGGACTCCGACGCCCGCGAGGTCACCCGGCTCACCGGCGTCGAGGCGCAGGAGTGGACGACGCTCGACGCACCCCTCGCGCCTGACACCGCCGCCCGGCGCCAGGGCGTGGAGCTCCCGACCCTGGCGTCGTACGCCGCCCGCATCGCCCGGTTGCCGCAGGACGCGGTGATCGTCGAGGGCGCCGGCGGGCTGCTCGTCCGGCTCGACGAAGACGGCGGGACGCTGCTCGACCTGGCCGCGCAGCTGCGCGCCGAGGTCGTCGTGGTCGTGGCGGCCGGGCTGGGCACGCTCAACCACACCGAGCTCACCGTCGACGCGCTGCGCGCCCGGGGCGTGAGCGTCCGCGGCCTGGTCGTCGGGGCATGGCCGGCCGAGCCCGGGCTGGCCGAGCGTTGCAACCTCGAGGACCTGCAGCGGATCGCACCGCTGCTCGCGGTCATCCCCGAGGGCGCGGGATCGCTGGCGCGCGAGGAGTTCGTGGCCGCGGCCCCGGGGTGGTTCAGCGCTGCCTGAGCACCACGTCGGGTGTCGAGCAGCTGACGGCGACCACGTCGGAGCCCGCGTAGCAGACCCGCACCTTGCTCCGCCCGAAGGGAGCGCGCTTCCAGGGCAGCCGCACGAACGCGGCGCCGCGGGCGACCGCGGTCGATCCCAGCCGCTTCCAGTGGCCGTGCTTCTTCTTGTACGCCGTCACGGTGCCGCCGTCGGTCGGCCACGGCCGCTCGGTGCTCAGGAACGAGATCGCGGTCCACACCAGGCGTGGTCGGCCCGGCGCGGGGTGGACACGTCGGACGTCGAGGGAGACCGAGGAGCCGATCTGACGCACGGACATCGCCGTGCCGACGAAGTGGGCGGTGTCTGGGCCGGAGTGGCCGGTGACGAACGGCTGCAGCTCGTGGCCGACGTCGCGCGCCTGGACGAGGTAGTCGCGGGACTGCCCCTCGGTGATCGGCTGGCCGTCGCGCAGCCACTGGAAGTCGTAGGACTGCGGCGGCGAGCTCCACGAGCCGAGGTCGGCGGTGAGGTAGGCACCGGGGACCGGGGTGCCCTGGGTGGGGCTGTGGCCGACGGCGACGAACGGCGGCTGCGCGGCGGCGTCGACCGCGTCGACCGCGTCAGCGGGCTGCGCGTGCGTCAGCGAGGCGGCGACCAAGGCGAGCGCCACCGACGTGAGCACTCGAGAGAGCACCCGAGCCACCACGGCCCCCCTGACGGTCTCTGGACCGCAGAAGCCTAGCGAAGCCCCCTGTCGGTGCGTGGTAGCCGGCTGCGTGGCGTCGTACAGTCCTCGCCCGCGGCACCGGGGAGAGAGGGAGAGCCATGGGACTCGGAGACAGCCTGAAGAAGTGGGCCACGGCCAAGGCGACGGAGCTGGTCACCAGCGACCGCCAGACCCGCGAGGACGCCGCGGCCGCGGCCGAGGACGCCAAGCAGCAGGCGAGCGACGACGTCGGCGAGCAGCTGCTCAGGGCGATGCAAGCTACGACCTCACCGCGATCGACCGGCAGCGCGAGGCGGCGGGCGCCTCGCTCGACCACCTCGACTCGGCGATGGACTTCGCGAACGCCGACGACGCCTCGTTCTACTTCTACGCCGACGCCGGCCAGTCGACGGCCACGGTCTCCGAGGGCGGGACGAGGCTGGACGTCGTCATCGCGATGGGCGGCGCCCTCGGCGACCTGACCGCGACCGCGACGATCAGCCGCTAGTCATCCTCGGGCCCCCGCTGGTTGAGGAACCACCGGTGGCCGAACGGGTCCCGGAACACCGCCACCCGCCCCGCCGGTGGGCTGTCCTCGGGGCCGCGGTCGAGGGTGACGCCGTGGGCCTGGACACGTGCCGCGACCGCGTCGCAGTCGTCGACGGTGAGGTGCAGGGTGACCGGTGCTCCGCGCGCCGGGTCGGGCGCCTCCACGTGGAGCTCGGGGTGCTCGTCGGACATCATCCAGCGCGCGCCGCCGACCGCCAGCTCGCAGTGGCCGACCCGGCCGTCGGGCATGACGATCGGCTCGTGGACGACCTCGGCGTCGAGCGCGGCGGCGTACCACTCGATCGCGGCACGGCTGTCGAGGACACAGATGTACGGCGTGAGCTCGCTCATCTGCTCGACGCTACGTCCTGAGGTGGCGCCCGGGCAGGGTGTGCCCGAAGGGTTTGCGCCGGCCACCACGACCGGAGAGGTTGTGATGGTGAGGTTCTCGGTGAACATCCCCTGCTTCGGAGATTTCGCAGACCCGCGCGCCGTCGGCGAGCTGGCCCGGACCGCCGAGGAGGCGGGGTGGGACGGGCTCTTCGTCTGGGACCACCTGGTGCACGGCTTTCACGGCGACCGGCCCTTCGGCGACCCGTGGATGCTGCTGACCGCGGCGGCGCTGTCGACCTCGGGGCTGCGGCTCGGCACGCTGGTGACTCCGGTGGCCCGGCGGCGGCCCCAGGCGCTGGCGCGGCAGGTGGCCACACTCGACTCGTTGTCGGGCGGGCGGGTCACGCTCGGGGTCGGGCTGGGTGGGCCGATCGACGACGAGTACGGACGGTTCGGCGACACCACCGACCCGGTCGAGCTGGCCGGACGGCTCGACGAGGCGCTCCCGCTGCTCGCGGCGTTCTGGTCCGGGAGGCCCGTCTCGCACGCGGGCAAGCACTACACCGTGGACGACGTCACCCTGCTGCCGCCGACGGTGCAGCAGCCGCGGGTGCCGATCTGGGTCGGCGGCTTCTGGCCGAGCCGGCCGCCGATGCGCCGGGCCGCGCGGTGGGACGGCGTGGTGCCGCTGTTCCGCGAGCACCGGCACGGCGACGTGCCCCCGGTCGAGTCGGTGCGCGAAGTGCTGTCCTACCTCGGCGACCAGCGCGGCTCGCTGGACGGCTTCGACGTGGTGCTCGGCGGGGTGACCTCGCCCGAGTCGGCCGCCGACATCGTCGGGCCACTCGCGGAGGAGGGCGCGACATGGTGGGACGAGCGGCAGCTCCAGCGTGGACCCGACATCGACAGCCTCCCGTCCGTGCTGCGCCGGGTCGAGGCCGGGCCACCACGCCTCTGAGCCACGGTCACCAGCCGGGCGGCTTGCGGTCGTGCCAGGGAGCGGCCGCCTCGACCTGGGCGCAGAGGCTGAGCAGCAGCTCCTCCTCGGCCGGCCGGGCGGCCAGCATGACGCCGACCGGGAGGCCGTCGTCGGTCCAGGCGAGGGGCAGCGACGCGGCCGGCATGCCGGTGACGTTCCAGGCGCTGGTCCACGGCGTGAACCGCTTCTGCGCCTCGAAGTCGCCGGCCGGGTCCGCGTCGTCGCGGATGGCGCCGACCTCGAGCGGCGGGACGGCCAGCGTGGGAGTGAGCACGGCGTCGTACGGCGCCAGGGTGGTCAGGGCGCCCGCGGCGAAGCGGCGCATCGCGCCGATGGCCAGGCCGAAGTCCGGGCCGCTCACCGCGCGGCCCCGGTCGGTGAGCCAGCGGGTCAGTGGGCGGAGCAGGTGCTCCTGCTCGGGCGGGACCAGCGACATCGCGGTCAGCACCGACCAGCTCGTCTCGAAGACGGGGACCGCCTCCCGCGGCAGCGGCACGGCGATGTCCACCACCTCGTGGCCGAGCGACTCCAGCAGCCGCGAAGCGTCCACAACCGCGTCCCGGCAGGCCTTGTCCACAGCCACGTCGGCGATCACTGGATCGGTGAACCGCGCGATCCGAAGATGGCCCGGGTCGCGGTCGCACGCCGCGAGGAACGTCCCGACAGGAGGTGGTGCCCAGGACGGATCCCCCACTCGACGACCGGCGAGCTCATCGAGCATCGCCGCCGCGTCGCGCACGGTCCGGGCGATCGGCCCGGCCGTCGCCAAACCCACGGGGTCGCCGTACATCGGATGACCACTGATCCGCCCGCGGGTCGGCTTGAGGCCGAACAGCCCACAGCACGAGGCCGGGATCCGGATGGAGCCGCCACCGTCCGAGCCCTGGGCCACGGGGACCAGGCCCGCTGCCACCGCCGCGGCTGCGCCGCCCGAGGAGCCGCCGGCCATCCGGGTCCGGTCCCAGGGTGTGACCGAGGGCGGCCTGCCCTCCGGCTCGGTGTAGCACGGCGAGCCGAACTCCGGCGTGGCCGTCTTGCCGAGGCTCACCATGCCGGCCGCCTCGAGTGACAAGGTGACGCCGTCGGACACGTCCGGCACGAAGTCGGCGAACACCGGCGAGCCGAACGTGGTGCGGATGCCCGCGGTCAGGTTGAGGTCCTTGATCGCGGTGGGCACGCCGTAGAGCGGCGAGCCGGCTCCGCGCTCCAGCGTCTCGAGCTGCTCCGCCCGCGCGAGCGACAGCTCGTCGGTGAGCGTGACGAACGCGCCCACCGTGGTCGCCGGGTCGTCGTCGATGCGGTGGGCGCGCTCGAGGTAGTGCCGGGTCAGCTCGACCGGTGAAACTTCGCGGCGCCGGACGAGCTCCCCCTGCTCGAGGGCGGTCAGGTCGTGCAGCTCGGTCACCTGCCGAAACTTAGCCGGGCGCATAGGCCCTGCCCTCGGGCAGGGCTGGCAATGGAGGTGCGCAATGGAGGTGGTGGTGGCGGGTGGGCTCGGGGAGGGGGAAGGAGAGGACCGCCCCCGGGCCGGGACCACTCAGGCCGCGGCGGTCTCCTTCTGGAAGCCCACCAGCCGGGCCACTGCGTCGTGCAGCTTGGCGAGCACCGCGGGGTCGGTCAGCACGTCGACATCGATCGAGGACTGCGAGACGGTCACGTCCTCGACGACGACCGCGCCGGCGATCGTGGCCGAGCGGGCGGCGTCGGCGTGCGACCACTTGCCGCCGTACTGCGTCGGCGTGGTGCCCAGGACGCCGAACGGCTTCCCGGACAGGGCGCTGACCCCGTAGGGCCGGCTGAGCCAGTCGATCGCGTTGTTGAGGACCGCCGGCATGGTGCCGTTGTACTCGGGGGTGACGGCCAGGACACGGTCGGCGCTGCCCACCCGCTCCCGGAGGGCCACGGCCTGCGCCGGAGCGGCGTCCGGGGTGTCGATGTCCTCGTTGTAGAACGGCAGCTCGGCGAGGCCGTCGACGAGGTCGAGGGTCACGCCGGCGGGTGCCTGGTCGCGCAGCAGCTCGGCGAGCTTCCGGTTGACGGAGTCGGCGCGCAGGCTGCCGACGAGGACGGCGACACGGGTATCGGACATGGATGCTCCCAGGAGACGGAGGTGGATGAGTCGCGAGTGAAAACGGACCGTGGTCCGTTTTTATTCCACGAGCGACATCCTCAAAAGTGGTCTGGACCAGGACGGCTGCGTCCCTACAGTTGCCTGCACCGATGACGGACCTGACGACCAGACGCCCAGACCGACCGGACGACCCGATGACCGAGCGCCCGCTGCTCCCGCTGCTCGAGGACGCCACCCCCGAGCGGCGCGACGCTGCCCGCAACCGCGAGGCGCTGCTGGTCGCCGCGCAGGCGCTCATCGACAGCTGCGGCATCGACGGGCTGACGATGGACGCCGTCGCCGCCAAGGCCGGGGTCGGCAAGGGCACCGTCTTCCGCCGGTTCGGCTCCCGCGAGGGGCTGATGGCGGCCGTGCTCGACTTCTCCGAGACCGAGTGGCAGGCCGCGGTGATCTCTGGGCCCCCGCCCCTGGGGCCTGGCGCCCCTGCGATGGAGCGGTTGCTGGCCTTCGGGCGCTCGCGGCTGGAGCGCAACCTCATGCTCGCCGACCTCATCCGGGCGGCGGGCTGGTCTGGACCCCGGGGCTTCGCGGTGTACTCCTTCGTGGCCATGCACACCCGCTACCTGATGAGCGAGCTGCACGTCACCGGGGACATCGCGGTGCTGGCCACCGCGCTCCTCGCGCCGCTGGAGGTGCCGGTCCTCGACCAGCAGGTGCGCATCGAGGGCATGGAGATCGACCGCATCATGGAGGGCTGGGAGGACCTCGCCCACCGCATCACCCAGCGCTGAGCCGCCGAGCCGCCGCAACGATGGCGGGTCAGACGCCGTGCCGGCGCAGGCCGTAGGTCAGCCCGTCCACCAGCGCCCCCCAGGAGGCCTCGATCACGTTGTGGCCGACACCGACGGTGACCCACGACGACTCGCCGTCGGAGGTCTCGATCAGCACCCGCGTGATCGCGTCGGTGCCGTGGCCCTGGTCGAGGATGCGGACCTTGTAGTCGATCAGCTCGAACTTCACCACCTCGGGGAACGCCTGCCCGATCGCAGTGCGCAGCGCCTGGTCGAGCGCGTTGACCGGGCCGTTGCCCTCGGCGGTGACCACGTGGCGCTCGCCCTGCGCCCTGAGCTTCACGGTGGCTTCGGAGACGGCCTCGTCGGTCGCCGCCCGGTTGCTGAGCGTCTCGGTGATCACCCGCCACGACTCGACCTCGAAGTACGCCGGCCGCCGGCCGGACACCATCTGGTCGAGCAGCAGCTCGAAGGAGGCGTCCGCGGCCTCGAAGGTGTACCCCGTCGCCTCGAGCTCCTTGACCCGGTCGGTCACGCGGGCGAGCAGCTCCTTGTCCGAGCCGAGGTCGAAGCCGAGCTCGCGACCCTTGAGCTCGATCGAGGCCCGGCCGGCCATGTCGGAGACCAGGAGCCGCATGTCGTTGCCGACGTGCACCGGGTCGGTGTGCTGGTAGAGGTCGGGGTCGACCTTGATCGCGCTGGCGTGCAGCCCGGCCTTGTGGGCGAACGCCGAGACACCGACGTAGGGCTGCCGCGACGCCGGCGGCACGTTGGTGACCTCGGCGATCGCGTGCGCGATCCGGGTCGACTCCTTGAGCAGCCCGGGCGGCAGCACGGAGCGGTCCAGCTTCAGCTCGAGGTTGGCGACGACGGAGACGAGGTCGGCGTTGCCGGTGCGCTCGCCGTAGCCGTTGATGCAGCCCTGGACGTGGCTGGCCCCGGCCTCGATGGCGGCCAGCGAGTTGGCGACGGCGCAGCCGCTGTCGTTGTGGGCGTGGATGCCCACGCGGCCGCCGGTGGTGTCGATGACGTCATGGACCACGTCGGAGACCCAGTCGGGGAGCATGCCGCCGTTGGTGTCGCAGAGGGCGATCACCTCGGCACCGGCGTCGTACGCCGTCCGCAACACCTCAAGCGCGTAGTCGCGGTTGGCGCGGTAGCCGTCGAAGAAGTGCTCGGCGTCGAGGAAGACCTGCTGCCCCTCGGCGCGCAGGTGCGCGACGGTGTCGCGGACCATGGCGAGGTTCTCCTCGAGCGTGGTCCGCAGCGCGAGGTCGACGTGCCGGTCGTGCGACTTGGCCACGAGCGTCACCACCGAGGCGCCACTGTCCCGGAGGGCGGCCACCTGCGGGTCGTCGGCCGCGGCGACGCCGGCCCGGCGGGTGGAGCCGAAGGCGGCGAGCTTGGCGTGCTCGAGGTCGAGCTCGCCGGCGGCGCGGCGGAAGAACTCGGTGTCCTTCGGGTTCGCCCCGGGCCACCCGCCCTCGATGTAGCCCACGCCGAGCCCGTCGAGCTGCCGTGCGATGGTCAGCTTGTCGGCGACCGAGAGGTTGAGCCCCTCCTGCTGCGCGCCGTCGCGCAGGGTGGTGTCGTAGACGTGGAAGGCGCCGTGCAGGTCCATCGGAAATCTCTCGGGTCGGGACATGAAAAAACCTCTCGGAGTACGAGAGGTTGCGCGTCGAGGTCGTCGACGCGCTAGGAAATGATGATCACGCAAGCGTTCATTGCGGCCAGTGTGGCACGACGGGCGGTCAGTGTCCGGTGGTCGGTCCGCTCAGTGGACGGTCGTTGCCGGGCGTCCAGGAGGAGCCGCGCGCCTCGGCCAGGCCGCCGAGCCCGGTGGCGAGCACGAGCAGGACGAAGGACACCGCCAGCCAGGGCTTCCACCGGCGGCAGATGGGGTTCACCAGGTGGGCCAGGGGTGAGCGCACCCGCGACCCACCCGGCCCGGTGTACGCCGCGCCCGCGAAGACCGCGCCGCACACGAACAGGGTGAGCGTCTCGCCGGCGACGAACGCGTAGCAGAGCAACGCGGCCGCCAGCGCGATGCCGGCGCTCCAGAGCACGAGCATCGTGGTGCCGGCGAGCGACCGGAGCAGCTCCCAGGGCGCCCGGACGAGGAGGAGCACGCCGTCGTACCACTTCGGCCCGCGCACCCGGCGCCGCTCGGCGGCGGCAGTGGCCGCCAGTGAGCCGCTGCGCAGGAGCCAGACCAGCAGCACCAGCGTGAGCGAGCCGAACCACGGGAGGACCGCGACCAGCCCTCCGCAGAGCAGCCCGGCGACCACGAGCAGGGTGGCCCGCCGGGCCCGTTCGGCGAACGGCGGCCGGCCCTGCACGACGGGCGCCGGCGCCCCGGGAGGGGCCGGGCGTGCCCCGGGTGGCCGCTCCACCACCGTCTGGTGCTCGGTGAGCATCCTGGTGCCGTCCGGCCCGGGCGCTGCGCCGGACAGCAGGTCCGTCGAGGTCGCGTCGGCCGAGGTGGCTGCGACCGCGTAGGGCATCGTCAGCTTCTCCGGTGCCGGCTTCTCCGGGGCCGGCGGCGCCTGTCGCGGCTGGGGCGCGACCTGCGGCCGGAGCCAGCCGAGGATCGCATCGAGGCCGGGGCGCCGCTCGGGCTCGGGGTCGAGGCAGCCGGCGAGCAGGCGGCGCAGTGGGTCGGGGATCCCGGAGAGGTCGTGCTCGCCGCGGCGGACGCGGTCCATGATCGCCATCGACGGGCCCCGGCCGAACGGCGGGCGGGCCGTCGCGGCGAAGGCCACGGTGGCGGCCCACGAGTGGACGTCGGACGCGGTCGTCGCGTCGTCGCCGTAGAGGATCTCGGGCGCGAGGTAGCCGGGCGTGCCCAGCAGCCAGCCGGTGTGGGTGAGCTTCGGGTCGTCGGCGACCCGAGCCAGGCCGAAGTCGATGAGGATCGGCGTCCGGCCCTCCATCAGCACGTTCGAGGGCTTCACGTCGCGGTGCAGCACCCCGACCGCGTGCACCGACGAGACGCCCTCGGCCAGGCAGGCGGCGAACCAGGTCAGGTCCTTGCCCCGGATCGGGCCCTCCTCGTGCACGTAGTCGTGCAGCGAGAGGCCGGGGACGTAGCGGGTCGCGACGTACGGCACCGGCGCCCACGGGTCCGCGTCCACGATCTCGGCGACCCACTTGCTCCTGATGCGACGCAGCGAGCCGACCTCGCGCTCGAGGCGACGCCGGGCCTCGTCGTCGCCGATCACCTGGGGCCGGAGCACCTTGAGCGCCACGCGGGGGCCGTCGCCCCGGCGGGCCAGGTGCACCACGCCCATGCCGCCCTCGCCGATCCTGGTGAGCAGCGTGTAGCCGCCGACGGTCCCCGGTGCCGCCGGTGCGGCCGGGACGGTCGGCGTGCCTCTCGCCGGGGTCCGCGGCGCGCTGGTCACGCTGATCAGACTAGATGGCCAGGTGGCGGGTTCCCGCTCTTGACGGCCGCCGTCGCTTCCGGCATCGTCATATCAATGAACTTTGATATGTGGAGCTCCCTCGGTGACGTCGACCGCAGCGTGCGCGACGACCTCAGGGACGGACGACCGGTGCGGGTGCTCGTCGTGCAGCGGGAGTACGACGCCCCGCGGCCGGAGGTGTGGGACGCGGTGACGACCGGCGAGCGGGTCTCCCGCTGGCTGGGCCCGGTCTCGGGCGACCTCGAGCTCGGCGGTCGCTTCCAGGTCGAGGGCAACGCCGGCGGCACGGTGCTGAGCTGCGTGGCGCCCGAGCGGCTCGAGGTGACCTGGGAGTACGCCGGGGACGTGAGCTGGGTGGTCCTGACGCTGGCCGAGCACGGCACCGCGACCGCACTCCGGCTCGAGCACTCGGCGGTCGTGGACCAGGAGAAGTGGGGCGAGTTCGGCCCCGGTGCAGTCGGGATCGGCTGGGAGATGGCGCTGGGCGGACTGGGCCTGCACCTCGCCGACCCGGGGTTCACCCCCGGCCAGCCCGACTTCACCCATCCCGGCTACCCCGCGTTCGTCCGGACCTCGGGCGACGCCTGGGCCGCGGCGGACGTCGCGGCCGGCACCGACCCCGCGCTGGCGGAGTCGGCCGCCGAGCGCTGCTACACGGCGTACACGGCGATCCCGGACCCGTCCACCGGCGGCTCCCCCGCTGACTGACGTGCACGCCTTCGACGTCCTCGGCGACCCGGCCCGGCGGCGCATCCTCGAGCTGCTGGCCGGCGGGGAGCGGTCGTCGGGAGAGGTCGTCGAGGTCATCTCGGAGGAGTTCGGCATCGGGCAGCCGGCCGTCTCGATGCAGCTGAAGGTGCTGCGCGAGAGCGGGTTCGCTCAGGTCCGGGCGGAGGGGCGGCGACGGCTCTACGTCATCGACTGCGCTCCCCTGGCCCAGGTCGACGCGTGGCTGGGCGGCTTCCGGCACTTCTGGGACCAGCGGCTCGATGCGCTGGAGACCGAGCTCCGTCGCGGCCGCTGAGCCGGCATTCCGGGTGCGGGACTCTGTCACTAGGTTCGTGGCATGCGCCTGACCCGCTGGAGCCACGCCTGCGTCGTCCTCGAGTCCGACGGTCGCAGGCTCGTCCTCGATCCCGGCGAGTGGAGCGAGCCGCGGGCCCTCGACGGCGCGCACGCGGTCCTGGTCACCCACGAGCACGGCGACCACGCCGACCTGACGCGGATCGAGGCCTCGGGGCTCCCGGTCTGGGCACCGCGCGGCGCCGACCTCGGCGGGCTGGAGTTCACGCCCGTCGACTCGGGCCAGGCGTTCACCGTCGAGGGGTTCGGCATCACCGCTGTGGGCGGCCTGCACGCCGAGATCGTGCCGGGGCAGGAGCTGTGCGCCAACCTCGGGTACGTCGTGGCCGCGGACGGCGAGACCGTCTACCACCCGGGCGACTCGGTGGCCGTGCCCGACGTACCCGTCACCACGCTCCTGGTCCCCATGCAGGGCAACTGGCTCAAGACCAGTGAGGCGATCGAGCTCATCCGTACGGTCCGCCCCGACCGTGCCGTCGGCATCCACGACGCGATGGTCAACGACCGGGCCCGGGTCGGGACCAACCACTGGCTGGCCACCGAGGGTGACGCCGAGTACTACTGGCTCGCGCCCGGCACGTCGCTCGGCGAGGAGCCGACCGGCATCCGGGTCGGCCAGCTCCGCCTCGTCGTCGAAGCGACGGACTTCGAGCGGGCCGCGGCGTTCTACCGGGACGCGCTCGGCCTCCCGGTCGAGCTCGACCTGGCGGGGGATGCCGGCGAGCACGTGCTGATCCTCGACGCCGGGCGGGCCACGCTGGAGCTCTCGAACCCGGAGCAGGTCGCGATGATCGACGAGGTCGAGGTGGGTCGCCGGGTGGCCCCGCGGCTCCGGGTCGCCTTCGAGGTCGACGACACCACGAGCGCCACGGACGCCCTGGTCGACGCGGGTGCCGAGCTGGTGGCACCCCCGACGAGGACGCCGTGGGACTCGCTGAACAGCCGGCTCGAGGCGCCGGAGCTCCAGATCACCCTGTTCGAGGAGCGGCGCCCCGGTTGACCGTGACCATGCCGCACATCGAGTGGGGCTCGTCGCCGGCGTAGGCCACCGACAGCGCGCCGGTCGAGTCGGTCCCGATCTCGACGTGCCGGTCCTGCAGCGGGGAGTCCGCGGGGATGGTGAGCACCCAGTCACTGCCCTGCTGGGTCAGCGTCGCGGGCTCGCCGCCGAGGCCGCACGGGTCGTCACCGCCGCCGGGCTGGGCCGCCTGCGGCCCGGACTCGGTGTGGCCGGGGCCGGTGCCGCCCTGGATCTCGACGTGGCCCTGGTCGCCGCCCGCGGCGTCCGCACCCGGAGGCGGCAGCTGGTCCTCGGGGAGCGGCTTGCCGTCGGGACCGATCCCCGTCGTGGGCCCGAAGCCGTCGGCGTCGTAGCTGACGTCGGCGTCGATGCCCTTGGCGCGCAGCGCCTTCTCCAGGCCGCCGGCGTCGTCGAGCCGGTGCACGGTGACGATGACGTCGCCGCCGCTGGTCTTCTCGACCGCGAACGCCGGCGAGCCGCCGGACGAGCCGAGGCCGAAGACCGCGACGACCGACGCGGCGACACCGGTGGCAGCGACCGCGGCCAGGCGGAGCGGGCGCCTCGGGCGGCGTACTGCTGGCACGACGGCGGGAGCCGGGTGCTCCGCGACCTCGCGCCGCAGCTCGGCGAGGAGCGTGGTCTCGAAGGTGTCGAGCTGGGTGCTGGCGTTCATTGACGAACCTCCACGGGAAGCGCACGGTCGGGGGTCTCCCCCATCTCGTGCAGGCGAGCGGTGACCCGGGCCCGGCTGCGGTGCAGCCGGACCCGCGCGGTGGCCGGCTTCACCCCCAGCACGCGGGCCGCGTCGGCGATCGAGAGGCCGTCGAGGGAGACCAGCTCCAGCAGGGCGCGGTCCTCCTCGGGAAGCGCGGCGATCGCCCGGTGGAGCCGGCGCGACTCGCGCTCGGCGTCGAGGCGCTCCTCGATGCGGGCCAGGGCGGCGCCGTCGAGCAGTCGGCGACCCTCGATGCGGCGTACGGCGAGGAGCTCGCGCGTCCGGCGCCGGGCCTCCGCGGCGATCGCGTTGCGGCCCACGCCGTAGAGCCACGCGACCACCGGGCCCCTGCGGCTGTCGTAGGTCGCCGCCCCGTCGACGGCCGCCAGGAAGACGTCGGCAGTCAGGTCCGCGGCCAGGTGCGGGTCGGAGACCCGGCGGGCGACGAAGCGCTGCACCGCCTCGACGTGGTCACGGTAGAAGGCCTCCAGCGCGTCCGGCTCGCGACCGATCCGGTCGAGGGGGTCGTAATCGGCTCTCACAACCGTTATTGGCCCGCCGTGACCGGGGCGTTACACCTCAGACGACCCTGCGCATCCAGCCGAAGGTGTCCTCGGCCCGGCCGAACTGGATGTCGACCAGGGCCTTGCGGATCGCGAAGGTCAGGTCGGTCGAGGCCGGCGCGGGCGCGGAGCCGCCACGCCACTTGAGCTCGCCGACCGGGGTGACCACGGCTGCGGTGCCGCACGCGAAGATCTCGGTGATCTCGCCGCTCGTCACGCCCTCGCGCCACTCGTCGATCGAGAACCGGCGCTCCTCGACCTGGTGGCCCATCTTCCCGGCCAGCTCGATGATCGAGGCCCGGGTGATGCCCTCGAGGATCGTCCCGAGCGCCGGGGTGACGATCCGGCCGTCCTTGAAGACGAAGTACATGTTCATGCCGCCGAGCTCCTCGACGTACGTCCCGTGCTCGCCGTCGAGGAAGACCACCTGGTCGCAGCCCTGCTCGGTGGCCTCCTGCTGCGGGAGCAGCGAGCTGGCGTAGTTGCCGCCCGTCTTGGCCGCGCCCATGCCGCCCCGGCCCGCGCGGGTCCACTCATCGGAGAGCCACAGGCTCACCGGCCTGATCCCGCCCTTGAAGTAGGAGCCCGCCGGGCTCGCGATCACCATGAACGTCACGTGCTGGGCCGGCCGGACGCCGAGGAACGCCTCCGAGGCGAACATGAACGGCCGGATGTAGAGGCTCTTCTCCCCCTCCGACTGCTCGCTGTTCTGGGGCACCCAGCGCTGGTCGACGGTGACCAGCGCCTCCACCGCCTGGAGGAAGTCCTCCACCTCGAGCTTCGGCAGCGCCAGCCGGTGGCTCGAGCGCACCATCCGCGCGGCGTTCTCCTCGGGCCGGAACGCCCAGATCGAGCCGTCGGCGTGCCGGTAGGCCTTCATGCCCTCGAAGATCTCCTGCGCGTAGTGCAGGACCGCCGTGGCCGGGTCGAGCGTGAGCGGGCCGTACGGCGTGATCCGGGCGTCGTGCCAGCCCTCGACCGGTGTCCACTCGACGGTGAACATGTGGTCGGTGAAGTATGTCCCGAACCCGGGGTTGGCCAGGATCTCGGCCAGCCGGGCCTCGTCGACCGCGTGGTCGGAGCGGGCGGTGCTGATCTCCATGGACATCAAAGTAGTCGCTTTCACCTGGGTTCAGTAGGACTGGGTCGGCCCCTGGTCAGCAGGCCGACGGCCGCGACGACCAGGGCGGCCGCGCCGGCCACGGCGGCCACGTGCAGGCCGTGGACGAAGGCTTCCCGGCCCACCGCCGCCACCTGCTCCGCCAGGCCGGCGGGCATCCCTGCGGCGGTGGACAGGGCACCGGGCAGCGAGCCCGCGGCCGGGGTGTGCACCGCCTCGGCCGGCAGGTGCGCGCCCGCGAAGGCGCGGTAGGCAGCGGTGCCGATGCTGCCCAGGAGCGCGATGCCCAACGCTCCGCCGAGCTCGGTGCCGGCCTCGGACACCGCCGCGCCAGAGGCTGCCTGGTCGGTCTTCACCGCGGCCAGCACCAGCTCGGAGCCGATGGTCATGGCGGCGACCAGCCCGCAGGCCAGGATGCCGGCCCCGACGAGGACAAGGAGCAGGGAGTCGGTCCCGGCCCGGGTCAGGACCCCGAACCCACCGGCCGCGGCCAGCAGACCGCCGGCGGCGACGCGCGAGGGACCGAACCTGTCCGCGAGGCCGGAGGCGAACGGCGCGGAGAGACCGACGCCCAGGGTCGGCACGAGGCTCCACAGCGCGGCACGCAGCGGGCTGTAGCCGAGCACGAGCTGCAGGTAGGCGGTCATGAAGACGGCGTTGCCGACGAGCGCGAAGGTGCTGATCGCGTTGGTGCCGACCGCGGTCGCGAAGACGCGGTTGCGCAGCAGGTCGGCGTCGATCATCGCGTGCGGGTGGCGCAGCTGGCGGCGCAGGAACACCATGCCCAGCGACAGCCCGACCAGGATGCAGCCGACGTACTCCGGCTCCACGCCGTGCGCCGCCCACTCCTTGATGCCGTAGATGGTGGGCAGCACCGCGGCCAGGGACAGCGCGGAGCTGGGCACGTCGAACGGCACGCCCTTCCGGACCTCCCCCCTGGGGAGCAGGACGGGACCCAGGACGAGCAGCAGGGCCATCGCAGGGATGTTCACCAGGAACACCGAGCCCCACCAGAAGTGCGCCAGCAGCACGCCGCTCAGGACCGGCCCGAGCCCGACACCGGCGGTCATCACACCGGTCCAGATCCCCACGGCCTGGCCGCGCTGCTTCTCGTCGTGGAACAGGGTGCGGATCATCGACATGGTCGACGGCATGAGGGTGGCGCCGGCGATGCCGAGCAGCGCCCGGGCGGCGATCAGCTCGCCGGCCGACTGGGCGTACGCCGCCATGAGCGAGGTCGCCGAGAACGCGACCGCACCGACCAGCAGCAGCCGGCGGGCGCCGACCCGGTCGGCGACCGCTCCCATGGTGACCAGGAGCCCGGCGAGCACGAACCCGTAGACGTCGAAGATCCACAGCTGCTGGGTCGGGGTCGCGTGCAGGTCGCGAGCGATCTCCGGCACCGCGAAGTAGAGGATCGACACGTCCATCGACACCAGGAGAAGCGGCAGGGCCAGCACCGCGAGCGCGATCCACTCCCTGCGCCCGGCTCGTTCCTGGGCCGCCTCGCGGATCGAGGGCACCAGAGTCATCGTCGTCTCCTTCTGCGTAAACCATAAACTGTTTTGGCTCTACGCAGATCATGCATCTAACTGTGTAGGATGTAAATAGTTTTTGCTCGACGCAATTTCGAGGAGCTCTTATGACCGCCGCTCTCCCCCGCGCCATCGCCGCTCTGTGGGGCATCGAGGAGAGCGGGCGCCGCGGCCCCAAGCGGACGCTCTCGGTCGTGGGGATCGGCGAGGCCGCCGTCCGGATCGCCGACGCCGAAGGACTGTCCGCGGTCTCGATGTCGTCGGTGGCCCGCGAGCTCGGCACCACCGCGATGGCGCTCTACCGCTACGTCGACTCCCGCAAGGAGCTGGAGGCGGTGATGGTGGACGTGGCGATGGCGAGGCCGCCGGAGTCCACCGCGGGGGCCTCGTGGCGCCAGCAGCTGTTCGACTGGGCGTGGGACGAGGCCAGGACGATGGCCGGGCACCCGTGGGTGCTCGAGGTCCGGCCGGGGTCACCGCCGGTGAGCCCGAACCTGGTCGCCTGGACCGACGCCGGGATGCAGATCGTGCTCCGGTCGGGGCTGGGCGAGCAGGACGCCGCCACGTCGCTGCTGCTCGTCGACGGCTACGTCCGCAGCCAGCTGATGCTGGGGCTGCAGTTCTCCGACGTCGACGCGACCCGGCACTGGGGTGACCAGCTGCGCCAGGTGGTCAACGCCGACGAGCTGCCCGGCCTCGCGCAGGTGCTCGCCTCGGGGGCGCTGGACGACGGCGACCCGCCCGGAGAGTTCCCGGGAGCCGACTTCGAGTTCGGGCTCGCGGTGCTGCTGGACGGGATCGAGGCGCTGGCGTCCCGCTGACCCTCACCCGGAGAGGCGCGACGCGATCGCGTCGCCGACCTCCGCGGTCCGACGGGCCGCGCCGGGTACTCGGTCGGCCAGGTCGGCCAGGACCGCGTTCTCGACGGCGGCGGCGGCGTCAGCGTACCCGAGGTGGTCGAGCAGCAGCGACGCGGACAGGATCGCCGCGGTGGGGTCGGCCTTCTGCTGGCCGGCGATGTCGGGCGCCGACCCGTGGACCGGCTCGAACATGCTCGGCGTGGTGCGGTCGGGGTTCACGTTGCCGGACGCCGCCAGGCCGATGCCGCCGGTGATGGCGGCGGCCAGGTCGGTGATGATGTCGCCGAAGAGGTTGTCGGTGACGATCACGTCGAAGCGCGACGGGTCGGTGGTCAGGAAGATCATCGCCGCGTCGACGTGGATGTAGTCCACCGCGACGTCCGGGAACTCCGGCGCCACGGCCTGCACCAGCCGCCACCAGAGCGAGCCGGCGTTGACCAGCACGTTGGTCTTGTGGACCAGGGTCAGCGTGCGGCGCGGCCGGCGCTGGGCGCGCGTGAACGCGTCGCGGACGACCCGCTCCACGCCGTAGGCCGTGTTGACCGAGACCTCGGTGGCGATCTCGTGCGGGGTGCCGACCCGGAGCGCACCGCCATTGCCCGTGTAGGGGCCCTCGGTGCCCTCGCGGACGACGACGAAGTCGACGTCCCCGGGGTCGGACAGCGGCGAGGTCACGCCGGGGAAGATCCGGGACGGTCGCAGGTTGACGTAGTGGTCGAGCTCGAACCTGAGCCGGAGCAGCAGCCCGCGCTCGAGGATGCCGGGCGGCAGGTTCGGGTCGTTCGGCTGGCCGCCGACCGCACCGAGCAGGATGGCGTCGTGCTCCCGGATCTCGGTGAGCACGGAGTCGGGCAGCACCTCGCCGGTGGCGAGGTAGCGCTCGGCCCCGAGGTCGTAGCGCGTCTGCTCGAACTTCACGCCGGCCGGGGCGGCCGCGTCGAGCACCTTGAGGGCCTCGGCGGTCACCTCCGGACCGATCCCGTCGCCGCCGATGACGGCGAGCTTG
>NZ_DASUFR010000252.1:0-25741 GCF_036274455.1 Nocardioides sp. | reverse complement strand
TGTCGGCGAAGTTAGGCCCCCCTGCGTCCACGAACCGGCCGGGCTCGGTCGGCACCGACCACGTGAGATCTCCACAACTCTGGGAGAGCGTGGAGGTGGTGCCGTCCGCTCCGACGAGGAACGCCGGACCGCCGTCGCTGCCGGCGGGGGTCAGCACGAAGCCGCGTGCGGAGGTCTCGACGTCCATGTGCACGTCGCCTCGGGACACCATGCCGGTCGCCAGGGTCCGGGCCCCCTCGCCGAGGCGCCAGGCGTGGCCGCAATCGATCTGGGACTGGTTCTCGCACGTCTCCCACACCGTGAGCTCCATGCCGGACCCGGAGCCCGCAAAGGAGGTGAGGCTGCCCTCGGCGATGATCTGGTCGGCCTCGGCCGAGCGCGGGCCCGGGGTGGGTGTGATCGGCGCCGCCGGGGACGGACGCCCGTGGTCGCCGAACCCGTTCACCACCAGGGCGAATCCCGCGAGGACAGCGGCGGTCGTGGCCAGCACGAGCGCGACCCGGCGACGGCCGCGACGGGTCGCCCGTCGCTGAAGGTCTCCGAACCGTGGCGGTACGGCGCGCTGGGCGAGCGTGTCGATCGCCTCTCGGAGAGGGGTGAGCTCAGACATGGGGCTCCTCCTCGACGAGCAGTGCTGAGAGAGCAGCGCGACCGCGGGAGAGCCGCGCCTTGACCGTTCCGGCCGGTATGCCGAGGGTGTCAGCCACCTGCTCCACCGTGAGGTCGGCGAGGTGGTGGAGTGCGATCACCTCACGCTGGCCGGCCGGAAGCCTGCGGAGGGCCTGGACGAGTACCAGGTGTCCGTCGGTGTCCCCAGCCACCGGATCCTCGGCGAGCCGAGGCGCGAGGCCGAGGAACCGCTGGGCCCGACGCCATCGGCTTCGGGCCAGGTTGACCGCCACCGTGCGCAACCACGCCTCCGGGTTGTCCGCGCCGAGCAGCTGTCTCGGTCGGTCCAGCCCACGAACGAACGCCTCCTGCACGACGTCCTCGGCCTCGGCCACACTGCCCGTGACCCCGATGAGCTGGCCGAGTAGGCGACGATAGGACGCGGCGTACAGCTGCTGGATCTCGACGTCGCCCATGCGTCACCTCCGTTCGCGTCACAATGACGAGTCCTGGGAGGGTGCTGCTGGTTGCATCAGAGCCTCGCGACGTATCGGCGACCGCGCAACGCGTCCTCCACGAGCCCGGCCGCGCGGCGTACGCCGCTGAGCCTGGCCTCCTCGGCCAGCAAGGTCTCGACAGCGGCGTCGACGACGTCGAGCGGCGCGACGTCGCGCAGCTCGGCGCGCGCCTCGCTCAGGCCGCGCTTGACGGCGGCCTGGCAGGCCTCGACGTGCAGCACCGTGAACCGGGCCAGCACGACGACGTGCCGGCGCAGTGCCGGGTAGCTGCGGTAGTCCGGAGGGCAGAGGTCGAGCATCCAGTTGACCGCCGTGCGCTCCCAGCCGGGCGCGTCCGGCGCTCGCACCTCGCGGGGCCAGCCGGGCGGGGCGACGTGGGTGACCATGACCCGATTCTAGGTCATTCTTCGAACATGTGTTCGATCCGCTCGAGCTCCGGGTCCCTCAGGCCGACGCAGTCGTGGGTCCAGAACGGCTCGCAGTAGACCAGCGCTCCCGCCATCCAGTCCTCGTGGCTGTCGAGCACCGCGACCTGGAACGCCGGCTCCGGGACCCGCACGGACGGCCGGACGAAGCCACGGGCTGTCGCGGCCTCGAAGCCGCGCCGGGAGTAGTAGTCGGGGCTGCCCTCGAGGAACACCGCGGGAGCGCGCTGCCGCCGTGCCTCCGCGAGCGCCGCACCGACCAGCGCGGTGCCCACTCCCCTGCCCTGCCGGTCCGGCGCGACGGACAGCGGGCTGAGCACCAGCACCTCGACGAGCGCGCGCCGGGCGTCGACCCACGACCGGCTGAGCATCACGTGCCCCGCAACCTCGCCGGCCTCCTCCGCAACGAGCTCGGCACGCGCGTGGGTGACGCGCAGGTCGTCGACGAGCTCGGCCACCGTCGGGCCGTGGTCTCCGAACGCCTCGGCCACCACCCGGCGTACGTCGGGACCGTCGCCGGCGCGGTAGGTGCGGATCATCCGTTCAGCCCTCCAGGAAGCTGAACCTCACGGTCCGCTCGTCGTTGTCGACGTTGATGTCAACGAGGCAGATGCTCTGCCAGGTGCCGAGGGTGAGCCGGCCGTCGAGCACCGGGACCGTGGCATACGGCGGCACCAGCGCCGGCATCACGTGCGAGCGGCCGTGGCCACGCGAGCCGTGGGCGTGCTCCCATCGGTCGTCGGCCGGCAGCAGGTCGCCGAGCGCGCTCAGCAGGTCGTCGTCGCTGCCGGCGCCGGTCTCGATGATCGCGAGCCCGGCCGTCGCGTGCGGGACGAACAGATGCAGCAGCCCGTCGCCGCGCCCGGCGACGTAGTCCGCGCAGTCACGGGTGAGGTCGCGGACGACCTCGCGGTCACCGGTGCGGTAGCGCCTGGTCTCGGTGTCCACCCTCAGTCCCCCAGCAGCGCGTTGACCCGCTCGACCTTGGCGGTCAGCTGTCCCTCGAACCCGGGCCTGATGTCCGCCTTGAGCACCAGCCCGACCCGCGGGGACGCCTCGGCGACGACGTCGACGGCTCGCTTCACCACGGCCATCACCTCGTCCCATTCGCCCTCGACGGTGGTGAACATGGAGGTCAGCTCCCACGGGAGCCCGGACTCCTTCACGACCCGGACCGCGGCTGCGACCGCCTCCGAGACGGAGCCGTCGTCGCTGGTGCTGGTCGGGGAGATGCTGAACGCCACGAGCATGGCTCCAACCTCTCACGCGGCCAGGACCCCCTCGACCAGGGCCTTGAGGTGGAGCTCGGTCTGCTTGGGGTCGAGCCCCTCGTCGCGGCGCAGGGTCTTCCAGGTCGTGACGTCGAGGACAGTGACCAGCAGCGTCAGCACCCGCTCGCGGGTCGCCCCCCTGCGTCTGGCCAGCTGGGGGGCGAACACCTCCTCGACCCAGGCGCGGTGCCACGCCCGACCGCGCCGCAGCACCTCCCGGAGCTCCGCCAGCCGGCCGGCCAGGGCGACGATCCTGATGTTGCCGTCGCCGGACTCCTCG
This sequence comes from Nocardioides sp., assembly GCF_036274455.1. GTDB lineage: Bacteria > Actinomycetota > Actinomycetes > Propionibacteriales > Nocardioidaceae > Nocardioides. The sequence goes on along the minus strand of NZ_DASUFR010000252.1, from coordinate 22,638 downwards.
TAGTCGCGGACCACGCACGCGACGATGGCGTCCACGTCACCGGGCGTCACCCCGGCCCGGGCGGCGGCCAGCCTCGGCGCGACCCGCTCGCCGATCGCGGTCAGGTAGAGGTCGATCTTGCTGCCGAAGTGGTTGACGACCGTCTGCTGCGAGACGCCGGCGCGCTTCGCCACGTCGGCCAGCGTCACCTCGTCGAACCACGCCGGGCCGAAGAGCTCGACCGCGGCGTCGAGGATCTCCTCCCGCGTGGCCGCGCGCGCCCGCTCCCGGGCCGACATCTCGTACCGTCGAGCCATCAGCTGTCTCCTGGATCAATTGCTTTGTGCTTGACACAAATGAATTGATCAGCATACTAACACGCCATGACCACCTTCCTCGCCTACACCTCGCCGGCCGCCGGCCACGTCTTCCCCCTCGTCCCCGGGCTGCTGGAGCTCCAGCGCCGCGGCCACCGGGTCCACCTGCGCACCGCGCCCGACCTCGTCGACACCCTGCGCGCCGTCGGGCTCGACGCGGCACCGGTCTCCCCCGACGTCGTGCGGATCGAGCCGACCGACTACCGGGCCGAGACCGACGCCGCGCGCCTTCACAGCGGGCAGGTCGACCTCATCGAGCGCGGCCGGTTCGACGGACCGGACTTGGCCGCCGCCATCGCCGAAACCGAACCGGACGTCCTGCTCGTCGACTCGATCGCCTACGGCGCGCTCTCGACCGCCCAGGCGTCCGGGCTGCCGACGGCGCTGCTGCTGCCGTCCGTGCTCCCCTGGCCCGGGCGCGGCATCCCGCCGTACGGCCTCGGGCTGAAGCCCGGCCGCGGTCCCCTGACCCGGGTGCGCGACGGGCTGCTCTGGAAGGTCGTGGAGCGGATGTTCGGCAAGGCGATGCTGCCGGGGCTGAACGAGCTGCGCGCCGGGCTCGGGCTGGCGCCGTTCCGGTCGCCGCTCGACCAGTGGAGCGCGGTCGACGCGGTGATCGTGATGACGAGCGAGCCGCTGGAGTACCCACGGACCGACCTGCCCGCCCACTTCACCTTCGTGGGCGCCCAGCCCTGGGACCCGCCGAGCGACCGGCCGGCCTGGCTGGACGAGCCGGGCGACCCGTGGGTGCTGGTCACCTGCTCGACCGACTACCAGGGCGACGAGGACCTGGCCCGGGTCGCGGTCGAGGCGCTGCGCGACGAGCCGGTGCGGGTGCTGCTCACCCTGGCCGACGCCTACGACGGAGCCGGGCTGACCAGTGGCGGGAACGTCCGGGTCGAACGGTTCGTGCCGCACGGCCACGTGCTGCCCGAGTGCGCGGCGGTCGTCTGCCACGGGGGCTTCGGCATCGTGTCGAAGGCGATGGCCTCGGGCGTCCCCTCCGTCGTGGTGCCGTTCGGCCGCGACCAGCCGGAGATCGCGCGCCGGGTCACCGAGGCCGGTGCCGGGGTGAGCCTGAAGCCGAAGCAGCTCTCGGCCGACGCGCTGCGCGCGGCGGTGGTCGAGGCGCGGGCCCTCGCCCCCGGCGCGCAGCGGGCTGCGGCCGTCCTGCGGGAGAACGGCGGGGCCGGCCGGTTCGCCGCCGCCGCGCTGTCCGTGGCCGGCTCACAGGTGGCAGGCTGCAAACCATGATCCTGGCCTGCCACACACTGATCTACTCAGACGATGCGGACGCGACCCGGGCGTTCCTGCGGGACGTGCTCGGCTTCCCCCACGTGGACGCCGGCACGGGTGATGCCAACTGGCTGATCTTCCGGACCGGGGCCAGCGAGCTCGGCGTGCACCCCACGTCCGGGGAGGGCTACTCCTCGCCGCGGCACCAGGCCATCAGCTTCATCGTCGACGACCTCGAGTCGACGATGGCCGAGCTGCGCGCGAAGGGCGCGGAGTTCAGCTCGGGTCCGGACGACCAGGGCTACGGGCTGGTGGCGATGGTGAAGGTGCCCGGCGCCGACGACCTGCAGCTCTACCAGCCCCGGCACCAGACCGCCTACCAGCTGTAGGCGGGTGGACCTGGAGCACGTCGGTCGTTTGGCGTTGTCCCACCCGGGCGTGAAGCGGAAGGGCACCGAGGCGAGGCCGGCGTGGTACGTCGACGACCGGCTCGTGGTCCGCTGGCTCGACCCGACCTCGGTGGTGATCCGGTCCGCGTTCGCCGCTCGCGAGCGGCTGCTCGCCGACCACCCGGACACCTTCGGGGTCCCGCCGAGGTTCGAGAGCCACATGATGGTCGTCGTCGAGCTCGACCGCGCCGACCCGGAGGCGGTGGAGCGGGCGATCAGCGAGGCGGTCGAGCTCCAGCGGCGACGGTGAGAGTCAGCCCGCGCTGAAGATGACGTACTCGCCGCGGTGCAGGAAGAAGCCGAGCGTCCGCTTCAGGCTGATGCAGGTGACCCCGATCTCCTCGCTGATGCACGAGACGCCCCGCGCGGTGGTGGCCTGGCCGTAGGGAAGCACCTTGGTGGGCCGGGTCTGGATCGTGTCGGTGTTGCAGACCGGAACCACCCGGTTGCGGCGCAGCTCGAGCCGGCCGACGTCCTTCGACTCGTGGTTGCCGGCGCACGCCGCCGGGTCGTGGACCTGTCCCTGGTTGATCTCGCAGCCGCGTGGGTAGCCCTTGAGCCCGACGTTGCAGTAGATGTTCCCGCTCGGTGTGTAGAACTTCTTCAGCGCGCGCGTCTCGGTGGCGTGGTCGAAGTGCGCCAGCGCGGCGTCGTAGGTCCGGGGGATGCCGAGCCTGGACTGCGACTGCGACTGCGGCTGCGACTGTGACTGTGACTGCGGCTCCGCCCGGCCCGCGTCCGCCGGCGCGGCCACGAGCAGCAGGAGCAGGGGCAGGACGGCCAGCACGGCCCTTCGCAGCGGCATGGCGGCACCCTGACACAGGGTGCCGCCACGGCGCCGTAGTCCGTTCGGGTGATCAGCTCCGTCGCAGGTTGCGCAGGACGTACTGCATGATCCCGCCGTTGCGGTAGTAGCCCGCCTCGCCCGGGGTGTCGATGCGGACGATCGCGTCGAACTCCTTCTCACCCGATGGGCCGGCCGCCTTGACCTTGACGGTCCGCGGCGTCGTGCCGTCGTTCATCTCGGTGACGCCGGTGACCGAGAACGTCTCCTCGCCGGTCAGGCCGAGCGACTCGGCGTTCTCGCCCTCCGGGTACTGCAGCGGAAGAACGCCCATGCCGATCAGGTTGGAGCGGTGGATCCGCTCGTAGGACTCGGCGATGACGGCCTTCACGCCCAGGAGCGCGGTGCCCTTGGCCGCCCAGTCCCGCGAGGAGCCGGAGCCGTACTCCTTGCCCGCCAGCACCACGAGCGGGGTGTCCGCGGCGAGGTAGTGCTGGGACGCCTCGTAGACGCTGGTCACCTCGGCGTCGTCGCCCTCACCGGTGGTGAAGTCGCGCGTGAAGCCGCCCTCGGTGCCGGGCGCCAGCTGGTTGCGCAGCCGGATGTTGGCGAAGGTGCCGCGGATCATCACCTCGTGGTTGCCGCGGCGCGAGCCGTAGGAGTTGAAGTCGCGCTGCTCGATGCCGTGCTCGGCGAGGTAGTGGCCCGCCGGCGAGTCCTTCTTGATCGCCCCGGCCGGGCTGATGTGGTCGGTGGTCACCGAGTCGCCCAGCTTGAGCAGCACCCGGGCGCCCTCGATGTCCTGGACCGGCTCGGGCTCGTCCGGCATGCCGTCGAAGTAGGGGGGCCTGCGGACGTAGGTCGACTCCGGGTCCCACTCGAAGGTGTCGCCCTCGGGGGTCGGCAGCTCCTGCCAGCGGCGGTCGCCGGCGAACACGTCGGCGTACTCCTTGGCGAAGGTGTCGGACGACATGGCCTCGCCGATCACCCGCTCCACCTCCGACGGCGAGGGCCAGATGTCCTTCATGAAGACGTCGTTGCCGTCCTGGTCCTGGCCGAGCGGCTCCTCGAAGAGGTCGACGTCCATCGAGCCGGCCAGCGCGTAGGCGACCACCAGGGGCGGGGAGGCCAGGTAGTTCATCTTCACGTCGGGGTTGATCCGGCCCTCGAAGTTGCGGTTGCCCGACAGCACCGAGACGACGGCGAGGTCCTTCTCCTGCACCGCCGCCGACACCTCGGGGATCAGCGGCCCGGAGTTGCCGATGCAGGTGGTGCAGCCGTAGCCGACGAGGTTGAACCCGAGCTTGTCGAGGTACGGCGTGAGGCCGGCCTTCTCGTAGTAGTCGCTGACGACCTTCGAGCCCGGCGCCAATGTGGTCTTCACCCACGGCTTGCGCTGCAGCCCCTTCTCGACGGCGTTCTTGGCCAGCAGCGCCGCCCCGATCATCACCGACGGGTTGGAGGTGTTGGTGCACGAGGTGATCGCCGCGATCACCACGGCGCCGTGGTCGAGCTCGGCCTCCTGGCCGTCGATGGTGACGGCCACCGGGCTGGTCGGCCGGCCTCGGTCCTTCGGCGCGGCCGAGGGCCGCGCGGGCGCACCGTTGCCGTTGGCGTGGCTGGGCGGGTCGGAGGCGGGGAAGGACTCGGCGACCGCCTCGTCATAGCCCTGCTCCGGCTGCGAGTCGCCGTCGGCGTAGTCGACCAGCGCGGCGCGGAAGCCCTCGCGGGCCTCGGACAGGGCGACCCGGTCCTGGGGGCGCTTGGGGCCGGCCAGGGAGGGGACGACGGTGGCGAGGTCGAGCTCGAGCCTCTCGGAGTAGCGCGGCTCGGCGTCCGGGTCGTGCCAGAGCCCCTGCTCCTTGGCGTAGGCCTCGACGAGTGCGAGCTGGTCGTCGGAGCGGCCGGTGAGCCGGAGGTAGTCGAGGGTCTGCTGGTCGATCGGGAAGACCGCGATCGTCGAGCCGAACTCCGGGCTCATGTTGCCGATCGTCGCGCGGTTGGCCAGCGGCAGCGCCGAGACGCCGGGTCCGTAGAACTCCACGAACTTCCCGACCACGCCGTGCTTGCGCAGCATCTCGGTGATGGTCAGCACCAGGTCGGTGGCCGTCGAGCCCTCCGGCAGGTCGCCGCTGAGCTTGAACCCGACCACGCGCGGGATCAGCATCGACACGGGCTGGCCGAGCATCGCGGCCTCGGCCTCGATCCCGCCGACGCCCCAGCCGACGACGCCGATGCCGTTGACCATCGTGGTGTGGCTGTCGGTGCCGACGCAGGTGTCGGGGTAGGCCTGGAGCCGACCATCGACCTCACGGGTGAACACCACCCGGGCGAGGTGCTCGATGTTGACCTGGTGGACGATGCCGGTGCCCGGCGGGACGACCTTGAAGTCCTCGAAGGCGCCCTGCCCCCACCGCAGGAACTGGTATCGCTCGCGGTTGCGCTCGTACTCGATCTCGACGTTGCGCTCGAAGGCCTCGGGGGTGCCGAACACGTCGGCGATGACGGAGTGGTCGATGACGAGCTCGGCGGGCGCGAGCGGGTTGATCCTCGTGGGGTCACCACCGAGGTCGGCCATCGCCTCGCGCATGGTCGCCAGGTCGACCACGCACGGCACGCCGGTGAAGTCCTGCATGATCACCCGCGCCGGCGTGAACTGGATCTCCTTGTCCGGCTCGGCGTCGGCGTCCCACCCGGCCAGCGCCCGGATGTGCTCCTGGGTGATGTCCCCGCCGTCCTCGGTGCGGAGCAGGTTCTCCAGCAGGATCTTGAGGCTGTACGGGAGCGACCCGACGTCCAGGCCGTCCCCGGTCACCTGGTCGAGCCGGAACATCTCATACGACGTCCCGCCGACCTCGAGCGTGCTCTTCGCCCCGAAGCTGTCCTTGCTGGCCACTGCTCACCATCTCCTCGTGTGCGCGCGCACGCGCGTCGCGGACGTCGTACCCATCCTGCCGCTGGTACCCGGGCCGCGGAACTCGGGCCCGAGCTCGTTCAGATTGTCTTGATATCAAGATACATGACGTCGAGAGGAGAGGCCCAGTCGGGTCTCGGGTCACTTGAGTTCCATCGAATGACCCGATCGGCAGGCCGGAAACGTCTCCAGACCTGCCGATCGGGTCACTCGACGCACCCTGGCGGCCGTCAGCCCAGCAGCCGCGGCTCGATCCGGGTCTCGGCGACGGTCCCGTCGGCCCGCCGCTCGACGACGTACGCCGCGGCGTCGCGCCGGTCCGACACCGCGTCGACCAGCTCGGTCCCCTCATAGACCAGGCCGACACCGTCGTCGGTGGCGTGCGAGGTCGGCAGGTCGCCCTTCTCGACCAGCCCGTGCAGCAGCGGCCGGCGCTGCTCCTCGCTGTCGTAGTGGACGCCGTTGCCGTAGGGCAGGAGGCCGAGCCCGGGCGGAGCGAGCTGGAGGTCGGGGCCGTAGCTGTCGGTCGGCCCGCCGACGTACCAGCAGATCGAACCGGCCGAGACGCCGCTGAGGAGCACCCCGCTCTCCCAGCACTCGCGGAGGATCTCGTCGAGCCCGTGCACCCGCCACACCGCCAGCAGGTTGGCCACCGACCCACCACCCACCCAGATCACGTCCTGCGCCAGGAGGTGGGCGCGGACGTCAGGCACGTTCGGCATCGGGAACAGGTCGAGCGTGGTGGCCCGGACCTCGGAGCCGGCGAAGGCGCGGTGGAAGGCGTTGGTGCCGATGACGTGGTCGCCCATGGCCGTGCCGACGTAGCAGAACCGAGGCCGCGCGGGGTCGCCGGCGAGGTGGATCGCGTGGGCGATCAGCGGCCCGGGGCGCCACTGGTAGACCCCGAGTTCGGCGGGGAGGAAGCCCCCCGAGGTGGCGAGGATGCGCATGGACTCAGACTCCGAGACTTTTGGCCACTGTGGCCCCCGAACTGTACCCAGTCACCCTTGGGGGTGAGCCCGGCCGGCGCCGCGGTCAGGACGCCGGACGCAGGAGTGCCACGCACTCCACGTGGTGGGTCATCGGGAACAGGTCGAAGGCGCGGAGCCGCTCCAGGGCGTAGCCGTGCCCGGCGAAGCCGGCCACGTCCCGCGCCAGGGCTGCCGGGTCGCAGGCGACGTAGGCGACCGCCCTGGGCTGCCTCGCGGCCACGGCGTCGACGACCGTACGCCGGGCGCCCTCGCGCGGCGGGTCGAGGACGACGAGGTCCACCGGGACCGGTCGCAGCCCGGTCAGTACGTCGCCGACGTCGCCGCTCAGCGCGATGGCACCGGGCACGTTGACCTCCGCGTGCGCGCAGGCCCGGCGGTCGCCCTCGACGAGGGTGACGAGCCCCGGGTCGCCCACGGCAGCGGCCAGGAACCGCGCGAACAACCCGACGCCGGCGTAGAGGTCGAGCACCGACTCCCCCGGCTCGGGTGCGAGGAAGGAGAGGACGGTGTCGACCAGCACCTCTGGCGCACCCGGGTGCACCTGCCAGAAGCCGTCGTCCTCGACCTCGAACCCGACACCTCGCACGACGTGGTCCGCGGGCGCCCCGGCGATCAGGCAGTCGTCGACCTCGATGACCTCGTGCGAGCGGTACTTGCGCATTCCCTTCCTCTCCTCAGATCCGGTTCCTGAGGAGGCGAGGGACGAGCCGTCACGAAGCGTGACGAGGCGTTGGCGGGTCCGCCAGCGCAGCCCGTCGTGCTCGTGTGGAGGGTCGCCGGGCACCGGCTCGACGACGACGTCCACCGCCAGCCCCGCCAGCCGGGACAGCTGCTCGCGGACCACCTCCGCCTTCAGCTCCCGCTGCCGGGGCAGCGACACGTGCTGGAAGTCGCAGCCGCCGCAGCGACCGGGTCCCGCGTAGGGACACGGCGGCGTCACCCGGTCCGGCGACGGCTCCAGCACCTCGACCGCGTCCCCCCGCCAGAACCTGTCGCCCTCGGTGCCCTCGGTGACCTCCACCACGACGCGCTCGCCGGGCAGCGCGTGGCGGACGAACACGACGCGACCGCCGTCGCCGAGCCGGGCCACGAAGTGGCCACCGTGGGCCACGGGCCCGACCTCGACGGTGTGGCGCTCCCCCACGTGCGAGCGACCCCGGGCCCGGCGCGGTCGCGGGCTCCGAGGTCGGGTCACAGGTGACTGTCTACCCCAGGAGCTACCCCCACGGCTCAGCGGCGGATGTCTCGGCGGTCCACCTCGCCCCGGCGCAGGTCGCCGGGGCGGATCCGGTAGTCGTCGCGCAGCTCCCGCTCGCGGGCGATCTGGGACGACTGGAGCTGGTAGGGCACCGAGGTGACCATGACGCCGGGGGTGAAGAGCAGCCTGCCCTTGAGCCGCAGCGCGGTCTGGTTGTGGAGCAGCTGCTCCCACCAGCGGCCCACGACGTACTCCGGGATGTAGACCGCGACCACGCCGCGGGGGTTGGCCCTCTTGATCTCGCTGGCGTACTCGATGATCGGCCGGACCAGCTCGCGGTAGGGCGAGTGGAGGACCTTGAGCGGCACGTCGATGCGGCGCTGCTCCCACTCCTCGAGCAGCCGGCTCGTCTCTTCGGCGTTGGTCGACACGTAGACGGCCTCGAGCACGTTGGGCCTCGTGGCCTTGGCGTAGGCGAGCGCCCGCAGCGTCGGCTTGTGCAGCTTGGAGACCAGGACGATGGCGTGCACGCGGGTGGGCAGCACGCGGTCCTCGTCCTCGGCGGCGAGCTCCTCCTGGACGCTGTCGTAGTGGCGGCGGATGCCGCGCATGATCATGAAGAAGATGACCATCGCCAGGATCGCGATCCACGCGCCGGCCAGGAACTTGGTGACGAGCACGATCACGAACACCACCGCCGTCATGCCCAGGCCGAAGGTGTTGATCGCGCGGGAGCGGTACATCCGGCGGCGTACGGCGGAGTCGCGCTCGGTCTTGAGGTGGCGCGTCCAGTGCCGGATCATGCCGAGCTGGCTGAGGTTGAACGAGACGAACACACCCACGATGTAGAGCTGGATCAGCCGGGTCGTCTCGGCGTTGAACGCCAGGATCAGGACGATCGCCATCACGGCCAGGAACACGATGCCGTTGCTGTAGGCCAGCCGGTCGCCGCGCGAGCCCAGCGCCCGGGGCGCGAACCCGTCGCGGGCCAGGATCGAGCCGAGCACCGGGAAGCCGTTGAACGCCGTGTTCGCCGCCAGCACCAGGATGATCCCGGTCATCGCCACGACGTAGTAGAAGCCGGGCGGGAAGTCGTCGAAGATCGCCTTGGAGAGCTGGGCGATCACCGTGTGCTGGTCGTAGCCCGGTGGCACCGGCTGGCCGTCGGGCGTACGCAGCCGGTCCATGTCGTTGGGGTCGACGTACTTCAGCCCCATGTTGTAGGCGAGGACGATGATGCTCATCAGCATCGTGATGGCGATGCTGCCGAGCAGCAGCAGCGTGGTGGCGGCGTTGCGGCTCTTGGGCTTGCGGAAGGCCGGCACCCCGTTGGAGATCGCCTCGACGCCGGTCAGCGCGGCACACCCCGACGAGAAGGCGCGCGCGAGCAGCAGGATCAGCCCGATGGTGGTGAGCTCGTCGTCGTAGCCCGGCGCCGGCTCGATGGTCAGCCGGGCGCTCTCGACGTCCGGCAGGTTGCCGGTCGACGCCAGGATGATGCCGTAGACCGCCATCCCGATGATGCCGATCATGAAGCCGTAGGTCGGGATCGCGAAGAGGGTCCCGGACTCGCGGACCCCGCGCAGGTTCATGGCGGCCAGGACGACGACCAGGATCGAGGCGACCATCGCTTCGTGGCCGGAGAACGCCGGGATCGCCGACGCGGCGTTCTGGACGCCGGAGGAGACCGAGACGGCCACGGTCATGACGTAGTCGACGAGCAGCGCGCTCGCGACGGTGATGCCGGCGGTCGACCCGAGGTTGACGGTCGCGACCTCGTAGTCGCCGCCGCCGCTCGGGTAGGCGTGCACGTTCTGGCGGTACGACGCCACGACCGTCAGCATCACCACGGCGACCGCGATGCCGACCTTCCAGCTGTAGGCGTAGGCCGTCAGCCCCGCCATCGACAGCATGATGAAGATCTCGTCGGGTGCATACGCGACCGAGGAGAGGGCGTCGCTTGCGAAGACCGGGAGCGCGACGCGCTTGGGGAGCAACGTCTCGCCGAGCTGGGAGCTTCGGAGCTTGCGTCCCAGCAGGATGCGCTTGGAGACGTCGCCGACACCCACGAGCCGCAAGCGTACGCACACCGGGGCCGGAACCGCGGGCGACGAGTCCATGAGGCCCCGGATGCGGATACCGTTGCCGGGTGCACGTCGTGATCATGGGGTGCGGACGGGTCGGCTCGACCCTCGCGCGCAGCCTGGAGGACCGCAACCACACGGTGTCGGTCATCGACAGCGAGCCGGACGCGTTCCGGCGGCTGGGGCCTGACTTCAACGGGGACAAGGTGACCGGCTACGGCTTCGACCAGGCCGTGCTCGAGAAGGCGGGGATCCGTCGCGCGGACGCCTTCGCGGCGGTCTCGAGCGGAGACAACTCCAACATCATCGCGGCCCGGGTGGCCCGGGAGACCTTCGGCATCCAGCAGGTCGTGGCCCGGATCTACGACCCCGGCCGGGCCGAGGTCTACCAGCGGCTCGGGATCACGACCGTCGCCACCGTGAAGTGGACCGCAGACCAGGTGCTGCGCCGGCTGCTGCCCGCCGGTGCCGAGCCGGACTTCCGCGACCCGTCGGGCACCATCCGGGTCGACCAGGTGCCGATCCCCGAGCAGTGGGTCGGCCAGCGCACCGTCCACTTCCAGGAGCAGTCCGGCAGCCGGATCGCGTGGATCGACCGGCTCGGCGAGGGCATCCTGCCCAACCGCGACTCGGTGATCCAGGAGGGTGACCTCCTCCACCTCGTGATGCGCGAGGAGAACGCCGGGCGCGTCTTCAAGGTCATCGACTCAGGACCCGAGGAGCACTGATGGGTGACCCAGGAACGGTGCAGCCATGAGAGTTGCCATCGCCGGTGCGGGCGCGGTCGGCCGCTCGATCGCCCGCGAGCTGATCGACAACGGCCACGCGGTGCTCCTCATCGACAAGGACCCCTCCTCCATCAAGCCTGAGCGGGTGCCCGACGCGGAGTGGCTGCTCGCCGACTCGTGCGAGCTGTCCTCGCTCGAGGAGGCCCGCCTCGACAAGTGCGACGTGGTCATCGCTGCCACCGGCGACGACAAGGTCAACCTCGTCACCTCGCTGCTCGCGAAGACCGAGTTCGGCGTGCCGCGCACCGTGGCCCGGGTCAACCACCCCAACAACGAGTGGCTGTTCAGCGAGGCCTGGGGTGTCGACGTCAACGTCTCGACCCCGCGGATCATGTCCGCGCTCGTCGAGGAGGCAGTCACGGTCGGTGACCTCGTCCGGCTGTTCACCTTCCGCCAGGGCAACGCGAACCTCGTCGAGCTCACCCTGCCCGCCGACTCGCCGTACGTCGGCAAGCCGACCGGGCTGATCCCGTTCCCCGACAACTGCGCGCTCGTCTCGATCCTGCGCGACGGCCAGGTCTACGTCCCCGACGCCGAGCAGCCCATCGAGTCCGGTGACGAGCTCCTCTTCGTCGTACCCGAGGACCGCGAGGACGAGCTCGAGCGCCTCCTCGCCCCCACCGAGCACGGCGGGAGTGCGTAGCCGCCGGCTCGGGAACGGGCTCTCAAGACTTGCGTGGTGCGTGGGTGGGCGGCCGCGCGCGTAGCAGGCCCGCCAGGACCCGGGCTTTGCCGAGGTTCTCCGGCACCAGGTGCCGATTTCCCTCCGCAAACCCACCGTCCGGTAGGCGCGCGGGCACCCCCGCCGGGTTGCTTAGGAACCGTCAGGCGGGCTCGGGGCCGGCGTTGGCCTCGAGGTCGTGCTCGATCTGCCGCTCGATCGGCGTGGCGTTGCGGGCCAGGAGCCAGATGATCAGGGACCAGGACGCGATCCGGAGGGCCCAGCCGAGGCCGAGCCGGAGGATGCTGACGATCAGGACCGCGGTGTCCTTGTCGATGGTGCCGGACCAGCCGAGGAGCCAGACGGGTCCCTGCAGGAGCACGCCGATGGCGCCCGGTGCGAGGAAGACCCAGGTGAGCCGGGTGCACAGCTTCACCACCTGGGGGTCGTCGTGCCAGGCCAGCGGGTCACCGCTGACACTGCCGACCATGAAGCCGACGGCCGGCCACCGGAGCAGGCACGAGGCGCCGAACAGGATCGTGTAGGCGAGGCTGATCAGGATGCCGGGCAGGAAGTAGGCCAACGCCTGGTCGGAGGAGTCGCCGCCGGCGCCGGCCGCGATCCGGGTGAAGATGTAGCCGATCGCGATCGAGAACGCCGCGTTGAAGACGTACTGCACCGTCGAGCGCTGCACCAGCCGCACCACCAGGGCGACCCCGACCCCGACCCCGCCGATGACCAGCGCCAGCTGGATGTCCTTGGTCGCAAGCCAGACGATCGTGAACAGCACGCCCGGGATCGCCGCCTCGATGATCCCGCGCCGGCCGCCCAGCGACGCGGCCATCTGGGCGCGCACCATCGCCTCGACCGTCTCGACGGTCGGCGGGTGGTGCCTCTCCGCGGTCGCCTCCTCGGCGGGGTCGGTCACGGGATCAGCTCGTAGCGCGGGTTGTAGAGGACGCGGACCCCGTCGTGGTTGCCGATTCGTCCCTCGACCTCGATGGACCGGCCGGGCTCGATCCCCGCGATCCGGCGCCGGCCGAGCCACACGACGGTGATCACCCCGGTGCCGTCGTTGAGCTCCGCCTCGAGGGCGGGGATGCCGGCGCGCGGGCGAAGGGTCACGGTCCGCAGCGCACCGCGCAGCTTGACCCGCTCCCGGTCGGGGGCCTCGGCGATGGAGACGTGGCCGGCCCGGCTAGAGCCGGCGTACTCCTTGCGGAGGTGGTGCTCCTCCATGTCGCCGGGGTTGGCCCAGTTGCTGATCGTCCGCCGGAGCTTGCTCTTGGTCATGTCTTCAGCCCTGCTGGTCGACCCGTCGTGCCTGCGGCGGCATCGTGAGCGCGAGCGCCTCGCCGACCGGCATCGCGTGCGCGCCGCGGTGGACCGCCACCTTGCGGATGGTCTCCTCCCACGCCGCCGAGTCGTCGGGCTTCTGGGCGCCCGCCCCGACCAGCTGGCAGCGCAGCATCCAGCGAGGGCCGTTGACCCCGATCATCCGGACGACCTGCTGCTGGCCACCGCGCTGGCCGGTGCGCAGGATCAGCTCGGGCCCCCAGGGCCCCTCGTGCTCGGTGGCCGTGCCGCCGCCCTGGGCGACCTCCGCGGCGATCTGCGGGCGCACCTCGGTCCACAGGTCGCCGTTGCGCGGGGCGGCGAAGGCCCGCAGCTCGACGGCACCGTCGGGACCCACGATCTGCACCGACTGGACCGTGCCGCTCGCCTCGTCGACCTGCAGCCGGAGCTCGCGGTCGGGCTCGGGTGCGATGAGCAGCGAGCCGAGGTCGACGCGGTCGACGCCGTCGGCCGGGAGGTCCTCGGCGTCGAACGGGCCGCCGGCGAGCGGCTCGGCGTCCTCCTCCTGCTCGTCGTCGAGCTCCTCGAGGTCGTCCAGCGGCTCGACGTCGTCGTCGGGCCCGTCCTGCGCCTTGCGGCGGAACTTCACGTGCGCTCGCTCCCTGCTCCTGTGCTGGGCTCCGGGGTGCCGAAACCTCCAGTAGAACCGTAGCCGCCAACCCCCCGGACGCTCTCGGGCAGGACCTCCACCTCGGTGAACGCCGCCTGCTCTACCCGCTGGAAGACCAGCTGTGCCACCCGGTCGCCGCGGCGCAGCTCGATCGGCTCGTGCGGGTCGAGGTTGACCAGCAGCACCTTCACCTCACCGCGGTACCCCGCGTCGATGGTGCCGGGGGTGTTGACGATCGAGAGGCCGTGGCGCGCAGCCAGGCCCGAACGCGGGTGCACCAGCGCGACGTACCCTTCGGGCACCGCGATGGCGATGCCGGTCCGCGCCAGCGCCCGCTCCCCCGGTTGCAGAGTGAGGTCCTCGGCGGTGACGAGGTCGGCGCCGGCGTCGCCGGGGTGGGCGTAGGCCGGCAGCGGCAGGTCCGGGTCGAGACGGACGACAGGCACGGGGAGCTCCACCCGCGGGAGGTTAGTGCTTCCCCCGGATGGGAGGATCCCGGCGTGGATCCGGCGCCGTACGACGAGCGGCTGGGTGTGCCCCTGCGCTGGTGGGTGCAGGGCGTGATGCTGGTCGCCACCCTGTGGCTGGCGCTCATCGTGTCCCTCCCGGGGGCGCTCGCCTGGACGTTCACCGGGATCGCGCTGGCCCTGCTGGTGGCGCTGCTGGTCTCCTACGGCAGCCCGCACGTCACCGCCGCGGACGGCTGGTTCCGCGCCGGGCGGGCCCGGATCGAGGCGGTCCACCTCGGTGCGGTCGCGGCGCTCGACCCCGAGGAGTCCCGGCGGGTCGCCGGCCCCGAGGCCGACGCCCGCGCCTACCTGCTGCTGCGGCCCTACCTCAAGCGGGCGGTCAAGGTCGAGATCACCGACCCGGCCGACCCCACGCCGTACTGGCTGGTGAGCTCCCGGCACCCCGACGAGCTGGCCCGGGCGGTCCGGGCGCTCTCCGACTCGTCTGCGGTCTGACCTGACATCCGCACCACCCCGGCTCGGACGAACCGTGCTGGGTACCTTGCTCCCATGGATCGGGACAACTCCAAGGTGTGGACGGCCATGTCGCTGGTCGCCGGTCTCGGCGCCGCCGCACTGACCCGCAGGCTCCTCGACCGCTCCTGGAAGGTGGCGGCCGGCAAGAACCCGCCGGAAAACCCGGCCGACCCGGACGTCAGCTTCGGCGAGGCGGTGCTCTGGGCCGCGATCACCGGCGCGGCGGTCGCCCTGGCCCGGATGCTGGCCCAGCGCCGGGCCGCGAGCTACTACGCCCGGACGACCGGCCAGCTGCCACCCGGGCTCAGGAAGGGTGACGAGGAGTAGAAGACAACGGGCCCGGCACGCCACGCGTGCCGGGCCTCACTTGCTACGACCAAGCTCTCAGCTGTCTGAGCGGTTGTCTGCGCGCTACGCGCAGTCGAAGCAGATCATCTTCTTCGCATCCGCGAGCTGACTCCGGTGGTGGACCAGGAAGCAGCTCATGCAGGTGAACTCGTCCTCCTGCTTGGGCTTCACCTCGACCGCGAGCTCCTCGTGCGAAAGGTCCGCACCGGGGAGCTCGAAGGACTCGGCGGCTTCCGCCTCATCCTCGTCGACCTTGCCGGAGTTCTTGTCGTGGCGACGAGCCTTGAGCTCTTCGATGCTCTCTTCGGACTGGTCTTCGTCACTCTTGCGCGGTGCGTCGTAGTCCGTCGCCATGTCTCTCACTCCCTTCGGCCGTTCTCACGTCTGTCATCCCCCGAGACCGACAGGTTGGAGCCGCCGGCAGGGGAGGATTGTGCACCATCCACCGGGGAACGTCACACCGACGGCCGATGCGCGGGATGAACACCTGGTGAAGCCCCGCTATTCCTGCTCTCAGGACGTTGAGTCAGCGAGGTACCCAGCACCGGCGATCGCACGCCTGAACTCGTCGAATCCGCCCTCCGGAGCGGCGATCACGATCGTCCGTCCGCCCACGCCCAGGGTGGTCTCGACCCTGGCCCCGGCGGCCCGCGCGACCAGACCGCCCGCTGCGTGGTCCCAGAGGTTGACACCCTCCTCCAGGTACCCGTCCAGGGATCCCTGCGCCACCGCACACAGGTCGAGGGCACACGAGCCGAACCGGCGGATGTCGCGGATCTGCGGCAGGAGGCGGAGCAGGGCCGCGGCCTGGATCTCCCGCTGCCGGGCCTCGTAGGAGAACCCGGTCCCGATCAGCCGCTCGTGCAGGGGTACGACGGAACGCACCCGGATCGGTACGCCGTCGCGCCGGGCCGGGCCGCCGAGGGTGGCGGTGTACTCCGCGCCCGTGGCGACGTTGCGGACCACCCCCGCGACCACCTCGCCGTCGAGCTCGGCGGCGATCGAGACGGCGTACTGCGGGATCCCGTAGAGGAAGTTCACGGTGCCGTCGATCGGGTCGACGATCCAGCGCACCCCTGTGCTGCCCGGCTCGTCGCTCTGCTGACCCTCGGCCTCCTCACCCAGGACGGTGTCGCCGGGGCGGGCGTCGAGCAGCGCCCGGCGGATCAGCCGCTCGGCGCTGCGGTCGGACTCGGTGACGACGTCGACGTCACTGGACTTGGTGGCGGCCACCTCGACTCCCCGGGCAGCCCCGGCCTCGACCAGCCGGCTGGCGGAGCGGGCGGCACCGACGGCGAGCCCGAGCAGCTCCTCGGCCAGCGGCGTGGGGAGCGTCACACCTCCTCCCCGCACAGGGCCGGGCGCTCGCCACGCGGGTTGGGGCAGCAGCCGACCGGGCAGCGGTCCCACAGCGGCCCGAGGGTGCCGAGGCTCGCCCGGGCCACGTCGTCGCCGCGCTCGGTGGCGGCGCGCTCGAGCAGGAGGTCGCGGACCATCGGCGCGAACCGCGGGTCGGCTCCCGCGGTGGCAGCCCTCCGGGCGGGCAGCCCGAGCCGGTCGGCGGTCGCCATCGCCTCGGTGTCGAGGTCGTAGACGACCTCCATGTGGTCGGAGACGAAGCCGACCGGCACCAGGACCACTGCAGGCACGCCGCCAGCGTGCAGCGCCTCGAGGTGGTCGTTGACGTCCGGCTCCAGCCACGGCACCTGGGGCGGCCCGGAGCGGGAGCAGAAGACCAGGGCGTGCTCGTGACGGACCCCTGTCTCCTCAGCGACCCGGACGGCCACCTCGGCGGCGACGTCACGGTGCTGGGCGACGTACGCGCCGCCACCGGGACCCGACGTCTCGGCCATGGCCAGCGGGATGGAGTGCGTGACGAAGGCCAGCTGGGCACCGGCCCGGACGTCGTCCGGCAGCCCGGCCAGCGCCGCCAGCACGGCGTCGACCACCGGCTCCACGAAGCCCGGGTGGTTGAAGTAGTGCCGCAGCTTGTCCAGGACCGGCGCCCCCGGCACCGCCGCCACCGCGTCGAAGAGGTTCTCGCGGTACTGCCGGCAGCTGGAGTACGACGAGTAGGCGCTGGTGACGAAGCAGGCCGCGCGGGTGATCCCGTCCTCGGTCATCTGCAGCACGGCGTCGGTGAGGTAGGGGTCCCAGTTGCGATTGCCCCAATAGACCGGGAGGTCGATGCCGGCCTCGGCCAGGTCCTTCTCGATCCCGGCCAGCAGCGCACGGTTGAGGTCGTTGATCGGCGAACGGCCACCGAACAGCGAGTAGTGCTCCCCCACCTCTGCCAGCCGCTCCCGCGGAATGCCCCGTCCGACGGTCACGTTCTCGAGGAACGGGACCACGTCGTCGGGCTTCTCGGGCCCACCGAAGGAGACCAGCAGCAGTGCGTCGTACGGCGCTACGTCGGGACGCTCCACGTCGCAATCCTAGGGAGCGGGTCCGGCCGGGCCGCGCGGGGCGTGGCCGCCCCTACGGTGAGGGCTGATGCTCTCGTCGTACCGCTCGGTGCTCTCGCGCCCCGGCGCCATCGGCTTCTCGGCCGCCGGCCTCGTGGGCCGGCTGCCGCTGTCCATGGCCGGGCTCGGGATGCTGCTGCTCGTCCAGTCGGACACCGGCTCCTACGGCATCGCAGGATCGGTCTCGGCGACCTACATGGTCGCCAACGCCGTCGTCGCGCTGCCGTTCGGGCGGCTGGTCGACGCCCGCGGACAGGGCCGGGTGCTCACGCTGGCCGCGCTCGTCTTCGGCGGCGCGATGGCCGTCCTCGTGGTCACGGTCCGGGCCGACCTGCCGATGGCCACGACGTACGCCGCCGCGGGCCTGGCCGGCGCGAGCCTGCCGCCGATCGACGCCTGCGTGCGCACCCGATGGGCCCACGTGCTCGACCGGGCCGGACTGTCAGACGAGGTGGAGACGGCCTACGCGTTCGAGGCGGTGGTCGACGAGACCGTCTTCATGCTCGGGCCGATCGTGGTGACCGTTCTCGGCACGCTGGTCGATCCGGTGGCGGGGATCGCAGCGACCGTGGTGGCCGGGGTCGGCGGCAGCCTGGCCTTCGCGGCCCAGCGGGGCACCGAGCCGCCTGCACACCCGCGGGACGCCTCCACCGGGACGCGGGTGCCGCTGCCCTGGCGGACCCTGTCCCCGCTCACGGTCGTCTGCGTGGCGCTCGGCCTGATGTTCGGCGCCGCCGAGGTCATCACGGTCGCCTTCGCGTCCGACCACGGTGCGCGCTCGGCCTCCGGCGGCCTGCTGGCGCTGTGGGCGCTCGGCAGCCTCCTCGCCGGGGCGGCCACGGGGGCCATCAGGTTCAAGCGCGGGCTGGCCCGGCGCGTGCTCTGGGGCTCGGTCGGCCTGGTGGTGGCGATGGCACCGCTGGCGCTGGTGCAGAGCATCGAGCTGATGGGCGCCCTGATGCTGGTCGGCGGACTCGCCATCGCACCGACGCTGATCGCGACGACCGCCATGATCGAGCAGGTCACGCCGCCGTCGCGGCTGACCGAGGGGATGGCCCTGCTGCAGACCGGGCTCGTCGCCGGGGTGGCGCCCGGGGCGGCGCTCGCCGGGGTCGTGGTCGACCACGCGGGCTCGTCGCCGGCCTACCTCGTGCCGCTAGGCGCCGCGATGCTGGCGGCGCTGGCCGCGCGGGTCCTCCCGGCGTCGACCCAGACCGCTGATAACGACTTGGGCAACGTCGCCGGTCACGCCTAGCCTCGGAAGGCCATGCCCGTGCTGTCCGCCTACCGCCAGGTCCTGTCCAGGCCGGGTGCGGCCGCGTTCTCGGCGACCGGCTTTGTGGCCCGGCTGCCGATCTCGATGGTGACTCTCGGCATCGTGCTCATGGTCTCGGCCGAGACCGACTCCTACGGGCTGGCCGGCGGCATCTCCGCGGCCTTCGTGATCGCCTCGTGCCTCGCCGCCCTGATCCAGGGCCGGCTGATCGACCGGCTCGGCCAGGCCCGGGTCCTGCTGCCCGCGAGCGCGATGTGCACCGTGAGCCTGTCACTGCTGGTGTGGGCCGTCGAGGCGGGCCACCGCACGCCCCTCCCCCACGTGTTCGCGGCGCTGGCGGGGGCGACCATGCCCGCGATCGGGGCCGCGGTCCGCGCTCGCTGGACCAACGCGCTGGACGTGCAGGCCGAGCGGGAGACCGCGTTCGCCCTCGAGGCGGTGGTCGACGAGACGGTCTACCTCATCGGCCCGCCGCTGGCCACCGCGCTCGCCACGACCCTCTTCCCCTCCGCGGGCCTGGTTGCGGCGATCGTGGCCGGCCTCGCCGGGACGATCGCCTTCACCTCGCTCCGGTCCACCGAGCCGCCGGTCCACCCGACCCGCACCGGCACCGGAGCCAAGGTCGCGATGCCCTGGGGCCAACTGCTCCCGCTCGCGCTGATCAGCCTGGCCATGGGCGGCATCTTCGGGTCGACCGAGGTGGTCACGGTCGCCTTCGCCGACAGCCTCGGTGAGAAGTCGGTCGCCGGACTGCTCCTGGCCCTCTGGGCGTTGGGGTCGCTGGTCGCCGGCGTGATCACTGGAGCGGTCACGTGGCGCCGGACCCCGGCCGCGCGGATGCGGATCGGCATCGTCGCGTTCACGGTGCTGATGGCCCCCACGCCGCTGGTCGACTCAGCGGTGGCGATGGGCGTGCTGCTTTTCCTGGCCGGGTTCGCGATCGCGCCCACCCTGATCGCCGCGGTGTCGTTCATCGAGCAGACCGTGCCGCCGAGCCGGCTCACCGAGGGCATCGCGATGCTGACCACGACGATCGCCGCCGGCATCGCGCCGGGCGCCGCGGTGGCCGGGGTCGTCGTTGACGCGCACGGCCCGCACGCGGCGTACCTCGTCCCGATCTGCTCCGGCCTGATCGGCGTGCTGGCCGCCGTGGGCACCCATGCCACGAGGTCAATAGGCTCCCCGCGTGAGCACCTGGACGAACTGGTCACGTCTGGAGACGGCCCGGCCGACACGTGAGGCCACGCCGGCGAACGCCGACGACGTGGTGGCGGAGGTCCGCCGCGCCCTCGACGGCGGCGACACGGTCAAGATGGTCGGCACCGGCCACAGCTTCACCGCGATCTCGGCCCCGGAGGGCACCATGCTCCGACCGCAGGGGCTCACCGGGATCGTCGCGGTCGACCGGGAGGCGCTGACGGTCACGGCGTACGCCGGCACGCCGCTCAAGGAGCTCAATGCGGCGCTCGAGCGGCTCGGGCTGTCGCTGCACAACATGGGCGACATCGCCGAGCAGACCCTGGCCGGGGCGATCTCGACCGGGACCCACGGCACCGGCGGCACGGCGGCCGGGCTGGCCGCCCAGGTAGTGGGGCTGGAGCTCGTCACCGGGACCGGTGAGCTGCTGCGGGCCACGCCGACGGAGAACGCGGACGTGCTCGACGTGGCCCGGGTCGGGCTCGGCGCGCTCGGGATCCTGACCACGATCACCTTCCGCGTCGAGCCGGTCTTCGTCCTCGAGGCGCAGGAGCACCCGATGTCGTGGGAGGAGGCGCTCGGCACGTTCGACGAGATGACCGAGGCGGCCGACCACGTCGACATGTACTGGTTCCCGCACACCGACCGGATGCTGACCAAGCGCAACACCCGGCGCGGCACCGACCTCTCCGTGGCCAGGCCGGTCCCCCGGTTCCGGGGCTGGCTGGACGACGAGTTCCTCCAGAACACCGCCTTCGGCGTCCTCACCGCCGGCGCCAACCGGGTCCCCCGCGTGATCCCGCGGATGAACCGGATGGCGGCCTCCCTGCTCAGCGCACGCACCTACTCCGACGTCCCCCACCGGGTCTTCACCGCGTCGCGCCGGGTGGTCTTCAGGGAGATGGAGTACGCCGTCCCGCGCGCGGCCGGCCTCGAGGTGCTCCGCCAGTGCCGCAAGGCGCTCGACGCGAGCGACCTGCGGATCAGCTTCCCGGTCGAGATCCGGGTCGCCCCCGCCGAGGACATCCCGCTCTCGACCGCGAGCGGCCGGGACTCCTTCTACCTCGCCTTCCACACCCATCGCGACGCCGAGCACCGCTACTACTTCGCGCTGATGGAGCCGATCCTGCGCGACCACGACGGGCGGCCACACTGGGGCAAGGTGCACACCCGGAAGGCGGCCGACCTGGCGCCGGCCTACCCCCGTTTCGGAGACTTCCTGGCCATGCGCGACCGGCTCGACCCGCAGCGGGTCTTCGCCAACGACTACCTGCGCCGGGTGCTGGGCGACTGACGGAGGATCGGACCCGGCGTGGCGCGCTCACGGTCCCCCGCCCGGGCGCGTCGCTGACGTAGGGTCGTCCCATCCGGACAGAGGACCACGACAGGGCAACTGACACAGCATGCCGGCACCAGAACGCACCCCGAGCCCACCCGCGGCCGAGGCGCGCCCTGGCGGTGCACCGCGGGGATACCTGGTCCTCATCGGGCTCAGTCCGGACGGCCGCTTCCTGCGGCTGGCCGACCCGCACGACCCGGCCGGAGCCGAGTTCACCGTCGAGATCGACGCCCGGTTGAGGGCGGCGCTCGGCACCCAGCCCACGACCCGACCTGAGAAACCGGTGCCCAAGGTGGAAACCCAGATGGACAGCATGCTTCGACCCCGTGACATCCAGGCCCGGATCCGGGCCGGGGAGACACCCGAGTCGGTCGCGGCTGCCGCAGGGACCACCGTCGAGAAGGTCATGCCCTACGCCGCACCGGTCCTCGCCGAGCGCGAGCACGTCGCCGAGCGGGCCCAGCGCTCCTCCATCCGCCGCCCGGCCGGCGAGCCGCCGCACGGCGCGCGGACGCTGGGCGACGCGATCACCCGTCACCTGCACGGGCGCAACGTCGACCCCGAGGTCGTGGCCTGGGACTCCTGGCGGCGCGAGGACGGCCGCTGGGCGCTCACCGGGCGGTTCTCTGTGCAGGGCCGCGACGGCCTGGCCGAGCTCACCTACGACCAGCCCGGCAACTTCGTGGTGCTCGACAACGACGACGCCCGCTGGCTGGTCGGCGACCTGCCCGACCCCGCTGCCGAGCCGGAGCCCGAGCCCGGTGTCCGCCGGCTGGCCGCGGTGCCCACCGAGGACCAGCACCAGCTCACCCTCGGTGACGACGTCCTCGGGATCACCGACGAGCCCATCGAGGCCTATCTGGACGGGCAGGGCCTCGACGACCGGCCCGGTCTCGAGACGGACCTCGTCGACGACGCGGCCGGTGCGATGGCCCTCGACGACCCGGAGCCCGAGCCCGAGCCGGTGCGCCGCCCGGTCAAGAAGACCCGCGGCCGCGCCTCGGTGCCGAGCTGGGACGAGATCATGTTCGGCGGCCCGAGCGAGTGAGCAGCAGACCGCGAGGAACGAGAGGTCTGCGTCGCTCACGAAGGTCGAGCGCGCCCTGCGGCTGAGCCTGCGAAGCCGCAACGGGCGCGACGAGACCACCGCACGGTAGGCAACCCACCCCACGCAGCGACAGGCACGGCGGGCCAGCAGGTGCCATCGCTGCGGAGGTCTCGACAGGCTCGACCAGCGACGGGCAAGCAGGTGCCATCGCTGCGGAGGTCTCGACAGGCTCGACCAGCAGCAGGCCAGCAGGTGCCATCGCCGCGGAGGACTCGACAGGCTCGACCAGCAGCGGGCCACCACGGTGGCTGAGGTGCGAGGCCGTTCACGGCCGAGCCTCGAAGCCAGGTGACCCGGCGCTGGGACCCATCCGGGTGCCTACCCTGCGGAGGTCTCGACAGGCTCGACCAGCAGCGGGCCAGCAGGTGCCATCGCTGCGGAGGTCTCGACAGGCTCGACCAGCGGCGGGCCAGCAGGCGCCATCGCTGCGGAGGTCTCGACAGGCTCGACCAGCGGCGGGCCACCACGGTGGCTGAGGTGCGAGGCCGTTC
>NZ_DASUFR010000251.1:0-50287 GCF_036274455.1 Nocardioides sp. | reverse complement strand
GCTGGCCGACGTAACTCTCGGTTGGACGACAAACCTTCGTCGTCCCACCGAGAGGTCTGTCGGCCAGCCGACGAACCTGTGGCCCCCGGTGCCTCGACCGTTAGCGACCTCGACGTACAACGACGACGTCCCCGCTCCGCGTGAACCTCACCGTCATCCGGACGGTCGGGCGCCCCTTCGCCCAGGTCAGCCGCGTCCGCCCAGCCGGGTGCTCAGGAGCCGGGCGGTCCGGCGTACGTCGCCCGCGAGGGAGGCCGGGTCCGCGTCGCCCTCGGCGTAGGTCACCGCCACCCCGGCCAGGGGGAAGCCGTTGTGGTCGAGGACCGCGGCGGCGACCGACGACAGGCCGGGGGTCACCTCGCCGGTCTCGGTGGCGTAGCCGCGCTGGCGGGTCTCGGTGAGCAGCCCGCGCAGGGCGCTCAGCGACGTGGGACCGGTGCCGTGGCGCTGGACGAACGCCGCGGACGACGGATAGAGCGCGCGCACCTGCGCCGGTGGCAGATGGGCCAGGATCGCGCGACCAGAGGCGGTCAGCTGGGCCGGGAGCCGGACGCCCACGTCGGTGACCAGCGGCGGCCGGCCGGGAGCGCGGTCCTCGAGCACGTAGAGGACGTCCGAGCCGTGCAGGACGGCGAGGTGCGCGCTCTGCTGCACCCGGTCGACCAGCTCGGCCAGCGGCCGCCGGGCGATGCGCTGGAGCGGCGCCTGCCGCGCGTACCCGCTGCCGACCTCGAACGCCGCCACGCCGAGCCCGTAGCGGTGCTCGTCGGCGAGGTGCACCACGAAGCCCTCGGCCACCATCGCGGTGACCAGGTGGTAGGCCGAGGAGCGGGGCAGCGAGCACGCTCGCGCGATCGCCTCCAGCGGCACCGGGTCCGGCTGGCTGGCGAGGTAGCGCAGCACCCGCAACGTCCTCGTCGCCGCCGGCACCTGTGCCATGGCCGACAGGCTAGGGGTCCGCGTCCGTCTGCCCCGCCGGGACAGTCCCAGACGTTCCCAACGCAGCGAGCGCTGAGGCCGGTCGGGAAGGTCTGGGACTATCCCGGGGGCGGACGAGGTCAGGGGTTGCTGCGGGGTGGGGAGACGTCGCCGGGCTTGTAGTCGGGGCTGGAGGGATCGACGTGCGGGTCGAGGCGGTCGGCCTCGCGGAGCGTGTCCTCCTGCTGGGCCTCGCTCTGCACGACCTCGCGGTGCGCCTCCTCGGCCCGGGCCTGGGCGAGCTGAGCCTCCTCGGCGGCCTGGTCGGCCGCGGCCTGGCGGGCGGCGGCTTCGCGCTGGGCGTACTCGACCTCGGCCGACTGTCCCGCGGCGTGGGTGCGCAACTCGTTCGCCTGGCGGGCGCGACGCTCGCGGCCCCTGGTGCGGACGACCACTGCGGCCACGATCAGGGCCACGACGACGATCGCGACGATCACGATGATCACGGCGGTGCTGTTGGACATGAGGTTCCTCCCTGAGTGGGCCCCGTACGCCGGGAGCGGTACCCGCCCTCGGTGCGCACAATCAGAGCGGCAGCAGCGCCGCGACCCGGCCGCCGGTCGGTCCTGGCCCGGCCTCGAGCGTCCCGCCGAGCTCGGCCGCGCGCTCGCGCATCGACGACAGGCCGACGCCCGGCCGCCAGGCATCAGACGTGCCGCGGTCGGTGACCTCCACGTGCAGCCCGTCGGAGGCGGGGTCGAGCCGCACCGACGCCGAGGCACTGGTGCTGTGCCGTGCCACGTTGGTGAGCGCCTCGGTGACGATGCGGTACGCCGCCACCTCGACCGCGGCGGGCAGGTCGGGGAGCTCCTCGGGCGCGGTCACCTGCACCGCCACCGGCTCGCCGGCCCGGTTGCGCAGCCCGACCGCCTGCTGGCGCAGCGCCGGCACCAGCCCCAGCTCGTCGAGGGCCGGAGGCCGCATCGCGTAGACCATCCGGCGGATCTCCTCGATCGCGGCCACCGTGTCCGCCCGGAGCTGGGCCACCATCTGCTCGGCGGCCGCGGGGTCGGTCCGGATCAGGTTCCGCGCCGCATCGGAGGTGAACGCCACCCCGGACAGCCGCGGCCCGAGCCCGTCGTGCAGCTCCCGGCGCAGCCGGCGCCGCTCTTCCTCGACCGCGGCGATCGTCTGGCCGCGCGACTCGATGAGGTCCTCGGCGAGGGCGCGGGTCCGCAGGGTCTGCGCGAGCAGGGGCACCGTCAGCCGCAGCACCTGCTCGTCGCCGGGGGAGAAGGTCAGGTCCCCGGGCCGCAGCCCGACCACGAGCTCGCCGGCGCCGTCCAGGTCGAGTGTGCGGGTGTGCGTGGTCTCGGCCCCCGAGGCCGCCAGCGGGACGCCGTCGACCAGCAGCGCGGCGTACGGGATCACCAGCGCCTCCCGGATCGCGCGCAGCGCGATCTGCGGGTCCTCCCCGATCCGGCCCGCCACCGTCGAGGCCGCGCCGAGCGGGTCGGGCCGCTCGCCGAACAGCAGCTGGTCGACGACCCCGCGGAGCACCACCCGGGTCGGCTGGAAGGCCACGGCGGCCAGCGCGGCCAGCACGGCGAGTGCTCCGGTGTTGAGGTCGTGCGCCCCGAGTGCGTCGAGCAGCGACAGCTCCAGGACGAACACCGACATCACGGTGACCAGCGCGACGGTGGTCACCACGGTGGACACCACCAGCCCGCGGACGTCGACCAGGTCGGGCAGCGTCGCGCCGACGTAGAGCGCCGGGCCGACGAGGGCGAACACGAGGAGCCCCCAGTCGGTCAGACCGGCCGAGCTCGCCTCCGACGAGAAGCTGAGGACGAAGTAGACGAGCACCGTGGTCGTCACGGCCAGCACCATCCAGGTCAGGCTGCGGCGGACCGGACCGTCCGAGGTCTCGATCCGCCACCAGGTGTGGGCCACGAAGGCGCAGCCCTGCACGATCGCCATCAGCGCGGTCACGTCCGGCTCGTGGTACGCCGTGGCGACGGTGCCGCAGCCCGCCAGCACGACGAGACCGAGGAAGTCGGGGACCCGCCGCCAGCGCGGCTCGGGGTAGAGCGCCAGGGCCAGCGGGAGGAGCACGGCACCGGCGAACGTCGCGGTGGCCGCGGCCGTGTCGCTGTGACCGCGCGCGAGCAGCACCCCGGCCACCACCCCGACGCCCCCGCCGGCCACGAGCAGCAGCGCGGACACCATCGCGCGACGACGAAGCAGGAGCGCGCACCCGCTCAGGGCGAACGACGCCGAGACCACCGCGGTCGTCAGCGGCAGGGCCTCCACGTCAGCTCCCCAGCCCGCGCTCGCGGGCCCGGATCACCGCCGCGGTCCGGTCGCTGACCTCGAGCTTGGCGAAGATCGTGGTGAGGTTGTTGCTCACCGTCTTGGGCGAGAGGTGGAGCGCGGAGGCGATCTCGGAGGTACGCCGGCCCTGGGCGAGCAGCTCGAGGATCTCCTTCTCCCGGGCGGTGAGCTCGGGGAACGGGTCGTCGGCGACGGCGGCGGGCGGGTTGGCGAAGTGGTCGAGCAGCCGCGAGGCGATCGCGGCCCCGAAGATCGCCTGGCCGCGGACGACGGCGCGGATCGCGCCGGCGATCTCGTCCTGCTCCGCGCCCTTGAGGAGGTAGCCACGGGCGCCGGCCCGCATGGCGGTGAAGACCGTGGTGTCCTCGTCGTACATCGTCAGCATCAGCACCGCCGTGTCCGGCACGGCCTTGCGGATCCGCCGGGTCGCCTCGACGCCGTCGAGCCCGGGCATGCGGACGTCCATGAGCACGACGTCGGGCTTGGTCAGCTGGGCCTCGCGGACCGCGGCCTCGCCGTCCTCCGCCTCGGCCACCACCTCGAAGTCGTCGAGGGTGCTGAGCAACGCCGCCAGTCCGCGCCGCACCACGGGGTGGTCGTCGGCGAGCAGCACGGTGATCGGCACAGCACCATCATCGGGGGCAGCGGGCCCCCTGCGCCCGGGAGGTTCTTCCCGGGCCTGCGAGGCTGGTCAGGAACTCCCGGGGAGGACATGCTCTGGATGGGGGTGCCTCCGTCGTCAGAACGTGGAGCCGTTCCGACCACCACTCCCTCGGAGGCAACCATGACCACCACCACTGTCACCACCGACCGGGCCCACACCACGACCCAGCAGAAGATCGGCCTCGTGCTGGCCGGGCTCTACTCGGTCGGCAACCTGCCCTCGGTCTTCACCGCTCCGCCCGACGGCGAGACCGGCCCACCCCTGGCGATCCTCGTGGTCGACTCGCTGCTCGGGATCATCGGGATCGTCGCCGTCGTCCTCGCCTGGCGCGGCAACCGCGTCGCGCTGCGGATCGCCGCCGGTGTGATCATCCTGATCACGCTGACCGGCCTGCCGGCGTTCTTCGTCGACGTCCCGATGGCCATCAAGGCGCTGGTCGGCGCGAGCGTGCTGCTCACCGTCGTCGCCGTCGTGCTGATGTTCTCCACGCCCCGGCGCACCGCGTCGATCACCGACTGAAGGCACGCCGCGATGATCGCCGTCGTCACGATCCTGAGCGCGTTCCCGCTCGGCTTCTTCCTGCGCAGCCGCCTCGCGGCCAACACGACGTACGCGATCGCCTACCTGTGGGCGTTCGTGTTCCAGACCCTCTACCTGACCCTCGACGCGATGAACGAGTCCGCCGGTGGGGCCTTCGAGCGGCAGGAGTTCCCGCTCGCCTACGGCGTCGTGACCCTGACCATCTTCGTGGTCGGGTTCGGGCTGGTGAACCTGGGGCACTGGGTGCGTCAGCGCCGTCAGGCGAGCTCGCGCTCGTCCCTGACCGGCACCAGCGCCAGCGCGGTCAGCGGGAACACCGCCGCCAGCGCGAACGTCGCGGGGTAGCCGAGCCCGGCCACGGCCAGTCCCGCGAGCGGCGGGACCGCCGCCGCGGCGAGGAACTGCGCGGTGTTCTGCACGCCGAGGGCGCGGCCGGACCAGAACGGTCCGGCCCGCTCGGCGACCGCGGTGAAGGCCAGCCCGTTGTCGGCCACCGTGACCACGGTCGCGACGACGACGAGCGGTACGGCGACCTGGCCGGCCCACCCGGCGGTCGCCCCGAGCAGCAGCATCGTGGCGGCCGCCGCGACCGTCACCCAGCGGAGCGGCCGCATCCGGCTGGCCACCACGTCGGAGAGCTGACCGGCGCCGATCCGGCCGAGTGCCCCGGCCACCTGGGCGCCGGCCACGAGCGCACCCGCCGCGCCGGGTGACCAGTCCCGGTCCTGGACCAGCCACACCAGCGCGAAGGTCCACACCACGAACTGCGGGACCACCAGCAGCACCGAGACGCCGTGGATGCGCTGGAGGTAGCGGTCCTCGCGGTAGGGGTTCGGGGCGGCCGTCGGGCCGCGCGCCGGCCGGGGCGGGTCGGTGACGACGAGGGCGACGAGAACGGCGGCCAGGACGCAGGCCGCGACCGGGACCCACACCGCGGCGTACGGCCCGTGGCGATCGGCCACCACGGCCATCGTCGCAGCGGCGACGCCGACGCCCACCGGCTGCGCCATCTGCCGGATCCCCATGGCCAGCCCGCGTCGGCCGGCCGGGAACCAGCCGACCACCACCCGTCCGCTGGCCACGTTGCTGCTGGCCGCGGCGACCCCGGCCAGCCCCAGCCCGAGGGCGAGCAGTGTCACCTGGCCCGACAGCGCCGCCCCGGCGCCGAGGACGGCCGCCCCGACCAGCCCGAGCAGCAGCACCAGCCGCTCACCACGGTGGTCGGTGACGATGCCCCACGGCACCAGGGCGACCATCACGCCCACCATGGGCGCCGCCGCGACGAGCCCGGCCTCGGCGAGCGAGAGCCCGAGCTGCTCGTGGAGCGCTGCGATGAGGAACGCCGGACCGTGCACCATCACCGCG
The DNA here is from genome assembly GCF_036274455.1 of Nocardioides sp. Classification (GTDB taxonomy): domain Bacteria; phylum Actinomycetota; class Actinomycetes; order Propionibacteriales; family Nocardioidaceae; genus Nocardioides. Next base: position 44,466 of record NZ_DASUFR010000251.1, on the reverse strand, counting down.
GTCGATGCCTGCGCCAGCGTGCTGGCCGCGAGCATCGCCCACCGCCGGCCGGTGCCGACCTCGGTGGCGACGTGGGCGAGCGCGGTCACGGACCGATTGAACGCCGCCGGGGCCCGCGCGTCGGTGCCGATCCCGACTGGTGGTCCGTGACTTTTCCGGCACCCCGGTCCGCCACCCGCGCGCATGTAACTCCGTGTTAGGTCCGCAAGGACAGTGTCAGAACACGGACCCAGTTGTCCTAACACGGAGTTACAAGCGAGCTGGTCTCGCATCCGAGACTCCAACGAGTCGGCACCTCTGGCCGAGCGGGCGGCGGAGTCGTTGGATGAACGCATGTCTCCCGTGACCGTCGACGTCGGCCCGCTCGCCCCCGAGGACGTCGTGGCTGTGGCCCGGGACGGCGCACCGGTCGCGCTCAGCGAGGCGGCCCTGGCCGCCATCGACCGGGCCCGGGAGGTGGTCGAGGAGCTCGCGGCCGCGCCCACGCCGGCCTACGGCATCTCGACCGGCTTCGGCGCGCTGGCGACCCGACACATCCCGACCGAGATGCGCGCCCAGCTGCAGCGTTCGCTGGTCCGCTCCCACGCCGCCGGCTCCGGCCCCGAGGTCGAGCGCGAGGTGGTCCGGGCGCTGATGCTGCTCCGGCTCTCGACGCTGGCCACCGGGCACACCGGCGTACGCCGGGAGACCGCGCAGCTCCTGGCCGCGCTGCTCTCCCACGACATCACGCCGGTGGTGCACGAGTACGGCTCGCTCGGCTGCTCCGGCGACCTGGCCCCGCTCGCGCACTGCGCGCTGGCCCTGATGGGTGAGGGCTGGGTCCGCGACCGCGACGGGGTCCGCCGGCCCGCCGCCGAAGCTCTCGCGGCCGCCGGGCTCACCCCCGTCGAGCTCGTGGCCAAGGAGGGGCTCGCGCTGATCAACGGCACCGACGGCATGCTCGGGATGCTGGTCATGGCGGTCGCCGACCTGCGCCGGCTGCTCCGCACCGCCGACGTCGCGGCTGCGATGTCGGTCGAGGCCCAGCTCGGCACCGACCGGGTCTTCGCCCCCGAGCTCCAGGCCATCCGGCCGCACCCGGGCCAGGCGCTCTCGGCCGCCAACCTGGTCGCCATCCTGGCCGACTCGGGCGTGGTGGCGAGCCACCGCGGCCCGGACTGCAACCGGGTGCAGGACGCCTACTCCCTGCGCTGCTCGCCGCAGGTTCACGGAGCCGCGCGCGACACCGTCGAGCACGCGGCCACCGTGGCCGGTCGCGAGCTCGCCTCCGCGGTCGACAACCCGGTGGTGCTCGCTGAGGATGGCCGGGTCGAGTCCAACGGCAACTTCCACGGCGCACCCGTCGGCTACGTGCTCGACTTCCTCGCGATCGTCGCCGCCGACGTGGCGAGCATCAGCGAACGGCGCACCGACCGGTTCCTCGACAAGGCCCGCAACCACGGGCTGCCGCCGTTCCTGGCCGGCGACCCGGGTGTCGACAGCGGCCACATGATCGCGCAGTACACCCAGGCCGCCATCGTCTCGGAGCTGAAGCGGCTCGCGGTCCCCGCCAGCGTCGACTCCATCCCCTCCAGCGCGATGCAGGAGGACCACGTGTCGATGGGTTGGTCGGCCGCCCGCAAGCTGCGCCGCTCGGTCGACGGGCTGACGCGGGTGCTCGCCGTCGAGCTGCTCACCGCGGCGCGCGCACTCGACCTGCGCGCGCCGCTCGAGCCGTCCCCGGCCACTGCCGCGGTGGTCGCCCTGTTCCGCAGCCACGGTGTCGAAGGCCCCGGCCCCGACCGTCACCTGGCACCCGAGATCGAGACCGCCGTCGAGCTGGTCGCGTCGGGCGCCGTCGTCACCGCCGTCGAAGGCGTGGTGGGCGGCCTGGCCTGACCGGGGAGCACCCGGTCAGGCCGGCCACGCGATCAGTCGAGAGCCGCCAGCACCCGTCGAGCCGTGATGTGGCCGATGCGGTAGGAGTCGGCCATCGCGGTCCGGAAGTGCAGCCCCGACCAGATCCGCGCCATGAACGCGTCCTGCTCGATGCCGCGCAGCGTCGGGTAGGTCCGGTGCGTCGGCGAGTTGGGCGAGACCAGCTCGAGCGGCGTCTTCTCGCCGAGCGTCTTGCGGACCACCTCGACCGCCGGCCCGGTCAGGCAGCCGTGCCCGCTGACATAGTCGGAGTACGGCGGGTTGGGGAGCAGTGGCGTCCACGTCGTCGCCGGCGGGTTCGTCGAAGGGTTCCCGTCGTTCGCGGCTCCCGCGATGGCCTGCGAGGGGCGCCAGAACCCGACGTCCCGTTTGTGCTGCCAGCACTGGATGAGGGAATCGGTCATCGCGGCGTGCAAGGCGGCGAACAGCCGTGCGGTCTCGGCGAGGGTGAGCGGGTGTCCCTGACCCTCGAGGTAGCGGATCACCGCGTCGGCCACGGCGGTGGCGGCGTTGTAGTTGAAGAACAGCGCGGTCTGCCGCTGGGCCTCGGTGCGCGTCGTCGAGGTCGCGCTCCCCAGGCTCTTCACCTCCTCGAACTGCGAGGCGTAGGCCGCGCTCGTCAGTGGGTCGGGGCCGTCGACGCCGACGCGCTTCTTGGTCACCAGCGGCTTCATCGACCCGAGCCAGGCGGCGAGCATGTCCCCGCTGGCGGGCGGCTGCCACACACCGACTCCCGGCGGCTTGCTGTAGTGGATCGTCGGGTCCAGGTAGCCGTCGTCGCGGCGCTCGTCGATCAGCCCACGGGCGGCTCGCTTGCCCACCTTGACCCCGAACCGCTTGGCCGGCCCGGGCTCCACCGAGGCAAGGCCGGCGGCGCGGTCGGCGCCGAGCTTGCCGCGCAGCTTCGGGTAGTAGTGCTGCAGCACCTGGTAGGCCGCCGCGACCACTGCCGCGCGCTCGGAGGACTCCCGGTGGCTCCCGAGCGAGGTCTGGACGGCGCGGTGCACGGCCAGCGAGGTGTAGCCGAGGACCGGTACGCCGACCGGGATCGGCGTCGCCGCATCGACGTAGACGGTGCGGAAGGCGATGCGCTCCCAGTTCAGCACCACCTGCGCCCGCGTCGTGCGCGCGGTCGGTGCCTGGTCGGTCGTGGCCGAAGCCGTGGCGGTCGCGCCTGGCGGGACCGCGGTGAGGACCGCGGCCGTGAGGCTCGCGGTGACGAAGAGTGCGCTGAAGCGCTTGACGAGGTGCATGTGTCCCCCCGGATCTGTTGGTTCAGTCCTTGGTAACGGGGAGGCGGGTGGCGGCACCATTCGCGTTTGCGCGAATCTTGTGGGCCCGCCACGGCGCCTCAGTCGTCGCCCGAGACCTTCTCCAGGAGCTCCGGGGGAGCCACCAGCTCGCCGCGCAGCGCAACCGCAGCCGCGAGGCGGTTGGAGACCCCGAGCTTGCGGTAGGAGTGCTCGAGGTGCTTGCGCACCGTGCTCGTGGCCACGCCCAGCTTCGCCGCGATCTCACCGTTGGAGAACCCGGCGGCGACGAGCATGAGCGTGCGGCGCTCCTGCACCGTCAGGGACGCAGGCAGGCTGGGGGTCGTGTCGTCGCGCACGAGACGGTGCACCGCGGGCGCGATCATCGTGAGGATGGCGCGGTCCCGCTCCGAGAACGATCCGGACCGGCGGTCCCACCACACCTGGACGACGCCGTCCTTGCGGTGGCGGAAGCCCACCACGAGCGAGTCGGAGTACCCCAGCGACCTGAGCCATTCCGCGTGGTCCGGCACCCGCGACCAGTGCACCAGGCCGATGCGCAGCGGGCCGTCACAGGCGTGCTCGTCGAGCGCGTCTCCGTCGTTGCGAGGGAGCGCCACCTCGCCGACGACGTACCCCTCGGAGTCTGCGATCGTCGCACCGACCACGTCGCACCGGACCAGCGTGGCCAGGCGCTCGAGCGTCGCGACGTCGGGAAGCGCCTGTCCCGGGGACGGCTCCGCGGCCAGCACGAACCGCAGCGCGGCCTGCTCGCGCTCGGAAAGAAGCACATCGCCCACGGAGGCCTCCCGGTGTGCCGCGGACCCGACACGCTAGCGAGGGTCGTGGACGGTGAGAATGGCTATGGCAGGTCATTTGCAGGTAGCACCGAAGGTCACGGCTGTCTCAGATACAAGACGCGACTGGGCCCGACGGGGCTGGCCGCGGCCCCGGCCGGGCGGTTTCATGGCGACATGAGCTCGTCGAACCCCCGCCTTCCCATCCACGCCGCCCACGGGACCGAGCTGACCGCCCGCTCGTGGCAGACCGAGGCGCCGCTGCGGATGCTGATGAACAACCTCGACCCGGAGAACGCCGAGCGTCCCGAGGACCTCGTCGTCTACGGCGGCACCGGCAAGGCCGCCCGCAGCTGGGAGGCCTACGACGCGCTGGTGCGCACCCTGACCACGCTGGCCGACGACGAGACCATGCTCGTGCAGTCCGGCAAGCCGGTCGGTGTCATGAAGACCAACGAGTGGGCGCCGCGAGTGCTGATCGCCAACTCCAACCTGGTGCCGGACTGGGCGAACTGGGACGAGTTCCGACGGCTCGAGGAGCTCGGGCTGACCATGTACGGCCAGATGACCGCGGGCTCGTGGATCTACATCGGCACCCAGGGGATCCTCCAGGGCACCTTCGAGACGTTCGCCGCAGTTGCCGACAAGCGGTTTGAGGGGACGCTCGCCGGGACCATCACGGTGACGGCCGGCCTCGGTGGCATGGGTGGCGCCCAGCCGCTCGCGGTGACGATGAACGACGGCGTGGTCATCTGCATCGAGTGCGACCAGAGCCGCATCCAGCGACGGATCGACCACCGCTACCTCGACGTGCAGGCCGACTCGCTCGAGGACGCGGTGCGGATGGCGGTCGAGGCGCGCGACGAGCGGCGGCCGCTGTCGATAGGCGTGCTCGGCAACGCCTCGGTGCTGCTGCCGCACCTGCTGGAGCTGGACGCCCCGATCGACATCGTCACCGACCAGACGTCGGCGCACGACCCGCTGTTCTACCTGCCCGCGGGTGTGGCCTTCGAGGACTGGGAGAAGGAGCGCACCGAGGATCCCGTCGGCTTCACCAAGCGCGCGCAGGAGTCGATGGCGGCCCACGTGCGGGCGATGGTCGAGTTCCAGGACAGGGGCGCCGAGGTCTTCGACTACGGCAACTCGATCCGCGACGAGGCCCGCAAGGGCGGCTACGACCGGGCCTTCGAGTTCCCGGGCTTCGTGCCGGCCCTCCTCGAGCGCCACCTCGACCGGGTGCGCAGCGGCGACGGGCGGCTCATCGACGTCGTCACCGACCAGACCTCGGCGCACGACCCGCTCTACTACCTGCCCGTCGGCACCGCCTTCGAGGACTGGGACCGCGAGCGCCGCGAGGACCCGCGCGGCTTCACGAAGCGGGCGCAGGAGTCGATGGCGGCCCACGTGCGGGCGATGGTCGAGTTCCAGGACGCAGGCGCCGAGGTCTTCGACTACGGCAACTCCCTGCGCGGCGAGGCCCGCACCGCCGGCTACGCCCGCGCCTTCGACTACCCGGGCTTCGTCCCCGCCTACATCCGGCCGCTGTTCTGCGAGGGCAAGGGCCCGTTCCGGTGGGCCGCGCTGTCCGGCGACCCCGCCGACATCGCCGCGACGGACCGGGCGATCCTCGAGCTGTTCCCCGACAACGAGCGGCTGCGCAAGTGGATCACCATGGCCGGCGAGCGGGTGCACTTCCAGGGGCTGCCGGCCCGGATCTGCTGGCTCGGCTACGGCGAGCGCCACCTGGCCGGGCTGAAGTTCAACGAGATGGTCGCCTCGGGCGAGCTCAAGGCGCCGATCGTGATCGGCCGGGACCACCTCGACTGCGGGTCGGTCGCCTCGCCGTACCGCGAGACCGAGGGGATGATCGACGGCTCCGACGCCATCGCGGACTGGGCGATCCTCAACGCGCTGGTCAACACCGCGTCGGGTGCCACCTGGGTGTCGTTCCACCACGGCGGCGGGGTGGGCATCGGCCGGTCGCTGCACGCCGGCCAGGTCACCGTGGCCGACGGCACCGAGCTGGCCGCCCGGAAGATCGAGCGGGTGCTCACCAACGACCCGGGCATGGGCGTGATCCGGCACGTGGACGCCGGCTACGACCGGGCCGTGGAGGTGGCCGAGGAGCGCGGCGTGCGGATCCCGGTGCGGGAGGGGTAGTCCGCGCGGACCGAAGACCGCCAAGCCCCGAAATTTGGCGGTGCGCACGGGCGCGGGCGGCCAGTAGCCTCAGCCCCTCGACGGGGAGCAGCTGAACCCTGACCCGGAGCCCCGCATGGACATCTCCACCTTCTACGCCCTGTTCTCGGCGACCTGCTTCGCACTGCTCGGGTTCTGGTGGCAGATCCTCCAGGGCAACCCGCAGTGGCTGCACGACCCGGAGACCCGCACCGCGGTCGGCGGGGTCTATCTGGCCCTGCTCCTGCCCGCGCTGATGGGGCTGTTCGCCCAGGTCGGCGGCGAGGGTACGTCGACGGTCTGGCGGATCAGCTTCGTCGGCATCGCGATCGTCGGGCTCGTGACCTCCCTGCGGGCGCTGCCGCACAGCCGTCGCTCGGACGTCGACGACAGCGCGACCCGGGTGGCCACCGTCGTCATCTACGCGCTGATCGCCGTCGTGGGCCTCGTGCCAGAGGTCGGGAAGCCGCTCCACCTCAAGGGCATCCAGGTCGAGGCGATCCTGCTCATCCTCCTCGTGCTGTCGGCGCACGGCCTGGTGTGGCGGTTCATGACCGCCGAGCCGAAGCCGGGCAAGCACGAGGCGACGATCCCGCCCCCGTGACGGGGTCGGCAGAGGTGACCCAGGCCTCCTGATCCGTCTTCCCGTGTACCTGCGGCGCTCAGCCTAGGCTTCGGACGTGACGACGACGCCGGCCCGACCGCGGTCCACCCTCACCGGCATCAGCTCGCGGGCGTGGGAGCACCCCGCCGACCGCGGCGCGCTGGTGGCCCTGCGCAGGCTCAGGGGCTTCGACACCGTGCTGAAGGCGCTGTCGGGGTTCGTCAACGAGCGGAAGGTGCGCCTCGACTTCATCGGTGGCGGCATCCGCGTCGACGAGCGGCAGTTCGCCGGGGTCCACCGCGTGCTGGCCGAGGTCGGCCGCGTGCTCGACGTCGATGAGCTCCCCGAGGTCTTCGTCGTCAACTACCCGATCACCAACGCGATGACGATCGGCCTGGACAAGCCGATCATCGTGCTCAACTCCGCGCTGTTCGACCTCCTCGACGAGGACGAGATGAGGTTCGTGGTCGCGCACGAGCTCGGCCACGCGCTCAGCGGCCACGCGGTCTATCGGACCCTCCTCCTGTGGCTGATGAACATGACCGGCGTCTGGAACTCCATCCCCGGTGGAGCGCTCGGGATCCGGGTCATCATCGCCGGTCTCTTCGAGTGGTCGCGCAAGTCCGAGCTCTCCGCCGACCGGGCGGGGCTGCTCGCGACCCAGGACCCGGCCGTGGCGTTCCGGGTGCACATGAAGCTGGCCAGCGGCTCCGGCGACCTCCGCGAGCTCGACCAGACCTCGTTCTTCGCCCAGGGCCAGGAGTACCTCGAGACCGCCGACCTGCGCGACTCGGTCCTCAAGGTGATGCTCAACGAGCGTGCGTCCCATCCGTACGCCGCCGTGCGGGCGGCCGAGCTGCGACGCTGGGTCGACTCCGGTGACTACACCGCGATCCTCGGCGGGAGCTATCCGCGACGGGACGAGGACGCCGCGGCCAGCATGTCCGATGCGGCGAGGCAGGCGGCGGACAGCTACACCGAGGCGTTCCGCTCCACGCAGGATGCGCTCGGGAAGCTCGTCCACGACGTGGCCGGCTTCTTCGGCAGCGCCAAGCTCTGGATCGACGAACAGCTGCGCCGCGGCCGCGACTGACACCCCCTCATCGGGGACGCCGGTCACGGCCGCGGCGGTTGCTGTGGCGCTGCTGAGTGGGCGCCTGTCAGTTGCTGCCGGTCAATAGACCCGACGCCGGGTGCCACCGAACGGCACCAGGTTCACGATCAGCCCGACGACGAGCAGGATCGCCCCGATCGTCACCAACAGCGACATGCTCAGGACCAGCCCGAGGATCAACAGGATCAACCCCAGGACAACCATGTGCTCCACCCCTTTCCGGTTCGCCTCTCAGCGGTGCCCGTCGGGGGAGTTCCGGCAAACTCACCCTTTCGGGTGAGGCGGCCGTGGGGCCGGCCAACCGGTCAGGGCAGCGGCCGCGGCGGCTCGACCCGCGCCGCCCCGTCGACCCGGTAGCGGACCTTGTGGAAGCAGCCCTGGCCGAGGCCGTCGGTGGCCAGGCCCGCCAGGTCGCCGGCGTCGTACAGCGCGCGGAAGTGCCCGTCGGGGTAGACCCCGTTGCCGGCCTGCCAGAACATGATCTCGTCGGCGGCCGGTGAGTGGTCCAGGCCGAAGGCGTGCCCCACCTCGTGGAGCATCACCTCACCCCAGTTGGGCTTGGTGCTGTCCAGCGTCCATGCGTAGCGGCCGGAGTTCCACGCCGTGGTGTCGAAGATCGCCGCCGCCTGGGTGGTCTGCCACACCCGGTGGTGGCGACCGTCCCGCGCGGCCCGGACCTGCACCGGGCCGCCCTGGCCCAGCGCCGACTCGGTGACGAACGCGGGATACTCGGCCTCGGTCGCGAACGCGAGCAGCAGGTCCTGGCCCTTCGGGAGCCTGGTGTGCCGGGTCAGGAACGGCAGCTGGGTGGACGTGCCGACGTACTTGACCGGGATGCCCGTGGCGGCCGAGACCTGGTTCATCGCGGCCTGCGCGATCGCGAGGCCGGTGGGCCCGACCTCGGCAGCGTTCACGGCGTAGCGGATGGTCCGGCAGGGGTTGAACGAGTAGCGGGTGCCACGGTCGGTCAGGAACACGTGGTCGGCCGGGTTGCCGCGCGGGGCGTAGGACATGCCCACGGTCACCGTGGTGCCGCGCTTGAACCCGTGCCGCCCCGACGTCGTGACGCGCACCCGGTGGCTGCCGTACCAGTTCAGCGAGCCGGCCACCGCGAACTTGCCGCTCCGCTTGCTCCTCGCGGCGCCGAAGGTGTGCCAGCCGCCGGGCAGCTTGACCTGCAGCCTCACCTTGGTGCGGCCGCCGGGCACCCGGCCGTGTGCCGCGACGGGAGCGGTGAACGCGGTGTACGTCGTGGAGTCCCACACCACCTTGCCGCGGTGGCCGTGATGTCCGTGGTGGCCGTGGTGGTGGTGGCCACGGCTCGCCGCGGTGGCGGGCACGCCGCCGGCGGAGACGAGCGTGGGGACGAGGGCCGGGACGAGGCCGAGGACGAGGGAGGCAGCCACGAGGCGAGGGTTGCGGGGGGAGGTCACCCGGCGTTCCTTCCCCGTGGCCGACGGGGGGAAACCAGCCGGGCTCAGCGCTCCAGGGCCCGGATGGCGTCGTGGATGCTCAGAGTGCGGCGGGCCGACTCCACGTGCAGGTTCTCGATCATCCGGCCTCGGTAGGTGACGACGCCGGACCCGGCCCCTGCGTCCCAGGCGTCGAGGATTCCGCGCGCCTCCTCGACCGCCTCCTCGCTCGGGGCGAAGACCTCGTTGGCGCCGTCCACCTGGCCGGGGTGGATCAGGGTCTTGCCGTCGAAGCCGAGCTGGCGGCCCTGGCGGCACTCCTCGAGGAACCCGTCGAGGTCCGTGACGTCGTTGTAGACACCGTCGAGCACCGCGATGCCCGCGGCCCGGCCGGCGAGCAGGGCCAGGTGCAGGCTGGGCAGGATCGGTGCGCGGCCCGGCACGTGCTCGGCGTAGAGCTCCTTGACCAGGTCGTTGGTCCCGAGCACCAGCGCGGTCAGCCGGTCCGACGCGGCAGCGATGTCGCGAGCGTTGAAGATCGCCTCGGGCGTCTCGACCATCGCCCACAGCTTGGTGTGGTCGGGCGCGCCCGCCCGCTCCAACGCGGTGGCGAGCTCGTGGACCTGCTCAGGGGTGCCGACCTTGGGTACGACGACCGCGTGCGGCCCGGCCTGGGCGGCGGCCACGATGTCGGCGGCGTGCCACTCGGTGCCGAGCCCGTTGACCCTGATCGTGACGGTGCGCGCGCCGTAGTCGCCGCTCGCGGCGGCCGCGCACGCAGCGTCGCGCGCGGCCGGCTTGGCGTCGGGGGCGACCGCGTCCTCGAGGTCGAGGATCAGCCCGTCGCAGGGGATGGACCTCGCCTTCTCCAGCGCCCGCTCGTTGGAGGCCGGCATGTAGAGGACGCTGCGCAGCGGTGTCACACCGCTCACTCGTCGACCTCGATGGCGTCGTACTGCCGCTTGAGCTCGGGGTCGACCCTGGCCAGCTGCTCGGCCAGCTCGACCATCACCAGGCACTGCTTGACCGAGGCGTCGTCCTCCATCTTGCCGTCCAGCATCACCGCGCCGGTGCCGTCGCCCATCGCCTTGACGACGCGGCGTGCGTGCCGCACGTCCTCGACGCTGGGGCTGAAGACCCTGTTGGCGATCGCGATCTGCTTGGGGTGCAGGGACCAGGCGCCGACGCAGCCGAGGAGGAAGGCGTTGCGAAACTGGTCCTCGCACGCGACGACGTCGCTGATGTCGCCGAACGGGCCGTAGTAGGGGTAGATCCCGTGCATGGCGCAGGCGTCGACCATGCGGGCGATCGTGTAGTGCCACAGGTCCTGCTGGTACGTCGCGCGGCGGGCCTCGAGGTTGGCCACGCCGTCGGTGCGCGGCGGGTCCTCGCGGACCAGGTAGCCGGGGTGGCCGCCGCCGACGCGGGTGGTCTTCATCCGCCGGTCCGCAGCGAGGTCGGCGGGACCGAGCGAGAGGCCCTGCATGCGCGGTGAGGCGCCGGCGATCTCCTCGACGTTCGCGACGCCGCGCGCCGTCTCGAGGATCGCGTGTACCAGGATCGGCCGGCCGAGCCCGGCCTTCGCCTCGAGCTGGGCGAGGATCCGGTCGACGTAGTGGATGTCGTCGGCGCCCTGGACCTTCGGGACCATCACCACCTCGAGCCGGTCCCCGATCTCGGGCACCAGCGTGGTGAGGTCGTCGAGGACCCACGGGCTGTCGAGGGCGTTGATGCGGGTCCAGAGCTGGGTGGCGCCCCAGTCGGTCCCCTGCGCGATCTTCACCAGCCCCTCGCGGGCGGCGACCTTGTTGTCGGCCTTGATCGCGTCCTCGAGGTTACCGAGGAGCACGTCCACCGTCCCGACCATGCCGGGGATCTTGGCGGCCATCTTCTCGTTGCTGGGGTCGAAGAAGTGGATGGCCCGGCTCGGTCGCGCCGGGATCTCACGCAGCGGCTCGGGAGCTCCGACGGCCAGCGGCCGGAAGAAGTCCTTGGCGCTCTTGCCAGTCATGGCTGCAGGTAACCAGATCAACCGTGGCCACGGGTATGACCGATCTGACACCCCGGTTGTGGAGAGATTCGTCGGCTGGCCGACGAAACTCTTGGCGAGACGACAAAGCCTCGTCGTCCCAGCGAGAGCTCCATCGGCCAGCCGACGAAACTCTTGGCGAGACGACAAAGCCTCGTCGTCCCAGCGAGAGGTTCATCGGCCAGCCGACGAAACTCTCACCCGCGCCGCGACCACCACCGGCGCCGCTGCTTCGGCTGCGCCTGCTGCTCGGCCAGCGCCGCCCGCGCCTTGGCGCGCTGCTCGGCCAGGCGGGCAGTACGCCGATCGCGCCAGCCGGCGACCGTCTCGTCCACGTCGCGCGGCATCGTCACCAGCGGCGGCCCGACCGGCAGCCGGTAGCGGGCGGCCACGACGCGCTCGTTGAAGTCGGCGACGTGGCGGCGTACGTCGTCCTCGGTCTGCAGCCTGTCGAGGGTGTCGTCGAGCTCGGCGTCCTCCTTGCGCAGCGCGAGGCTGGGTGGGAGGACGGCGACGTTCTCGCGCTCGACGAGCTTCTTCAGCCACCAGTCCGGGTCGTGGGTGTCGCCGAGCTTCAGCGGCTTCCCGGCGCCGGGGAGGTCGTCGAAGTCGCCACGCTCCATGGCCTGGCGCACCTGCAGGTCGACCCACGTGTGCTGCTGGGCCATCCGCGCGCGGGCCGCGGCCCGGCTCTCCGCCCGCGACCGCGGTGTCACCTCGGGCCGCTGGGTGCGCTCGGACCGCTCGCCGGTCATGCCTCCACGGTAACCGAGGCGATCGCGTCAACTTTCGGGCGAGGCGTCAGGGCCAGGGCCACCGCTGCGACGAGTGCCGCGGCCGCGCAGATCGCCCACACGGTCAGGTAGCCGGAGAGCGGGGCGTGGCCCTTGACCGGGTCCTCGATCGAGCCGGTCGAGGCCAGGCAGATCGCGAAGACCGACGACGCGATGGCGCCGCCGACGGTCTTGGTCGCATTGGTCATGCCGGTCGCGAAGCCGGTCCGGTCCGGAGGTGCAGCCGCCGCGGCGGTGGCGGGCAGCGACGCAACCAGCGCCCCGGATCCGACGCCGGCGATCGCCATGTTGAGCAGCGCCTGCCCGGTGGAGTGGTGGAAGGGAAGCCAGAGCGCGTAGCCGACCGCGACCAGCAGCGCACCGAGCACCATCGCGCCGCGTGGGCCGAGCAGCCGCGAGGTCAGCGGCAGCGTGAACGCGCCGACGGCGAGGAAGACGACGTAGACCCCGATCAGCGTGGACACGAAGGAGGCGTCCGCGCCCAGCCCGTAGCCGGCGACGTCCGGGTCGGTCCGCGCGAAGGTCGACAGCGGGATCTGTGCCCCGAGGACCGACATGCCGAACAGGAACGCCGTGAGCTGCACCGGCCACTGGCCCGGCGTCCTCAGCAGCAGGACGTCGACCATCGGCTCGGGGTGCCGGGCCTCGTAGCGCGCGAACGGCACCACCAGCGCCAGGCCGGCGACGATGAGCACCCAGGCCAGCACCGAGCCGGGGCCCTGGACCCGGATCGCGATCAGCCCGCCCATGACCGTGCCCAGGGCGAGCGTGATGAGGACCAGCCCGCCCCAGTCGTAGCCGCCGGTGGCCTCGCCGGGGGCGTCCTCGATGCCGAACCAGACGACGAAGAAGACCGCCGTGACCACGATCGCCGGCAGCGCCAGCAGGAAGCCCATCGACGTGGCCTCGACCAGCGCCCCCGACGTGAGCGCTCCGATGATCACGGCCAGCTCGAGCGCCCCGACCAGGATCGCCGCGGCCCGCCGGGTGAGCAGCCCCTGCCGGCCGGTGCCGGCGGTACGCCGGTGGATGATCGAGATCTCCAGCGGCAGCCACACGACGTACGCGCCCTGGACCGCCCAGCCGATGAGGAACGTCGTGAAGGTCGGCGCGAACGCCAGCACCCAGCTCCCGAGGGCCGTGACCGCGGTCGAGAGGAGCAACACCTTCTTGTGCCCGACCAGGTCGCCGAGCCGGGCCAGCGGCGGCACCACGAGCGCCGAGACGACGAGCTGGGCGGCCTCGAACCAGTTCACGTCCGCGTCGGCGATGCCGAGGTGGTCGGCGATGTCGCTGAAGATCGGCGTGTAGTAGCCCTGCAGCACTCCGCTGGCGAGCTCGACGCAGACCAGGAAGCCGACGACCGCGAACAGCCCGTGCGCCGGACGGACCGGCCGGACCGTTGTCGTCACGAGGGCAGTCTCTCGACCAGCCGCTGGTACCACCGCACGCCGTCGAGGAAGTCGTCGACGCCGATGTGCTCGTCGTAGGAGTGGATGGCCGCGCGCTGCTCGGTGGTCATCCGGAACGGCGCAAAGCGGTAGACGCGCTCGCAGATCGAGGTGAACGACGTGGAGTCGGTGGCGCCCATCATCACGTAGGGCGCGACGACGGCGTCGGGGAACACCTCCTGGATGGTCTCGTCGAGCAGGCGGAAGGCGGGCTCGTCCGGGCCGTAGGGCGAGACCGGGCTCGGCTCCTGCCGCTCGACGACGTCGATCTCGACCCGGTCGTCGCGGACGGCCCGGCGCACGTGCTCGATGACCTCCTCGCTCCTGTCCCCCGGCATCACCCGGATGTTGACCCCGGCCGTCGCGGTCTGGGCGATCACGTTGAGGGCCGGCGACCCGGAGAGCGTGGTGACGGCGAAGGTCGTCCGCGCCATGGCCGCTGCCTCGGGGCCGAAGAGGCCGAGGAGCCGCGCCAGGACCGGCCGCAGCCGGTCGGAGTTGGCGAGCACCGGGCGCAGGTGCGGGGCGGCGTGCGGAGCCAGCCGCCGGAACAGGTCGGTGGTCGGGGTCGGCAGCAGTCTCGGCATCGGTGACCGGTCGAGACGGGTGATGGCGCGGGCCAGCCGGGCGGTCGGCCCGAACCTCTCCGGCGTCGACGCGTGGCCGCCGCGGCCCTCGACCCGGAGGCGCAGCGACAGGACGCCCTTCTCGGTCACGCCGATCAGCCCGACGGGCGAGCGCACGCCGGGGAACGCGTCGTGGGTGATCGCGCCGCCCTCGTCGAGGACCATCCACGGTGCGACGCCGCGGCGGTCGAGCTCCGCGACCGCCTCCTTGGCGGCGTTCCCGAACACCTCCTCGTCGCAGCCGAACGACAGCCACACGTCCTGGGCGGGGGTGACACCGCGCTCGAGCAATGTCTCGACGGCTTCGCAGATCCCGACGAGGCAGCACTTGTCGTCGAGGGTGCCGCGACCCCAGACCTTGCCGTCGGACACCTCGCCGCTGAAGGCGCCGTGCCGCCAGGTGCCCTCGACCGGTACGACGTCGAGGTGCGCCATCAGCACGACCGGCCGCCCGGCGCTCGCGCCGCGCCAGTGGAAGAGCAGCCCATGGGTGTGCACGCGGGTCAGCTCCAGCCGCTCGTGGAGGAGCGGGAACTGCCGCTCGAGCTCCTCGACGAACGCGTCGAACGCCGCGGTGTCGACCCGCTGGGCGTCGGGGTGGGAGACCGTCGGGATCCGCAGCAGCGCCTGGAACTTGTGCACCGCCCGCGGCAGCTCCGCCTCACCCTCGGTCATGGCCGGCCCTCGGTCATGGCCGGCCCTCGGTCATGGCCGGGCCGTAGGTCATGGCCGGACCGTAGCGCCCCACCTGCCCCGGTGCACCAGCTCGCCGAGGTCGCGGCGCCTCCTGGTCCGAGGCGAGCCCGAGGGCACCTCGCCCTCCGCACGGTGGCCGATGGTGACCACGCCGACCGGGTCGTGGTCGTCGGGGATGCCGAACGCCTCGCGCACCGCGGCCTCCTTGTCCGGCGGGATGCCGATGAAGCAGCTGCCCAGGCCGGCGTCCGTCGCGGTCTGCAGGATGAGCAGGCTGGCCATCGCGGCGTCCATGTGCCAGAACGGCATCGGCCAGCGCTTCTCGTCGAGGTCGGTCCAGCCCTTGTCCTCCTCGCCGTACCGCTCGAGGTAGGTCCGCTTGCTGGAGCAGGGGAGGATCACCACCGGCGCGCCCATCATCCCGGCCAGCCAGCTGTCCGGCTCGTCGAGGTCGTCCGCGGCCGCCGCCCAGAAGCGGCCGACGTCCTCGGGGGTGTCGAGGACGAGGAAGGCCCACCCCTGGCTGAAGCCGGCGCTCGGCGCGCGGACGGCGTTGGCCAGCGCGCGGTCGACCACCGCCGGGTCGACCGGCTCGTCGCTGTAGTCACGGACCATCCGGCGTCGGCGTACGACCTCCTGGAACTCCATGGCCGATAAGTCTCCAGTACGCCCGGCTGGTCTCGGATCCGAGACCTGTGGGCGCGTGTGGCAGTGGCCGCGAGGCGTCCGCTGCCGTTGGATGGGATGGTGCCCGACGACTTCGAGCGGATGTGGTCCGACCTGGCGCCGATCGGCCGGTCGGCGCGGTCGGGTGGCTACTTCCGACAGCCGTTCACCCAGCCCGAGCGCGAGCTCACCGACTGGTTCCGCGGGCAGGCCACCGCCCGCGGCCTCCGGCTCGAGTCCGACGCCACGGGCAACCTGGTGGCGTGGTGGGACGCCGGGACCGGACCGGGGGTGCTGACCGGGTCACACCTGGACTCGGTGCTGGACGGCGGGGCGTACGACGGGCCGCTGGGGGTGGTCTCGGCGCTCGCCGCGGTCGACGAGCTGCGCGAGCGCGGGGTGGTGCCCGTGCGGCCGGTCGGGGTGTCGGTGTTCGTGGAGGAGGAGGGGTCGCGGTTCGGGCTGGCCTGTCTGGGGTCGCGGCTGGCCACGGGGGCCACGACCTGGGAGCAGGCCCGCTCGCTGCGGGACCCGGACGGCGTCGCGTTCGAGGAGGTCACCGAGGGTGGCGAGCCGGGGCTGCTGGACGGTGTGGGGATGTTCGTGGAGCTGCACGTCGAGCAGGGCCGCGACCTCGTCGACCGCGGCGCCGCGATCGGGGTGGCCAGCGAGATCTGGCCGCACGGGCGCTACCGGTTCGAGTTCGGCGGGGAGGCCAACCACGCCGGGACGACCCGGATGGAGGACCGTGTCGACCCGATGCTGACCTACGCGATGACCGCGCTGGCCGCGAACAAGCAGGCCCGGCTCGCCGGCCAGCGCGCGACGTTCGGCCGGGTCGAGGTGACGCCGAACGGCACCAACGCGGTGCCCTCCCAGGTGGTGGCGTGGCTGGATGCGCGGTGCTCGTCGGACGCCGCCCTGGCTGAGCTGGTCGCGACGGTCTCGCGCCAGGCGGCCGAGCGCGCGGAACGTGACCGCACCTCGCTCACCGTGACCCCGGAGTCGGTGTCCGGAGCCGTCACCTTCGACGCCGAGCTGGCGCGCCGGGTCGCGGCGGACCACGAAGGAGGCGACTGGCCGGTCATCCCGACGGCGGCGGGCCACGACGCCGGGATCCTGTCTGCTGCGGGGATCCCGACGGCGATGCTGTTCGTGCGCAACCCGACCGGCGTCTCGCACTCGCCGGCGGAGACCGCGTCGATACCGGACTGCCTGGCCGGGGTGCACGCGCTGGCCGAGACGCTGGAGAGGTTGGCCACGTGACCGACCCGACCTCTTCCGCCCGGCCCTCGCGCTACCTGCTCGACCGCGCGTGGGTCGACGGCGCCGTCCGCGACGACGTGCTCGTCGAGGTCGTCGATGGTCGGTTCGCCCGGGTCGAGCCCGGCGCCGCCACCGCCACCACCGCCACCGCCGCCACGGCCGGGGCGGCCACCAGGCTGCCCGGCCTCACCCTCCCCGGCCTGGCCAACTGCCACAGCCACGCGTTCCACCGCGCGCTGCGCGGACGCACCCAGCGCGAACGAGGGACCTTCTGGACCTGGCGCCACCAGATGTACGACCTCGCCAGCCGCCTCGACCCGGACTCCTACTTCCTCCTGGCCCGGGCGACCTACCGCGAGATGGTGGCCGCCGGGATCACCGGGGTGGGCGAGTTCCACTACCTCCACCACCAGCCGGACGGGACGCCCTACGACGAGCCGAACGCGATGGGCCAGGCACTCGTCGCCGCCGCCGAGGAGGCCGGGCTGCGGATCTGCCTGCTCGACACGGCGTACTTCTCCAGCGGCTTCGGGAAGCCCCCCGAGGGCCCGCAGGTCAGGTTCAGCGACGGCGACGCCGCCGCCTGGGCGGCGCGCGCCGGTGCCGGGCCGGCCGCCATCCACTCGGTGCGGGCGGTGCCGCGCGACCAGCTCGCGGCCTTCCACGGCCGGGCGCCGCTGCACGTGCACCTCTCCGAGCAGATGGCGGAGAACGAGGCGTGTCTCGCGGCGTACGGCGTGACCCCGGCCCGGCTGCTCCACGAGGCCGACCTGCTCGGCCCCGAGACCACGGTCGTGCACGCGACGCACCTCACCGACGACGACATCGAGCTGCTCGGCACCACCGGCACCAACGTCTGCATCACGCCGACGACCGAGCGCGACCTCGCCGACGGCATCGGCCCCGCCGAGCGGCTCGCGGCGGCGGGGTGCCCCATCACGCTCGGCAGCGACAGCCACGCAGTCATCGACCTGTTCGAGGAGATGCGCGGCCTCGAGATGGACGAGCGGCTCGCGACCGAGGAGCGCGGCCACTGGACCGCGGGTGACCTGCTCGTGGCGGCGACCGGACACGGCACCCTCGGTGTCGACGACGCCGGCGCGATCGAGATCGGCCGGCGTGCGGACCTGGTGACCATCGACACCGCGAGCCCGCGGACCTCGGGCACCGGGGCGGACGAGCACACCGCAGCCTTCGCAGCCACCGCCGCGGACGTGGTCCACGTGGTCGCCGACGGCCGGGTGGTCCACACCAAGGGCGATGAGGCGGAGATCGGGCGCGAGCTCGACGAGGCGATCGGAGCGCTGTGGCCATCCTGATCACGAACATCGGCGAGCTCGTCACCAACGCGACCGCAGAAGACGTTCTCGCAGGAGATGGTTTCGTAGGAGACGATCCCGCAGGAGAAGATCCCGCAGCAGATCGTCTCCTGGGCATCGTCCGGAACGCCGCCCTCGTCGTCGACGGCGGCCGGGTGGCGTGGGCCGGCCCCGCTTCCGGGGCCCCGGCCGCCGACGAGGTGGTCGACGCCGGCGGTCGCGCCGTGCTCCCCGGCTTCGTCGACAGCCACAGCCACCTGGTCTTCGCCGGAGACCGGGCGCAGGAGTTCGCGGCCCGGATGGCCGGCCAGCCGTACGCCGCCGGCGGTATCCGCACCACCGTCGCCGCGACCCGGTCCGCCGGCGACGAGCAGCTGACCGCGCACGTCGCGCGGCTGGTGCAGGAGATGCAGCGGCAGGGGACCACGACGGTCGAGATCAAGTCCGGCTACGGCCTCACGGTTCGCGACGAGGCCCGCTGCCTGGCGGTGGCCCGGCAGTTCACCGACGAGACGACCTTCCTCGGCGCGCACGTCGTGCCGGCCGAGTACGCCGCTGACCCGGACGGCTACGTCGAGCTGGTCACCGGCCCGATGCTCGAGGCCGCGGCACCGCACGCGCGGTGGATCGACGCGTTCTGCGAGTCGGGCGCGTTCGACGCCGACCAGGCCCGCGCAGTGCTGGAGGCCGGCGCGGCACGCGGCCTGAAGGGACGGCTGCACGCCAGCCAGCTCGGTCCCGGCCCCGGGGTGCTCCTGGCCGCCGAGCTGGGGCTGGCGGCGGTCGACCACTGCACCTACCTGACCGATGTCGACGTCGACGCGCTGCGTGACTCCGGCACGGTGGCGACGCTGCTGCCCGGCGTGGAGTTCTCGACCCGCCACCCCTACCCGGACGCCCGGCGGCTCATCGACGCCGGGGTGGGCGTCGCGCTGGCCAGCGACTGCAACCCTGGCTCGAGCTTCACCAGCTCGGTGCCGCTGTGCATCGCACTGGCGGTCCGCGAGATGGGGATGAGGCCCGCGGAGGCCGTGCACGCCGCGACGTACGGCGGCGCCCGCGCCCTGCTGCGCGACGACGTCGGCCGGCTCACGGTGGGAGCACGGGCCGACCTGATGCTGCTCGACGCCCCGAGCCACGTGCACCTCGCCTACCGGCCGGGGGTGCCGCTCGTGGCCGCCACCTGGTCCGCGGGCCGGTTGCTGACCTGACCGTCAGGCGGGCGGCTGAAGGCCCGCGCACTCACCATTTCGGGCGAGGGGATGGACCGACCACGGCGGCCGCGGTCTCAGCCTGGATCCACCGATTCCGCCTGCTGCGCGCCACCATTCGGGCACGCTGGCGGCGTTGGCGTCGCTCGATGGGCGGCCAAGCACGTCGTCGCTCCGCCGCCTTGCCATCGCACCCGACTCGTGACGCTCGCGACGTCGCGAATCGGTGGATCCAGGCTGAGGTAGTGAGGGTGTCACTGGTGTGACCAGTGGGACTGATGGGGCGACTTCCAACGTGATGTGCGTGGTTTCCCCCAGCCCTGCTGTCGTGGGTAAGGGACCTAGTTCGTCGTGTGGGTGTGCAGCCAGGCAGCAGATAAGGCACCTTCCCGATGTGGGTGCCTACCTCAGGCGGCGACCTTTGTGATCGCCAGGCAGCACGAACCAGCAACTGAGGAGCACACCAGCAATGAACATCAACACCTTCGACACCTACCAGGCCGAGATCGAGTACCGCGGCAACCGGATCCGCAAGGACGTCGGCCGCAACGGCCGTCGCGTCCGCCGGCCATTCGTACGCCGCCCGTCCGAGGCCACCCGCGCCAGCCTCTGACCCGCCGCGTCGGCTCCGATGAGCATCGATACGGCATCAGCTTCCAAGCGGGTGCTCGACCTGACAACTGAACACGAGATCATGGACGGTGTGGCGGTACACACGACCAGCCGGACCCTGATCGGCCGAGACGCCGAGCTGACGGAGATTGCTTCGCTGCTCGGCGTTCGGTCGTCCGGCGACGGGGCCACCCAGCCGGTCCACGTGGTGCTCTCAGGTGACGCCGGCGTCGGCAAGACGCGGCTCCTGGTCGAGCTGCGTGACCTGGCCGTGGCGGAGGGGTGGCGTGTCGTCGCCGGGCACTGCCTGGACTTCGGCGACAGCGCGCTGCCCTACCTGCCGTTCTCGGAGGTCCTGGGCCGGCTCGAGGCCGAGCTGCCCGAGGTGGTCGAGCGGGTCGCGGAGGCACACCCCGCGCTGGCCCGGCTCCAGCCCGGACGTCGCGTGCTGGTCGCGGCCTCCGGAGCGGGCGCGGCGAGCCGCGAGGAGATCGAGAGCGTCGACCGCGCCGACCTGTTCACCGCGGTCCACTCCCTGCTCGAGGAGGCCGCGCAGCTGTCCCCGGTGCTGCTGGTCATCGAGGACTGTCACTGGGCCGACCAGTCGACCCGCGACCTGCTCAGCTTCCTGTTCTCCCGGCCCTTCGAGGGCCCGGTGACGATCGTGGCGTCCTACCGCTCCGACGACCTGCACCGTCGCCACCCGCTGCGCCGCCAGGTCGCCGAGTGGTCGCGGCTGCGCGGCGTCGAGCGGCTGCAGCTCGGTCCCCTCGGCGACGATCAGGTCCGGCTGCTCATCGCGAGCCTCTCCGACCAGGTCCCCGAGAAGGAGCTCAACGCGATCGTGCGCCGGGCCGAGGGCAACGCGTTCTTCGTCGAGGAGCTCGTCGGCGCGGCCACCCAGCCCGGCAGCTGGGTCCCCGATGACCTGGCAGACGTGCTGCTGGTCCGGCTGGACCGGCTCAACGAGGCGGCCCGCCAGGTGGTCCGCGTGGCCAGCGTGGCCGGCCGGCGGGTCGCCCACGACCTGCTCGTCGCCGCGTCCGGGCTCCCCGCGTCCGAGCTCGACGAGGGGCTCCGCCAGGCGGTCGAGATGAACCTGCTGGTCCCCGGCGACGGCACCTACTCCTTCCGGCACGCGCTGCTCGGCGAGGCGGTCTACGACGACCTGCTGCCCGGCGAGCGGGTGCGGCTGCACGCGCAGTACGCCGAGGCGCTGCGTGAGGGCATGGGCCGCGGCACCGCCGCGGAGCTGGCCCGCCACGCCCGGCTGGCCCACGACCTCGACACCGCCCTCGACGCCAGCATCCGCGCCGGCGACGAGGCGATGCGGGTCGCCGGCCCCGACGAGGCGGCGCACCACTACGAGCAGGCCCTCGAGCTCCTCTGCGACCCCAACCGCCGCTCGACCATCGACGTCGACGTCTCCAAGATCGCCGTGAGCGCGGCCGAGGCCCTGACCAGCTCGGGCCAGCCGGTCCGCGCCGCGGCGCTGCTCGCCGAGCAGCTCGAGCAGCTCGCCCCGGACGCGCCGCCGGCGTGGCGCGCCCGGATGCTCGCCGCCCGCGCCGACGCCGTGCTGCTCACCGAGACCGTGGACGTCAGCCCCCTGGAGCTGATCAAGCAGGCCATGGAGCTGCTTCCCGAGGACACGAAGGGGTTGCGCGCCAAGGTGCTCGCCATCCAGGCGCGCGTGCTCTCCGTCTACGGCCAGTACGACGAGGCGCAGGTGGCCGGGCTCGACGCGCTCGCGATGGCCGAGCGGCTCGACCTCCACGAGCTCGCCTCCGACGTGATCACCACCCTGAGCAACCTGAAGAAGGCCGGCCCCAAGGAGGCGCTGCGCGCCGCGCTGCTCGAGGCGGTCGAGCGAGCCGTCGAGACCGGCGCGATCAACGCCGAGCTGCGGGCGCGCTACTTCCTCGGCCGCTCCTACGAGGACTGGGCGGACTGGCCACAGGCCGAGCGCTGGTTCCGCAGCTCGATGAAGGCCGCCACTGACGCCGGGATCCCCTACGCGCCGTACGGCTGGGAGTCCCGTTGGCAGCTGGCCTGGATCAAGACCGTGGACGGCGACTGGGACGAGGCGCTCCGGCTGGCCGACACCAGCAACGAGCAGGCGCCGCCGATCCCGGCCGCGCTGGTCGAGGCCACCGCGCTGCTGGTCGAGTCCGGCCGCGGTGAGCCGGTGGCCGAGCGGGCCCGCGCGCTGCGGCGGTTCTGGGAGCTCGAGGGCGGCGTGGCGATCAACTCGGTGGTCGCGGAGATGGTCGACGCCGCCAACAGCGACGATCCCACCAAGGTGATCGCCGTCTACCAGGACGCCGTCGCCGTGCTGAGCCGGATCTGGCACGAGTGGTTCAGCGCGCGGATCCGCCTGGCAGCCATCGCGATCGGCTCCGTCGCAGACGCCCTGCCCCGGATCCCCGCCGCCGAGCACGCGACGTACCTCGCCGAGGTCGACCGGCTGCACGCCGAGGGGCACACCGTGCTCGACAAGTACTACGACCCCTCCGGCTTCTGGGGCCCCGAGGGCCGGGCCTGGACCAAGCGGCTCGACGCCGAGACGCTGCGTGCGCGCTGGCTGTCGGGGATCGACGCCCCGCCGCAGGAGGCGCTGGTCGAGACCTGGCGCGAGGCCGAGCAGCACTTCGACGAGTTCGGTCACGTCCACGAGCTGGCCACGGTCCGGGCCGTCCTGTCCGGCATCCTGCGCGCGACAGGTGACGCGGCCGGCGCCCGCGAGCTGGGCGACCAGGCGCGGGAGGTGGCGCACCGGCTCGGCGCCAAGCCGCTGCTGGAGCGGCTGCGGCTCCAGGGCAGCGCACCGTCTCGTGCCGAGAGCGCGGGCTCGGACACCCTGACCGCCCGCGAGGCCGAGATCCTGGCACTGGTCGCCCAGGGCCGGTCCAACGGCGAGATCGGCCGGCAGCTGTTCATCAGCGCCAAGACGGTGTCGGTCCACGTCTCCAACATCCTGGGCAAGCTCAACGCCTCGGGCCGCACCGAGGCGGCGGCGATCGCCCGCAGGCGCGGCCTGATCGACTGAGCGCGCCGCGAGCCGGGAGGGCCGTTCGAAGGTCGGGGTTGTCCCCGACGGCCAGGGGTACTTCACTTGCGTCACACACCCGCCCACTGCGATGGAGGAACCATGGCCGACGAGACCCTCGACGATGACGACATGACCACGACTCCGACCGAGGGCGGCGGTGGCGGCGACGCTGACGGCACCGACGGCGGGGACGCCGACGGGCGGGACGGTGGGGACGTCGACGGCACCGACGGCGGCGACGCTGACGGAACCGACGGCGGCGACGCCGACGGCACCGACGGTGACGGTACGGACGGCACCGACGGTGACGCAGGC
Organism: Nocardioides sp.; assembly: GCF_036274455.1. Classification (GTDB taxonomy): domain Bacteria; phylum Actinomycetota; class Actinomycetes; order Propionibacteriales; family Nocardioidaceae; genus Nocardioides. Next base: position 21,157 of record NZ_DASUFR010000251.1, on the reverse strand, counting down.
GATGCCGACGGCACCGACGGCGACGCCACCGACACCGTCGACGGGGACGCCTCCTGAACCGAGCACCGGGCACGACAGGCGGCGCGCTCGACCAGCTCACCGGTGACGCCCAGACCTTCCGGGAGAAGGTCTGGGCGTCACGGGTCCACCACCACCACGTCGACCCCGACGAGCTGGCGGCGTACCTCTCCCTCGACGACGCCGACCGGCTGCTCACCGCGACCGCGATCCGGACGCCGAGCATCCGGCTCGTACGCGACGGCACCGTGCTGCCCGAGCGGGACTTCACCCGCGGCGCGACCCTCGCCGGCCGGCCGGTGACGGGGCTGGTCGACGGCCGCACCGCGGTCGAGGAGTTCCGCAACGGCGCCACGGTGGTCTTCCAGGGGCTGCACCGGTCGTTCCCACCCCTGGTCGACCTCATCTCGGAGCTCGAGCTGGAGCTCGGCCATCCCTGCCAGGCCAACGCCTACCTGACGCCGCCGGGGTCGCAGGGGTTCGCGGTGCACTCCGACACCCACGACGTGTTCGTCCTGCAGACCGCGGGCACCAAGCAGTGGGAGCTCCACCCGCCGCTCGGCCATCCCGAGCATGGCGTCGAGGAGCCGCTGCTCGAGCCCGGCCACGTCATGTACCTGCCGACCGGCACCCCGCACGCCGCCCGCGCCCAGGACACCGTCTCGCTGCACATCACCATCGGCATCAACCAGCTCACCTGGCGCGGCCTGGTCCGGCGGGCGCTCGCGGACGCCGTCGCGGAGGAGCCGGACCGGCACCTGCCGGCGGGCTACCTCGACGACCCGCGGCTGCTGAGCGACGGCCTGGCCGACCGGCTCGAGGCACTGGCCGACCGGCTCCGGTCGGTGGACCCCGCGGCCGCGGCTCGCCAGGAGGTACGCCGGTTCCTCACCTCCCGCCCACCCCGGCTCGAGGGGGCGCTGGTCGACGGTCTGGCTCTGCCCGCCATCACCGAGGACACCCTGCTGCGCCGGCGGCCGGGTCACCCCTGCGTGCTCATGGACAACGACGAGGACCGGCTCGAGGTCCTCCTCGGTGACCGGGTGCTCGAGGTGCCCGCCTGGATCCGGCCGGCCCTCGAGGAGGTGCGCCGTCGCCCCGAGCTGCGGCCCCGAGACCTGCCGCTGGACGAGGCGAGCCGTCTCGTGCTCGCCCGTCGGCTGGTCCGCGAGGGGCTGCTCAGGGTGGTAGCTGAATGATGGCAGTGTCCCGGGGCGGAGGTACTTCCATGGTTGGCGGGCTCAGAGCGGTTGCATCGCAAGGCGGCGGAGCGACGCCGTACTCGGTCGTCCAGCCAGCGACGGCAACGCCGCGAGGTAGGTGCTGTGTGCGCGCGACGCACGCAAGGACCTTCGGCCCGGGGCACTGGTGAGCTTCCGCTGCGCCGCCGCCAGCGAGGAGCGCAGCGAGTCGATGGCCGGTACGGCGTCGACGGTGCGCTCCTTCCTGCTGGTGGAGCACCCGGGGCCGTGGGGGGTCGACGCGCTGCGGGACGCGCGGATGCCGGACGGGATCGGGCCGGAGCTCCGCGCCCGGGCCGCCGCCACCGGCACCAAGGTGCTGCTGATCCGGCGCCCGGCGGGGGCCTCCAGGGACGCCGAGGGCGTCCGGGTCTTCGCGGCGTACGCGCACCACGCCGAGCCCTGGCTGGAGACCACGGTCCTCGGCGACCTCGCCGAGGTCCACGACCTCGACCTCGAGGCGCTGGGCGGGGGACGCTCGCCCGGGCTCTCAGCGCACCCCGGGCCCGTGCTCGCCGTCTGCACGCACGGCCGGCACGACGCCTGTTGCGCCGAGCGCGGCCGGCCCGTGGCCGCCGGGCTGGCGGAGCTCTTCCCCGAGCAGACCTGGGAGGTGTCGCACATCGGCGGGGACCGGTTCGCCGGCAACCTGCTGGTGCTGCCGTACGGCTTCTACTTCGGTCGCCTCGACCCGGTCACCGCCCGAGGCGTCGCGCGCCTCCTGGCCGCCGGCGAGGTCGACCTCGACCACCTGCGCGGCCGCTCCGGCCTGCCGATGTCGCTCCAGGCCGCCGAGGCCGCGCTGCGGCGGCACGTGGATGAACGCCGCGTGTCCGCCGTACGTCTCCTCTCTCGTGAGGTGCACGACGGTCGGACCGATGCGGTCTTCGACGTGGACGGTCGTCGCTACGCCGTGGCCGTGACCAGCAGCCGCGGCCCGGAGCTCGAGACGCTGACCTGCCGGGCCCTGCGCCAGAATCCGGTCATGCACCACGAGGTCCACGAGATCCGGGCGCTGTGATGGTGGCGGCCTGATGCGTCGCACGGTGGCCCTCCTGGGGGCCTGCCATCCCGGCCCGGCCCTCGCGGTCACGGTGCTGGCCGGACTGCTGGCCGCCGCGGTCGGGCTGGGTCCCGGCCGGATCGCCCTGGTGGTCGTCGCCGTGCTCGCGGGCCAGCTCTCCATCGGCTGGTCCAACGACCTCGTCGACCTCGCCCGCGACCGGGCCGTCGGTCGCACGGACAAGCCCCTCGTCGACGGCCGGGCCTCCGAGCGGACCGTGCGGATCGCCTGCGGCGTGGCCCTGGTCGCGACCGTTCCGCTCTCGCTGGCCTGTGGCCTGCTCGCCGGGCTCGTGCACCTGGTCTGCGTGGCGGCAGGCTGGGCCTACAACCTCGGCGTGAAGGCGACTCCCTGGTCGTGGGTGCCCTACGCCGTCGCCTTCGGTGGCCTGCCCGCGTTCGTCTCGCTCACCGCGGAGCCCGACCAGCTGCCGCCGCTCTGGATGTCGCTGGCCGGCGCGCTGCTCGGTGTCGGCGCCCACGTCGTCAACGTGCTGCCCGACCTGGCCGACGACGCTGCCACCGGGGTCCGCGGGCTCCCGCACCGGCTGGGCGCGCAGTGGAGCCCGGTCGTCGCGGCCGCAGTGCTCGTGGCGGCCGCGGTCGTGATCGTGGTGGGTGCCCCGGTAACGGGCGTCGTCGCGGTGGTCGCCCTGGTCGCCACCGCCGGGCTGGCGGCCGTCGCCCTCCTCGCGCGAGGTCGCACCCCGTTTCGAGCAGCCATCGCGATGGCACTGGTGGACGTGGCGATGCTGGTGTGGGCGCGATGACTCACCGGGCCGGGCCACCGCTTGTCACCAACCGTTACGGCAGCTGGCCTGCGGTTACAACCACATGGGAGATGTCCGGACGGTTGGTTACAAGTGGGCGGGGGTGGGGGCCACCATGAGCGACACCTGGGACCTCGTGGTCGTGGGCGCCGGTCCGGCCGGCGCCTCGGCTGCGCTCGCTGCTCTCCACGCGGACCCGGCGCTGAAAGTGCTGCTGCTCGACCGCTCGGACTTCCCGCGCGACAAGTCGTGCGGCGACGGGATCGCCCCGCACTGCCTCGACAAGCTCGCCTCGATCGGTGTCACCGGCGTCGAGGAGGGCTGGGCTCCGCTGACGCAGCTCGAGCTGGCTCGGAGCGAGCAGGCGGTGGCCCGGCCGATGGCCCGGCCGGTGTACGTCATCCCCCGCCAGGTCTTCGACGCCCGTCTGGTCGAGCGCGCGGTCGATCGGGGCGCCGAGCTGCGCCGCGAGAAGTTGGTCTCCCTCGAGACCGTCTCGTCCCGCACCGACTCGAACGGAACCGTCCCGGACCGGACAGTTTCGTATGAGAACAATTCGTACGAGACCGTCCTGAACGGGACCATCCGGGGCCGCATCGTCGTCGGCGCCGACGGTGCCCACTCCGTGGTGCGATCCGAGCTCGGGCTGCCCTACGGTCGCCGCGCGATCGCGATCCGTGGCTACGCAGCCACGCCGGCGGTCCGGCGCGGGACCCAGGTGATCCGCTACGGCGACCGCCGCCAGCCGGCGTACGCGTGGGCCTTCGACCGGGGGGACGGGCTCTCCAACATCGGCTACGGCGAGCTCCTCCCGACCGACGGCGAGCCGCCACCGTCTCGCGCGCTGCTGCTCGACCAGCTTGAGCAGCTGCTGCCCGGCTACGACGGCACGGAGTGGAAGGGTCACCACCTGCCGCTGTCGGGCTGGCGCTGGCAGCAACCTGACGGCGGACTGCTGCTGGCCGGTGACGCGGCCGGGTTGATCAACCCGATGACCGGCGAGGGCATCTACTACGCGATCGCCACCGGCATCGCCGCCGGCCGATCCGCGGTCCGGGCCCTGCGCGGGGGCGGCGACGCGGGTGCGCTGCACCGACAGGCGGTCCGAGCAGAGTTCGGCCGCCACCTCAAGCACACCTGGGTCGCCTCGCGGCTCGCGGAGCACTCGATGATCGTCGACGGCGGCATCCGCGTCGCTCGCAGGGACCGCCGGGTCTTCGACGAGCTCGTCGAGCTCGGGCTCGGTGACGGCCGGATCTCCGGCCGGCTGGTGCGCGGCCTGGTGGGCGGTCTCGGCCGCAGGGCCGTGTCGACGACGAGCGGACGGGGGCGCTGATGCAGATCCTGGCGGTCCGCGGCGCGCTGCCGCCGCACCGGCACTCGCAGGCCGAGATCACCGACGCGTTCGCCGGGGTGATCGCGACGGACGGCGGCCTCGACGAGCGGCTCCTGCGGCGTCTCCACGCCAACGCAGGTGTCGACCACCGCCACACCGTGCTGCCGATCGGGCAGTACGGCGAGCTCGACGGCTTCACCGCCGCCAACGACCTGTTCCTCGAGCACGCGGTCGACCTCGGGGGCCGGGCCCTGCAGGACGCGCTCAAGGCCGCCGACCTCACGCCGTCCGACGTCGACCTGATCGTCTCCGCGACCGTGACCGGCCTCGCCGTACCGTCCCTCGACGCGCGCATCGCCGCCCTCGTCGGGCTCCGCCCCGACGTGAAGCGGATGCCGTTGGTGGGCCTGGGGTGCGTCGCGGGCGCGGCGGGGGTCGCCCGGCTCAACGACTACCTCGCCGGCCATCCCGACGACGTCGCGGTGCTGGTGGCGGTCGAGCTCTGCTCGCTCACCGTGCAGCGCGACGACGTGTCGGTGCCGAACCTCGTCGCGTCCGGGTTGTTCGGCGACGGCGCCTCCTGCGTGGTCGCGGCCGGCACCGGCCACGAGGTCGAGCCCGCGGCGGTGGAGGTCGTGGCGTCGCGGTCCCGGCTCTACCCGGACTCCGAGCGGGTGATGGGCTTCGACGTCGGCAGCACCGGGCTGCGCATCGTGCTGGACGCCGAGGTGCCGGGCGTGATCGGCCGCTACGTCGGCGAGGACGTCGACAGCTTCCTCGCCGACCACGCACTGACCCGCTCAGACATCGGCTGGTGGGTCTGCCACCCCGGTGGGCCCAAGGTGATCGACGCGCTCGAGAGCTCGCTCGGCCTGGAACCCGAGGCGGTCGCGCTGACCCGACGCTCGCTGGCGCAGATCGGCAACCTCTCCTCGGCCTCGGTGCTGCACGTCCTCGAGGACACCCTCCGCGAGCGACCGCCCGAGCCGGGAAGCCACGGGCTGCTGATGGCGATGGGGCCGGGCTTCTGCTCCGAGCTGGTCCTGCTGCGAGCGGCGTCATGACCTCGCTCGCAGCGTTCACCGTCCTCGTCGTGCTGGTCGGCGTCGAGCGGCTGGCCGAGCTCGTGGTCTCCAAGCGCAACGCCGCGTGGTCGTTCGCGCGCGGCGGCGTCGAGACCGGCTTCTCCCACTACCCGGCGATGGTCGTCCTGCACACCGGCCTCCTCGTGGGCGCCCTGGTCGAGGCCTACGTGCGCGAGCCGCACGTCCCGTCCGCGCTGGCCTGGTCGATGCTCGGCGTGGTCGTGCTCAGCCAGGCCCTGCGCTGGTGGTGCATCGTCACGCTCGGGCACCAGTGGAACACCCGCGTGATCGTCGTGCCCGGGATGGCGCCGGTCCGCCGCGGTCCCTACGCCGTGCTCCCGCACCCCAACTACGTCGCGGTCGTGCTCGAGGGGTTCGCGCTGCCGCTGGTGCACGCCTGTTGGATCACCGCGGTGGTGTTCACCGTGCTCAATGCCGTGCTCCTGACGGTGCGCATCCGGGTCGAGAACGCCGCACTCTCGACGCTCTCGCAGGAGCCGGCCGGTGCGTGATCTCGTGGTGGCCGGCGGCGGGCCGATCGGGCTCGCCACCGCCCTGTACGCCGCCCGGGCCGGCATGGACGTCGAGGTCCGCGAGCCGCGACCCGCTCCGGTCGACAAGGCCTGCGGCGAGGGGCTGATGCCCGGAGCCGTGGCCGGGCTCGCGGCCCTCGGCGTGGACCCACCGGGGCACCGGCTGGCCGGGATCCGCTACGTCGGCGGCGGCCGGAGCGCTGACGCGCTGTTCCGCCACGGTGAGGGCCGCGGGGTGCGTCGCACCACGCTGCACCGGTCGCTCACCGAGGCGGTGGCCGAGGCCGGCATCAAGGTCGTTGAGCGAGCGGTCAGCGAGGTCGAGAGCCGGGCGGGGCACGTCCTGGTCGACGGCGAGCCCGCGGGCTACCTCGTGGCCGCCGACGGGCTGCACTCACCGGTTCGGCGGATGCTCGGGCTGGACCGGCCGGTCGAGGGCCGGCGCCGGTTCGGACTGCGGGTCCATGTGGAGATGGAGCCGTGGACGCCGTTCGTCGAGGTGCACTGGGCCGAGGGGTCCGAGGCCTACGTGACGCCGGTCGCCGACGAGCTGGTCGGCATCGCGCTGCTCACCGAGCGGCACGCAGCCTTCGAGGACCTCCTGGCCGAGCACGTGCTGCTCAGGCAGCGGCTGGGCCGCCGCCCGTTGTCCCGCACCCGCGGCGCCGGCCCGCTGCGCCAGCGGTCGGCGGCGCGGACGATCGGCCGGGTGCTGCTCGTCGGCGACGCGGCCGGCTACCTCGATGCGCTGACCGGCGAGGGGATCGCCATCGGGCTGGCCCAGGCGCGAGCAGCCGTGGACGCGGTGGTGGCCGGCCGGCCGGAGGACTACGAGGCCGCCTACCGCAGGCTCGGCCGCCGCCACGAGCTCCTCACCCACGCACTCCTGGTGTCGTCGAGGGTCCCCGTCGTACGCCGCCAGATCGTTCCTCTCGCCGCGCGGCTGCCGCGGGTGTTCACCGGGGTCGTCGACCAGCTGGCCCGGCCGGCATGATCACCCCACGAAACCGCAGGCTCCCCCGCTGCGCTCCTCCGCCCGCGCTTCCGCGGGGACCCCGGAAAGCATGACCGCCGAGCAGGTCGTCCTCCTCGACGAGGACGGCAACGCCGTCGGCACCGCGGACAAGACCGCGGTGCACGGCACCGACACCCCGCTGCACCTCGCGTTCTCCTGCTACGTCTTCGACGACGACGGCCGGCTACTGGTCACCCAGCGCGCCGTCGCCAAGCCGACCTTCGGCGGCGTCTGGACCAACACCTGCTGCGGCCACCCCGCGCCCGGCGAACCCATCGAGGACGCGGTGCGCCGCCGCACCCGGCAGGAGCTCGGGGTCGAGCTCGGGGAGGTGACACTGCTCCTGCCGCGGTTCCGCTACCGCGCGGTCGGCGCGAACGGCGTGGTCGAGCACGAGCTCTGCCCGGTCTTCACCGCGACCGCCTCCGGTGACCCCGATCCCGACCCCATCGAGGTCGAGGCGTGGGAGTGGGTGCCATGGGACCGGTTCCGCGACGACGTCCTCTCGGGTCGCCGGGAGGTCAGCCAGTGGTGCCGCGAGCAGGTCTCGGCCCTGCCCGCGGACCCGCGGTCCGCGCCACCTGCCGACCCGGCCACGCTGCCCCCCGCCGCGAGGTAGGGGGACCGGCGACAGGAGGATGGCGGGGTGGATCCGACGACGTACGCCGTGATCGCGGCGGCCGTCGTCGTCGGCTCGACCGTCCAGTCGGCGGTGGGGCTCGGCGTGGGGCTGGTCGCGGCGCCGGTCACCGCGCTGCTCGAGCCGACGCTGATGCCGGGGACGCTGCTCATCGTCGCCGTGCTGATGCCGTGCCTGACGCTGATCCACGACCACCACGACATCGACTGGCGCGGCCTGGGCTGGGCGCTACCGGCCCGGCTCCCGGGCACCGTGGTCGGTGTCTGGGTCGTCGCCACCCTGACCGAGCGCGAGCTCGGGATCATGATCGGCCTGGTCGTCCTGCTCGCGGTGGTGGTCACCTGGCGCGCGGTCGTCGTGCCGGTCAACCGGCTGACGCTCTCGGCGGCCGGCTTCACCAGCGGGATCACCGGCACCGCCACCTCGATCGGTGGCCCGCCGATCGCGATCGTCTACCAGCACCGGCCGGCCCGGCAGATCCGCACGACCATGGCCGTCTACTTCCTCATCGGCGCCACCCTCTCGCTGGGCGCGCTGATGGTCGCCGGCGACCTCACCGGCAAGCAGGTCGTCGCCGGCGTCGCCCTGCTGCCGTTCCTCGCGCTCGGGACCTTGGCCGGCGCGTGGGCGCGGCGGTCGATGCCCGCCCACGTCGTCCGCCCGTCGGTGCTGATCGTGAGCTCGGCGTCCGCGGTCGTCCTGCTGGTCAGGTCGGTCGTCGGCGGGTGACCGATGAGTCGCTGCGTCTCCGGCAGTCGGACTCGCATGCCCAAGGTCACCGCACACATGTCCATCTCCCTCGACGGCTTCGTGGCCGGCCCCAACCAGACCCGCGAGGAGCCGCTCGGCGCCCGAGGGGAGGAGCTGCACACCTGGCACCTCGGCCAGACCGACAACGACGTCGACCGCGCCATGACCGCGCGCATCCTCGCGCCGCGCGGCGCCTACGTCATGGGTCGCAACATGTACGCACCCGACCGCGGCGAGTGGGCCGATGCCCACGGAGGAGAGATGTGGCGTGGCTGGTGGGGTGAGGAGCCGCCGTACCACTGCCCGGTCTTCGTGCTCACCCACTACCCGCACGCCCCGGTCGAGATGCAGGGCGGTACGACGTTCCACTTCGTCACCAGCTTCGACGAGGCGATGGAACGCGCGTTCCAGGCTGCCGGTGACGACACGGTCACCATCGCCGGTGGGGCGAGCGCGGTCCGCCAGGGCCTCGAGAGGGGCGTGATCGACGAGATCATGCTCAATCACGCCCCGTTCGTGCTCGGGGGCGGCGAGTCGCCGTTCGCGGGGCTCGAGGGGCTGCGGCTGACCCCGATCGAGGTGCTCTCGTCGCCGAACGCCACCCACGTCACGTACTCGACGCGGTCCTGACCGGCCGACCAATCTTGGGGAAACGCACCGCGTTTCCCGGCCGTGGACGCGCCGGTTCCTAGCGTCGCGTCATGGGGGGCTCCCGGTTGCCCAGCGGCGGGCGTGGCCACCTACACGTGCGGGTCGCCACCGTGTGGGTGCTCACCGCGGCCACCCTCGCGCTCATCGCGACCGAGCCCTGGCACCCCGAGCGTCCGACGCGCTCGGTCCTGGTGACCGTGGCCCTGGTGGCCGTCCTGGCCGTGCACCTGGCCGCCGTGCTGCGGCTCACCGGCTACCGCGCCCGGGTGGCGCCGTCGACCCTGGTCGCCGCGGCCGGCTCCGCCGGCGCGGTCACCGCGATCTGGATCCTGCCCCGGCTCTCCGGGTTCCCGGTCGAGGCCGCCGGCGCGCTCGTCCTCGTCGAGGCCGGCGGCCTCATCGCGGCCGGGCTCACCGGGGTCCGCACCCTGGACGCCGGCCAGGCGCTTCTCGCGTGCCTGTGGTCGACCGCCCTGGGCTCGTTCCTCGTCTTCGCCGGGTCGCTGGTCGCCTTCGCGGTCGTCCCCGACAGCGTCCCGGACGCCCAGGGACGGCTGATGCTGTCCCTCGAGGCGACGGCCCCGGACGGCTACCTGGCCCTGCTGGCCCTCACCTGCGCGCTGGCCGCCGTGGTCTGCGTCGTGGTGCCGACGACACCGCGGAGCGCCGTCCCCGCTCCTCGGGGCTGAGGCTCCCGACGTACTTGACGCGTGTCAAGTCACTGATAGCGTCCCCGGGGTGCCCGCCCCGAGGAAGCCGACGACGGCGGTGATCGGCGCCGGCATCAGCGGTCTGACCGCCGGCAAGATGCTGGGCGACTACGGGGTCCCCTACACGTGCTTCGAGACCTCCGACCGGATCGGCGGCAACTGGGCCTTCGGCAACCCCAACGGCCACAGCTCGGCGTACCGCTCGCTGCACATCGACACCTCCAAGCACCGGCTGTCGTTCAAGGACTTCCCGATGCCGGCCGACTACCCGGACTTCCCGCACCACACCCAGGTCAAGGCCTACCTCGACGCGTACGCCGACGCCTTCGGCCTGCTCGACGCCATCGAGTTCGGCAACGGCGTCGCCCACGCCGAGCCGCGCGCCGGGGGCGGCTGGGCCGTCACCGACCAGGCCGGCGCCACCCGTGAGTTCGAACTGCTGGTCGTCGCGAACGGCCACCACTGGGACCCGCGGACCGCCGAGTTCGAGGGCAGCTTCGACGGCGAGTCGATCCACTCCCACCACTACGTCGACCCGACCGACCCGCTCGACCTGCGGGGGAAGCGGATCCTGGTCGTCGGCCTCGGCAACTCCGCTGCGGACATCGCGGTCGAGCTGTCCGGCAAGGCACTGCAGAACCAGGTCACCCTGTCCACCCGCTCCAGCGCGTGGATCGTGCCGAAGTACATGTACGGCTTCCCGGCCGACAAGTACTTCGCGACCTCGCCGCACATCCCGCTGGCCTGGCAGCGCAAGCTCGTGCAGAAGCTGCAGTTCCTGACCGGCTCCAACCCGGAGCTCTACGGGCTGCCCAAGCCCGACCACAAGTTCTTCGAGGCCCACCCGACCCAGTCCGTGGAGCTGCCGCTGCGGCTCGGCTCGGGCGACGTGGTGCCGAAGCCGGACGTCGCGCGGCTCGACGGGTCCACGGTGCACTTCGTGGACAGGACGTCGTCGGAGTTCGACGTCATCGTCTACGCGACCGGCTACAACATCACCTTCCCGTTCTTCGACGAGGCCTTCCTCAGCGCGCCCGGCAACCGCATACGGCTGTTCAAGCGGATGTTCAAGCCGGGCGTCTCCGACCTGGTGTTCATGGGCTTCGCCCAGGCGGTCCCGACGCTGTTCCCCTTCGTCGAGGCCCAGGCCCGGCTGCTCGCGGCGTACGCCGTCGGCGCCTACGCGCTCCCGGACGTCGACGAGATGGAGCGGGTGATCACCGCGGACGAGCAGCGCTACCTCGGCCACGTGACCGACCGCCCGCGGCACACCCAGCAGGTCGACTACTTCGTCTACGAGCACGACCTGCGCACCCGCGAGCTGCCCGCCGGCCGGCGCCGCGCCGCAACGGTGGCTCAGGTGCGAGGAGCGCCAGCGACGAGCCTCGAAGCCTCGCACGCCGAGGCACGGTCGTGATGACCGAGAAGGCCGCCCGCGGCGACCGGCGCCGTACCGCCCTGCTCGACTCGCTCGACCACCACCTGCGCGAGAGCAGCCTCGAGTCGATCAACATCGCCGACATCTCGCGCCGGGCCGGGGTGACCCGGTCGGCGTTCTACTTCTACTTCGAGAACAAGGCCAGCGCGGTGGCCGCGCTCATGGAGGAGATGTACGACGAGTCGGCCTCGGCGGCCGACCGCCTGCGCGCGGACGGCACGCCGGCGGAGAACATCGAGGCGATGGTGCGCGCGCTGTTCTCGATGTGGGACCGGCACGAGCACCTCTTCCGCGCCTCGCTCGACGCCCGGGCCACCAGCGCGACGGTGCGCGAGCTCTGGGACAGCGACCGCGAGTCGTTCGTGCCTTTGGTCTCGGCGCTGATCGAGACCGCTCGGGCCGCGGGCGCCGCGCCTCCGGGCACCGACCCCGACGCCCTCGCGAGCGTGCTGCTCGAGCTCAACGACCGGATGCTGGAGAGGCTCGCGCTGGGCGGCAGGCTCGACCGCGAGCAGCTGGTCGAGGCCGTCGTCACGATCTGGCTGCACGCCATCTACGGGGAGGTGCGCCGGTGAAGATCCCCGTCGCCGGCGTCGAGCTGGACGCCTGGCACATCACCGGCGCGGACGAGCTGGTGCGGCCGGCGGGCCGTCCCGTCGTCGTGATGGCGCACGGCCTCGGTGGGACCAAGGACTCCGGGCTCGCGCCGTTCGCCGAGGGGCTCGCCAAGGGCGGCCTCGACGTGCTCGTCTTCGACTACCGCGGCTTCGGTGAGAGCGGAGGTTCGCCGCGCCAGCGCGTCGACCTGCCCGGCCAGGTCGACGACTACCGCGCGGCCATGGCCGCCGCCGTACGGCTGCCGGGGGTCGACCCCGACCGGCTGGTGCTGTGGGGCGTCTCGCTGGGAGGGGGGCACGTGCTCGCCGCCGCGGCCCACCGGGCCGACGTGGCCGCGATCGTCGCGCTCACCCCGCTGGTCGACGGGCTGGCGGCCGGCCGGCTGGCCGCGAGGCAGCACCGTCCCTCCGCACTGCTGCGCTCCGCCGTCGCCGGTGTCCGGAGCCGGGTGGGCGGCGCGATGACCATGCCGGTGGTCGCCCGTCCCGGGGAGCTCGGCGCCCTGACCCTGCCGGGCCACTACGAGGCCTACACCGCCCTGGCCGGACCGACCTGGCGCAACGAGGTCGACGCCCGGATCGGTCTCGAGCTCGGCTCCCACCGGCCCGGCCGCCAGGCCAGGCACGTGCGCGCGCCGCTGCTCGTCCAGATCGCCGACTTCGACCGCTCTGCGCCGCCCCGTGCGTCCGCCAAGGCCGCCGAGGCCGGCCGCGCCGAGGTCCGCCACTACCCCTGCGACCACTTCGACGTCTGGCCCGGTGGCGACTGGTTCGAGCCGGTCCTCGCCCACCAGCTGTTGTTCCTCCGCCGGCACCTCACCAACCGCTGACAAGCCGGTTCTGGAGGGGCGGTCCGAGGGTGCCGGATGTCCTACCGCGGTCGGACGCCCGTGGGCACGGCGTCGCAGTAACGTCGGCGATGTGGCCCTCCTCGACAACGGCAGCGACACGCGGGCGCTGACCCAGCAGCGGTTCGAGCGGATGACGCTCGTGGGCAGCGACGACCTCCCGCAGGTCGACACCAGCGGGCTGCCCGACGGGCCGGACTGGCCGCCGTTCCTGCAGACGGTGGCGCTGCTGCGGTTCCGGCACTGGTTCCACCCCCACCTGCACCGCACCTACGGCGACATCTACACGGTGAAGCTGCTGCCCAAGGGCCGGCCGCTCGTCTTCTTCACCCGGCCCGAGCACGCGAAGGAGATCTTCGCGGGAGACCCTGACGTCTTCCATGCCGGCAAGGGCAACGCGATCCTCGGCCCGGTCATGGGCGAGCACTCGCTGCTGCTCCAGGACGGCGACGAGCACAAGCGCGCCCGCAAGCTGCTGATGCCGGCGTTCAACGGCCACGCGCTGCGCACCTACCAGGAGATGGTCACCGCCATCGCCCGCGACGAGGTCACGCACTGGCCGGGCGGTCGGACCATCCGCTCCCACGACCGGATGAACGTGCTCACCCTCGAGGTCATCCTCCGCGTGGTCTTCGGGGTCACCGACGAGAGGCGGCTGGCCGCACTCCGGCCACGGGTCAGCGCCACCGTCAACGTGCACCCGGCGGTGCTGCTGGTCTGGGGCGTGCCGGCTCTGCACCGCGTCGGCCCGTGGCGGAGGGCGCTGGTCAACCAGATCGAGCTCGACGAGCTGATGTACGCCGAGATCCGCGAGCGGCGTACCGCCCCCGACCTCGCCGAGCGCACCGACGTGCTGTCCCGGCTGATCCGGGAGGGGCAGGACACCGGCGACGTGCTCAGCGACATCGAGCTGCGTGACCAGCTGGTCACCCTCCTGCTGGCCGGCCACGAGACCACCGCGACCGCGCTGGCCTGGGCTCTCTACGAGCTGGGCCGCGACCCGGAGCTGATGGGCCGTACCCAGGCTGCCGCCGGCGACGCCGAGGGAGACGCCTGGCTCGACGCCGTGCTCAAGGAGTCGCTGCGTCTGCACCCGGTCATCCCGATGGTGGTGCGGACGCTGATGAAGCCGCAGCGGATCGCGGGGATCGACGTGCCCCGCGGCGCCACCGTCGGTCCGTCGATCCTGATCGCACACAGCCGCGAGGACAACTACGACGACCCGCAGCGGTTCGACCCGGAGCGCTTCCTGGGCCACAACCCGCCCGCCAACACCTGGATCCCCTTCGGCGGCGGCGTCCGGCGGTGCATCGGCGCAGGCTTCGCGATGATGGAGGGTGTGGCGGTGCTCCGCGAGGTGTTCCGGGCCGTGGACGTGGCGACGGTCGGCACCGACGAGCCGCGGGTCCGCAACATCACCTCGGTGCCGCGGTACGGCGCCCGGATCAGGGTCAGTCACCGCTGACCGACGACGACTCGCGCCATCTCGAGACGATCGCGGCGTGGCTGGCGCTCGAGGACCCGATGCCGCCCCGGGTCGACGTGCTGCTGCTCTTCGGCGGCTCCCTGCCCGACGCCTGGGACGCCGCCGCGTCCCTGGTCGAGCAGGGTCGGGTCGGCACCCTGGTCCTGGTCGGAGGTGAGGGGCGCACACCACCGACGCCCTGCACGAGCTGGTCGGCGAACGTGCCCCGAGCGAGGCGGACCTGATGGCGGCCTACCTGCGACGCGCGCACGGCCTCACCGACGCCCTGCTCGAACGTCGCTCCCGCAACTGCGGTGAGAACGTCGTGCTGGCCCGCGACGTGGTCCTGGCGGCCGGGCTCTCACCGCGCGCGGTCGCCCTGGTGCAGGACCCGTCGATGCAGCGCCGCATGGATGCGGTGTTCCGGCTGGTGTGGCCCGAGGCGACGGCTGTCAACCGGCCGGGCGCGCGGCACGGGCGTTTCCACTGGCCGCGCGAGCGCTGGGTCGCGCTGGTGATGGGAGAGGTCCCGCGGCTGCGTGACGACGCCGAGGGATACGGCCCGAACGGTGCCGGCTTCCAGGCCCACGTCGACGTGCCCCCCGAGGTCGAGGCGGCGTACGACGCCCTGCGGGTCGCCCATCCGCACTGGGGCCGACCCGCGGGATAACGGTTTCGCCGCGACGGCGATCGGGTGCGAGGCTGTGCGGTCGTGAGCTGGCGTGATCGGTTCCGCGGCCTGCGCGTGGACGTGACCCCGCTGCGCACCTCGCGCGACTTCCGGCTGCTCTTCTTCGCCGGTGGCGTCTTCTACCTCGGCCAGATGGTCACCTATGTCGCGATCCCGTTCCAGATCTACACGCTCACCGGGTCCAACTTCGCCGTCGGAGCGATCGGGCTCGTCGAGCTCGGGCCGCTGCTCGTCTTCGGGTTGTACGGCGGAGCGCTGGCCGACCACGTCGACCGGCGCAAGCTGCTCGTCTCCACCGGGGTGTGCCAGGCGGTCTTCACCCTCGTCCTCGCCGTCAACGCCTTCCGCGACCGTCCCAGTGTCTGGCTGATCTTCGTGGTCGCGGTCTTGCTCGCCTCGGCATCCTCCCTGCAGCGCCCGAGTCGCGAGGCGCTGATGCCGCGGACGGTCGCCCACGACGAGCTGCCCGCGGCCAACGCCCTCTCCAGCCTCTCCATGCAGGCGGGCATCCTCGCCGGGCCGGCCATCGGCGGGCTGCTGGTGGCCTACGTCGGGATCGGTGAGTGCTACGTCATCGACATCGTCGGACTCTCGGTCGCGTCGGTGCTGTTCGCGCTGATGCGGCCCTACCCGCACCGCTCCGAGACCACACCACCCTCGCTCCAGGGGATCGGCGAGGGGCTGCGCTACGCGCTGCGCCGCCGCGACCTGCTCGGCACCTACATCGTCGACATCGTCTGCATGTTCTTCGCCTATCCGGTGGTGCTGTTCCCGGCCCTGGCGGACACGGTCTTCCACGCGCCGGCGCTGCTCGGCCTCCTCTACGCCGCCGAGACGGTCGGCTCGTTGGCCGCCACCGCGCTCAGTGGCTGGACCGCGCGGGTCCATCACCACGGCCGCGCGATCGTCATCGCTGCTGGGGCGTACGGCGGCTGCATCGCCGTCGCCGGCTTCATGCCGAACGTGTGGCTGTTCGTCGTCCTCCTGGCCGCTGCGGGTGCCGCCGACATGATCTCCGGCATCTTCCGCGGCACCATCTGGAGCCAGACCATCCCCGAGTCGATGCGTGGCCGGCTGGCCGGGATCGAGATGCTGTCCTACTCCCTCGGTCCGCTCGGCGGCCAGGTCCGGGCCGGCGTCACCGCCGACCTGTGGTCGGTGCGCGGCGCCATCTACAGCGGCGGCCTGGCGTGCGTGGGCGGCGTGGTGATCACCGCCGCCTGGCTGCGCGACTTCTGGAGCTACGACGTCCGCACCGACGAGCATGCGGTGGCCGAGCGTGCGGTCCGCCGGGCGGCCGGCGAGGCTTGAGCCGGCTCAGACCGGCAGCGGGTGCTCGCGACAGTGCAGGGGTCACCGGATATCCGGTGACCCCTGAGCTTCTGTACCGAGATCTCGGCACAGAAGCGGATGGGTCGCTACAGAACCCACGGCCCTGCTCGCGATCCCTGACGGCGAGACGCGACCGGTAGGTGCGTGCCCACCCACCGATCCATCAGAAGAGCCCAATTTGCGGTGCAGATCGCAGAACACGCCCACCCACGGATCAGCGGCAGGAGCCGGAACGCGACTACCTGGCCCGCAGTGCGGCCATGGCCAGACAGCCGAGCGCGCCGGCGGAGGTCAGGCAGCGGCCGATGTTCAGCTTCACCCAGAGCGACTCGAAGTCGGCCCGGACGGCGTGCAGATCCTTGATCCGGTCGACGTTCCCGGCGTGCTCCAGGGCGTCGTTGAGGGGGATGTTGCCCGCGAAGCTGATCGCCAGCGTGCCCACGGCGAGCACCGTCGCGGCGATCGCCCACGGGCGGGCCTGTGACCCGCTGAGCACCGCCGCCGCCCCGGCCAGGACGGGAGCGCCGAGGAAGGTCGCGATGAAGACGGGGTTCACGATCGCGATGTTCATCTGCTGCACGGCGTTGACGAAGGTGCGGTCGTCGACCCTGGCCAGCCCGGGCATCACGCCGGTGGCCCAGGTGAAGTAGGTGCCGGCCTGGAGGCCGGCGACGACGGCCGCGGCGAGCAGGACCGGGCCGCCGACGTTGCTGGTCATCGCGGTGGTCATGGCGGTGGAGACGTCGGTGGACACGTCGGTGCTGAGCGCCTCGGCGCCAGAGGTCGTGGTGGTCATGACGAGGAGTCAACCGCCGCGGGGGCGAGACGATCCATCCCTGGATCCATCGTTTCCATACGTCATCGTCTACAGTCCCACCATGGACGGACTCGCCGGACTGCTCGACGGACCCCGCGCCCGGGGCGCGTTCCTCCTGCGGATCCTGCTCGACGCTCCCTGGTCGGTCCGGCTCGAGGACGAGGCGCCCCTCTCGGTGACCGCCGTCGTACGCGGCCACCTGTGGGTCTGCGCCGACGACCAGGATCCCGTGCGGCTCGAGGCCGGCGACGTCGTGGTGCGGGTCGGCCGCGACCACTGGCGGATCGCCGACGACCCGGCGACACCGGACCAGATCGTCATCCACCCCGGCCAGCTCTGCACCACCGTCGACGGCCACGTCGTGGTCGAGGAGATGGGCCAGGGCGTCCGAAGCTGGGGCAACAGCAAGGTCGGCGAGACCGTGCTCCTCACCGGCGTCTACCTGCTCGAGGGCGAGGTCACCAGGCGGTTGCTCCGGGCGCTGCCCCGGCTGCTGGTGCTGCGTGCGCACGAGCTCGACACCCCCCTCATCGACCTCCTGGGGCAGGAGGTCGTGCGGGACGCGCCCGGACAGGAGGCGGTCCTCGACCGGCTGCTCGACCTGCTCCTGATCACCCTGCTTCGCACGTGGTTCGACCGGCCGCAGTCGGACCCGCCGGCGTGGTACGCCGCCCAGGGCGACCCCGTGGTCGGCCCCGCGCTGCGGCTGATGCAGCACCACCCTGAGCACCCGTGGACCGTCGCCGAGCTGGCCGACCGGGCCGGCGTCTCGCGCGCTGCCTTCGCGCGCCGCTTCACCGACCTGGTCGGCGAACCGCCGATGACCTTCCTCACCGGGTGGCGGATCGCGCTCGCCGCCGACCTGCTCCTCGAGCCCGACGCGACCATCGCCACGGTCGCCCGGCAGGTCGGCTACGCGACGCCGTTCGCGCTGAGCGCGGCGTTCAAGCGCGAGCGCGGTGTCAGCCCGCGCGACCACCGCCGCCGCGGCGCCGAGGTGGCCACCGGTCAGGCGCGTGTCACGCGCAGCACGACCGAGTCCACGCGCGGAGGCCGGCGGAAGGCCGCGCGTGGCAGCGCCTGGACGACCCGTACGTCGTAGCGTCGGCCCCACCTCCCTGCTCCCGGCGCCCGGCCCTCGACGAACCGCCGGGCCAGCTGGCGCTGCACCACCAGGTCGGCCGCGACCAGTCGCGAGCCGGGAGCCAGCAGCCGGTCCAGGACCGTGCTGGCGCCGGCGTACGGCGGGCTGCTCACCACCTTGAAGGGTCGGCGCGGCAGCCGCAGGTCGGTCACGTCGGCGCGGACGACGGTGAGCCGGGGCTCGCGATCGGCCCACGCCCGGAGTGCGGCGAGCCGCCCGGGGTGCAGCTCGAACGCCAGGACTCGCGAGCCGGCGGCGAGCAGCGGGCGCGTGAGTGCGCCGGTCCCGGCACCCAGGTCGAGGACCAGGTCATCGGGGCCGATACCGGCCCCGGCGACGATCCGGTCCGCCCAGGAGTCAGTGAGCGGGTGCCAGCCCCACGGGTGAAGGACCGGCCGCCGTGGCGGATGCCCGGACACGGCACACGGCCGTCAGGAACATGCCCATGGTCCGACCGTAGGAACCCCTTGGCCGCGCCTCAACCGGTTAACGGCGGGCGCGGCGTGGACTCAGACGGGGGTCAGGCGGTCGGAGTCGCTCGGCGCCGCGCCACCGCTGGTCGACGCGGCTGCGGGAGAAGGTGCCTCGCGGTCCCCGCCCGGCAGGAACGACAGCCAGCGTGGCAGCCACCAGGTGCGGTCGCCGAGGACCGAGAGCAGCGACGGCAGCAGCACCGCGCGCACGATGGTCGCGTCGAGCAGGATCGCGACGGCGAGCCCGACTCCTAGCTGCTTGAAGGTGGTCATCGACAGCGTCGCGAACACCGAGAACACCGCCACCATGATGACCGCGGCGCTCGTCACCACGCCCGCGGAGATCTTGATCCCGTGCGCCACCGCCTCCCGGGTGGTCAGCCCGCGGTCGTGGGCCTCCTTGATCCGGGACACCACGAAGACGTGGTAGTCCATGGAGAGGCCGAAGAGGATCACGAACGTGAACAGCGGGATCCAGGACTGCAAGGCGCCGACGTCACCACCGCCGACGAGGCCGGAGCCCCAGCCGTGCTGGAAGACCGCGACCATCACGCCGAACGTCGCCGCCATCGAGAGCATGTTGAGCAGCACCGACACCCCGGCGATGGCGACCGACCGGAACGCGACCAGCATCAGCAGGAACGCGAAGACCGCGACGGAGACGATGACCGGGACGATCGCGCGCTCGAGGGTGGCGTTGAAGTCCTCGGAGAAGGCCAGCTGGCCACCGACGTACGCCTCGGCGCCCGGCACGGTGCCCAGGGTCGCGGGCACGACGTCGTCGCGCAGGGCGTCAAGGGCACGCACCGAGGTGGCGTCGGAGCCGTTCCCGGCCAGGGGGGCCGAGATCTCGAGGACGCCCGCCTCCGCGTTGATGTCGAAGGCGAACGGTTCGTGCAGAAGTCCCGCCGTGACGGCCCGGCTGCGGAACGCGTCGACCGCGGCAGTCACCTCGGGCGACTGCACGTCATCGGCCGTGACCACGACCCTCGCCGGCGCCGGTCCACCGGGGAAGGCGGCGGTGATGTGGCGGTAGCTCTGCATGATGCTCGCGTCACGCGGGAGCTCCTGGCTCAGGCTCAGGCTCTCGGTGTGCAGGCCTGCGGCCGGTGCGGCCAGGGCGAGCATCGCGAACGTCGCGAGCACGGCGGACACGCCCGGGCGGCGCAGGACCGGGCCGAGGACGCGGTTCCACACCTTGCTGCCCTCGCCTGGGCGTCGCATCCGGCCGAGACCGGGCACCCTGCCGAGGTCGACGTTGTCACCGAGCAGCGAGAGCATCGCGGGCAGGATCGTCACCGACCCGAGGACGGCGACCAGGACCACGAGGATCGTGGCGACCGCGAAGCCCTCGAAGAGCAGCATGCGGGAGAGGAACATGCCCGACATCGCGACGACGACGGTCAGCCCCGAGACGAGCACCGAGCGGCCGGAGGTCGAGCCGGCGATCCGCAGGGCGGTGGCCGGGTCGCGGCCCCGGACCCGCTCCTCGCGCACCCGGCGCAGGTAGAACATGCAGTAGTCGACGCCCACCGCCAGGCCGACGAGCAGCATCACCGAGCTCGCCGAGCTGTCGAGGGCCAGTCGGTGGCTGACCAGGGCGAGCAGGCCGTTGGCCGCGAGGAACGACGTGAGTGCGAGGCCCACCGGCAGCACCGCGGCGACCAGGGCGCCGAAGGCCACCAGCAGGATCCCGATGGCCAGAGGTACGGCGGTCCACTCGGCCCGGCTGAAGTCCTTGCCGATCGTGTCGTCGAACCAGCGGTTGCCCGAGCCGTCACCGAACTCGTCGATGCGCAGCCCCGGATGCGCGTCGCGGCTCGTGGCGACGGTGTCGAGGATCGGCTGGACGCGGTCGGCCGCGGTCATCGGGTCGCCGGACATGGAGACCTGGATGAGCACCGAGTGCCCGTCCTGGGAGACCAGGCCCGCAGCGTAGGGGTCGACGACGCCGGTGACCGATGCGGTCCGCTGGAGCGCGACGACGAGGTCGCTCACGGCCGCCCGGGGACCGGCTGCGGTGATGGAGCCCGAGCTGGTCACCAGGATCATCTCGGCAGCCGGAGGCTTCATGCCGGCGTCGCTCAGGATCTGCGTGACCTTCGCCGCGTCACCGGTGGCGTACTGGTCCTCGGTCATCTGGTCCTGCCCCGCCCAGGACCCGACCGTCATGGCGACCACGACGAACGCCAGCCACCCGATGGCGGCCACCACCCGGTGGCGCACGCTCCAGCCACCGACGGCGGCGGCGAGGTTGTGTCTGTGGGGTTGCTCGGCCATGGCGGCCTCCTCCGCACGAGCCCGTGCGCCCACTCTTCTCGGGCTGCGGTCCCGCAGGCAGAGGCCAAGGTCACCGCCGGTGGTGACCTGTGGATCCGGGCTCAGCCTGGATCCACCGATTCGCGGCGTCGCGAGCGTCACCAGTCGGGTGCGATGGCAAGGCGGCGGAGCGACGACGTGCTTGGCCGCCCATCGAGCGACGCCAACGCCGCCAGCGTGCCCGAATGGTGGCGCGCAGCAG
>NZ_DASUFR010000250.1:0-5688 GCF_036274455.1 Nocardioides sp. | reverse complement strand
CGAGACCGCCGCAGCGTCGGTACTCACCTGCTCGCCGCTGGTCGAGCTTGTCGAGACCGCCGCAGCGTCGGTACTCACCTGCTCGCCGCTGGTCGAGCTTGTCGAGACCGCCGCAGCGTCGGCGCTCACCTGCTCGCCGCTGGTCGAGCTTGTCGAGACCGCCGCAGCCTGGGCACCTGGCCGCGTGTGGCCGGTACAGCTGCCAGCAGCGCCTGCGGAAGTCTCGACACGCTCCGTCGCGGCCTCGCTCGTTCCTCGCGATGCCGCGGTCGCTGCTCGACCACCGATGTCGGGACCCCTGCTCGTGCCTCGCAGGGCTCCCAACGCGAAAGGGCCCGCCCGGTGCATCCCCACGAGCACCTGGACGGGAACCCTTTGCGAAGGAACCTGCTGGCTCGTCCCCCGACAAGCCCACTGGTGGCGCCCCCCGACGCGCACCGGTGGAGGTCCTTTCAGCACTGGAGGGTGCCGACTCGCGCTCCCCCCAGCGATGCGCGTCCCGACACTTCTCCAGACCGGCCACCCGAAGGCGCCCGATTAGGTTGAACCGTAGGCCGGAGGCGGCACGGACGGTTCACATCGACGCCACAGCCGATCCAGCGTTCGGTAACAGAACGCCTACAAGTCGGCGTGGATCGCTTGCCAACTGGTCCAGATCAGTTGCCGCGTTCCCACGGGGCGGCCACAGGGAAGTACGCCGCCATGAACTCGGTCAGCGTCCGGTCCAGGCGCTCCTGGTTGAGCGCGTGGTCGTGGTGGTCGGCCAGGCAGAGGAAGTCCTGCTGCCGCTCGAGCACCTTGGTCAGCTGCCACTCCAGGTCGCTGTTGGCGATGTTGATGTAGGCCCGTTCGGCCTGGTCCGGGTGGTGGGCGGCGTACGCGCGACCGGTCAGCAGCCCGTAGTGCTGGGCGAAGGAGCTGAGCATCGACAGGTCGGTGTCGGACCGGAACGGCGAGCGCGCGGTGGCGGCCACCTCCGCAGGGAACCGGCGTTCGATCTCCTCGAGGACCGAGCGGCGGTGCGGGTACGGCGCGTGGGCGAGGTTGTCGGTGAGGACGGCGCCGAAGGCCTTCTGGAGGAGCCTGCGGTTGTTCCACGCCGCCTTGAGGTACGGCGCTGCGCCGGGGGTGTCGTCGAGCCCGACGGTGTTGGGGGAGAACCACACCGCCGCCAGTCCGGCCGGGCTGAAGAAGGTCTCCGGCCCCAGGGGCCGGCCCAGGAAGAAGTCGTCGTTGAGGTAGACGAAGTGCTCGGCAAGATCGGGCAACCTGTGCAGGGCCGACTCGATGGCGTGGGAGTTGAACGTCGGGAGCGCGTCTGGCGGCAGGATCGCGGAGTGGTCGACCACCTCGACCTGCGGGTGCGACTGGTCCAGCCATTCCGGCACCTGTCCAGCGGTGACCAGGTGGATCTTGCGCACCCAGGGCGCGAACAGGTGGACGCTCCGCAGTGAGTAGCGCAGCTCGTCGCGCGAGACGAACCTCGCCTGCCCGCTCGACTCCCTGGTCGTCGCGGTGCCGGTCAGCGCGGAGAGCCGGTCGAGCCGGGCCTGGTTCCACGCCGGGTCGCGGCCGTCGACCCAGGTGTAGACGACGTCGACCGGAAACGTGCACTCGTGCACCGTCGGCGCGGCCATCAACGGCAGCGTCGGGACGCGCAGCCCCTCGACCTCGGTCGTCACCCGGGCCGCCGTGCGGGGGAGCCGCTGGGTGTAGCGGTTGCGGGTCGGCGCCACGAGCTGCCCGTCGACGTCCTCCTCCCAGAACTCGACCTCGACGCTGCAGCCCTGGCCGAGCAGGGCCGCGGACCCCCCGTCGATGGGCCACGGCTCCAGGGCGACCGACGACGTCCGGCCGCGGAGCAGGTCTGAAGCCAGCCCGGGCACCGGCGCCCGGCGCTCGGGCCAGCCGTTGGCGGCGGGATCGCGCAGCGACAGGTACGCCGGCACGTCGGCGGCGGCCAGCTCCTGGAGGTAGCGGTGCCGCACGGCCATGGGGAGCACGACCACGGGTGTCCCGGTCTCGTGCGGAGGGACCACGAGCCACTCGTCGCTGACCCGGCCGGCGACCGTCACCGCGGCCGACAGCGCCGCGTGCCGGGCGGCCGCAGGGGTGACGCCGCGCGCGTCGTACGACGGGACGGGGGGCGGAGCCGGCTCGGGAGCGGCGGCCAGGGCAGCGAGCCGCGGACGGCCCGCCCGGCGAGCGACCGCACGCTCGAGGATCTCGACCCACTGGCCGGCGATCTTGTCGGCCTCCCACGCCGCTGCGGTGTCGAGGGCGCCCGCGCCGAGCCGGCGCCGCAGGTCGTCGTCGCGGCCGAGCCGGAGCAGCGCCGCCGACATGCCCGCGATCGACTCCGGCGCGACGAGGAGGCCGTTGACCTCGTGCCGGACGATCTCGCGCGGGCCCGAGGCGCAGTCGAAGCTGACGCAGGGGACGCCGGCCGCCATCGCTTCCTGCAGCCCGAGCGGGAAGCCCTCGGCGCGCGAGGTCAGGGCGCTGATGCTCGCCCGGGCCCACTCGCTGCGCATGTCCATGGTGCTGCCGGGCAGCTCGACCCGGTCCCAGAGCCCGTGCTTGCGGATCTCGCGGACCAGGTGCGGCCGCTGGTGGCCCTGGCCCAGGATGCGGAGCCGCCACCCGGGCAGCTGGTCCGCGACCGCTGCGAACGCCTGCACGAGCTTGGTGAACTGCTTCTCCATCACCAGCCGGCCGGCCGCGACGATCGTGCGCGAGTCGAGCAGGGAGCGAGGAGCGAACCCCTGCGGAAGCGGGTTGGGCATGGACACGATCTCGGGGGCGACCGGGCCGAGCTGGCCGCGCAGCCAGTCGGCCATGGCCGTGGTCAGCAGCGCGACCACGTCGGCACGCGGGGCGTTGACCAGCAGGGGCTCGAGCCCCGAGGTGCGCTGTGAGGACGAGCGGTGCTCCTGGTGCACGACGACCACCGGGTCGGGTGCGAGCTGGAGGGCGCTGGCCAGGAGCGCGGGGGTCACCGTCACCAGCACCTCGGTCTGGAGGCCGCGCAGCCCGCGCTCGAGCCCGACGTCGGTGAGCGCCGAGAACTGCCGGTCCCAGCGGCGGGGGACCAGCCGCGACTCGCGCGCGTGGAGCTGCTCGTCGTAGTCCTGGGTGAGGTCCACGAGGTGCTCGACCCGCACCCGCTCGTCGATGGTGAAGACCGGCTGCTCGGCCGCCTTGACCACGCTGAGGATCCGGACGTCGTGGCCGGCGGCGACCAGGGCGTTGGCCTGGGTGACCGCCGACCGCTCGGTGCCGCCGAGCTTGTGCGCGGACTGCACGAGGAAGCTGATCCTCACGTCGTCCTGCCCTCTCCCGGGGCGGCCTCTCCCGGATCGGCCTCGTCCGGGTCGATCGAGCGGAGCGTGAGCAGGCCATCGGGGTTCCACCGCAGCCGGGCCCGCGGCCGGTCCGCACCGAGCTCGGTGACGCTCTCGAAGAGCTCGGGGAGGAGGACGGCGTGGTTGGGGTCGGTGCGGTCGTTGGCCCGGCGCCGGATGCGCACCCACGACTCGTCGGTGCCGAGCGCCAGCTTCAGGACGCCGAAGTAGCCGGCGGGCAGGTCGTCCACGCCGACCAGCGTCTCCACCACCCCGCCGTGCGCGGTGGCGGGGACCGACGCCAGGACCTGGTCGCCGGTGTCGAGCAGCAGCAGGTGGCAGCCGGGCTCGACCCCGGCCACGGGCCGGATCCGCAGGTGCACCCGGTCGCCACGCAGGTCGAGCGACTCGAGCTCGGCCGTGGGGGCGACCTCGTGGCGGGTGAGCCGCAGCCGTCCGTCGTCGAGCCGCTCGACCTCCCACCGGGTGACGCCGTCGGGGGCGAGCGGCGTCCGAGCCACGTCCGGCGCCGGCGCCGCGGGGAGCCGCACGGGCGCCCGGCCGGCCAGCACGTCGTAGGTCGCGCCGGTCAGCGCGGCCAGGTCGTAGGGATGCTCGCCGAGCTCGATGACGTCCTTGGCGCTCGGCTCGCGGACCGCCACCGGTCCTTCCACGTCCAGCCAGAGGTGCACGCCGTCGAGCACCGCGGCGTACGTCGCGACCGCGCCATCGTCGCGACGGCCACGCAACCTCACGCGCTGGGCCCCATCAGACCCCGGACACGCCCTCGCCGCCGCCCGCCTGCTCGTCGAAGTTCTCGTGCTCGAGCAGGTGCAGGACCGGGACGCCGATCTTGCGGCGCGCCTTCGACGTCCAGTCGACGTGGAAGAACTCGGCCACCACGTGCGGACGGGTCAGGATGATCGCCTCGCGCCCGTCGATCGCCTTGACCTTGTCGGCCAGGGCCTGGATCGGCTCCGCCGACACGACCTGCCCCTCGGCGCTGGCCCCGGCCGTGCGAAGCGCGGTCAGGGTCGCCTCGAGGTCGGCGTTGGCACGGTCCCTGGTCTCCTTGGCGATCTCCGCGAGGTCCGGAGGGGGTACGGCGATCGACGGACCGGGCACCAGGTCGTGGCCGGTGACGCTGCCCATGGCCGCCTCGATCTGCGCCGCGGCGTCGTCGACGGGCAGCAGCACGTGGTAGGTCACCGGCTCGTCCAGCCCTTCGTGCAGCGAGCGGACCTGTTGCGCGTCGGCGTCGCTCAGCGCCTGCTCGACGAGGAGGACCACGTCGTAGTCGGTGGAGGTGTCGGTCGACTCAGGTGGGTTCTCGGCCACGCGGTCACCCTAGTGCCACCACGGGGTGCTAGCGCCCGCCGGACAGCACCTCGCCCAGGTCGTAGGAGGCGACCTCCTCGAGCTGGTCGTAGCCGCAGGACTCGGGGTCGCGGTCGGGGCGCCACCGCTTGAACTGCGCGGTGTGCCGGAACCGCCGGCCCTCCATGTGCTCATAGCCGACCTCGACGACCCGCTCGGGCCGCAGCGGCGTGAACGAGAGGTCCTTGCCCTGGCTCCAGCGGCTCTGGGTGCCGGGCACCCGGTCGGGGTTGGCGGTGAGGAACTCCTGCCAGCGGCCCCACGGGTGCTCCTCGATCGGGCAGACCAGCGGCTGCAGCTCCTGGAACAGCTCGGCCCGCCGGGCGTCGGTGAAGCTGGCGCTGACCCCGACGTGCTGGAGCACCGCGCCCTCTCCTTGGGGGGAGTCGTAGAGCCCGAGGAGCAGGCTGCCGAGGAGTGGCCGCTCGGGGGTGGAGTTCTTGTGCTCGCGGTAGCCGGCCACGACCACGTCGGCGGTGCGGGCGTGCTTGATCTTGAACATCGTGCGGCCGTTCTGGGTGTACGGCGCGTCGAGCGGCTTGGCGATGACCCCGTCGAGCCCGGCGCCCTCGAACTGCTCGAACCAGCGCTCCGCCTCCTCCGGGTCCTCGGTGGTGCGGGTCAGGTAGCAGGGCCCTTCGGTGCCGAGCCCGGCCAGCGCCTCCTCGAGCGCTGCCCGCCGTTCGCGCAGCGGCCGGTCGGCGTACGACTCGTCGCCCAGCGCCAGGAGGTCGAACGCGACGAACCCGGCGGGGGTCTTCTCGGCCAGCATGTCGATGCGGGACTTGGCCGGGTGGATCCGCTCCTGGAGCGTCTCGAACTCGAGCCGGTCGCCCAGCGCCACGAACAGCTCCCCGTCGAGGACCACCCGCTCGGGCAGCTGCCGCTTGACCGCCTCGACCATCTCGGGGAAGTAGCGGGTCAGCGGCTTGGTGTTGCGGCTGGCGAGCTCGACCTCGTCACCGTC
>NZ_DASUFR010000249.1:0-19183 GCF_036274455.1 Nocardioides sp. | reverse complement strand
GACGAGCTGCGCGAGCTGTGCCCGGCCTTCGACTGGATCACCTACGTCACCGCGCTGGGCGGCACCGAGGAGACGCTGCGCACCTCGATCGTGATGCAGCCCGACTTCTTCTCCCACCTGTCGGCGGTGCTCGACGAGACGCCGATCGCGACGTGGCGCGACATCCTGCACGCGCGCATCGTGCGGAGCTCGGCGCCGTACCTCCCCGAGCGCTTCGTCGAGGCCAACTTCGACTTCTACGGCCGCACCCTCAACGGCACGCCCGAGCTGCGGGCCCGCTGGAAGCGCGGGGTCGGCCTCGTCGAGGGCGCGATCGGGGAGGCGGTCGGGAAGGAGTACGTCGCGCGCCACTTCCCGCCGTCGTCCAAGCAGCAGATGGACGAGCTGGTCGCCAACCTGCTGGCGGCCTACCGCGAGTCGATCGCGGCGCTGGACTGGATGACCGAGGAGACCAAGGCCCGCGCGTTCGAGAAGCTCGGCACGTTCCGCCCCAAGATCGGCTACCCGGAGAAGTTCCGCGACTACTCCGACCTGCGGATCCGCCCCGACGACCTGCTCGGCAACGTCGCGGCGGCGGCGGCGTTCGAGACCGACCGCCAGCTGAACAAGATCGGGTCGCCGGTCGACCGCGACGAGTGGTTCATGCTGCCGCAGACGGTCAACGCCTACTACAACCCGGGCACCAACGAGATCTGCTTCCCGGCCGGGATCCTGCAGAAGCCGTTCTTCAGCCCGGTCGCCGACGACGCGCAGAACTACGGTGGCATCGGGGCGGTGATCGGCCACGAGATCGGCCACGGCTTCGATGACCAGGGCGCGCAGTACGACGGCTCGGGCAACCTCAACGACTGGTGGACGCCGGAGGACAAGGCGGCGTTCGAGGTGAAGTCGAAGGCGCTGATCGAGCAGTACGACGGCTTCTCCCCGCGCGACCTGCCCGACGAGCACGTCAACGGCGCGCTCACCGTCGGTGAGAACATCGGCGACCTCGGCGGTCTGACCATCGGCCACAAGGCCTACCTGATCTCACGCGGTGGCCGGGCGAACGTCGAGGAGCGGCGGCAGCTGTTCTTGAGCTGGGCCTACTGCTGGCGGACCAAGCGCCGCCTCGAGCAGGCGCAGCAGTACCTCACCATCGACCCGCACAGCCCGCCGGAGTTCCGCGCCAACATCGTGCGCAACCTCGACGAGTTCCACGAGGTCTTCGGCACGACGGAGTCCGACGGCCTCTGGCTCGACCCGGAGCAGCGGGTCCGGATCTGGTGATGCAGGGATCCCAGGTTCACCTGGGATCCCGACCGCGGCCTCAGCCCCCGTACGGCGGCGCGACGCCCCATCCCCAGCGCGGCACCGGCGCGTGCTCGACGACGTCGGTCGCGCCGGGCTGCGAGTTGTGCATCGCCAGCCGGGTGCCCCACTCGACGTACCCGATCACGGCCGCCCGGAACTCCGGGTCGGCCGGCAGCCCCGCGTCGTCCAGCGCCAGGCTCATGGTGGAGGCGAAGCGGTGTCGCTGGTCGGACGTGATGCCCAGGTCGCGATGGTGGGCGAGCATCGCCTCGTAGCCACCGAGCTCGTCGGTGTAGGTCGTCGGTCCGCCGAGCACCTCCGACCACCACGCGGCCACGTGCGCCCGATGCGCCTCGCTCACGCCGCCGGGGAAGAACGGCGCGAGCAGGTCGTCTCGCTCGACCCGGTCGTAGAAGGCGTCGATGAAGCGGCGTACGGCGTCGCTGCCGCCGGCCCACTCGTGGAGCGTCGGCAGCCCCGGCTCGTCCACACCCACGACAGCATCCTTCCTTGTCCCGTCGGCCTTGCGATGTAATGATGTAATCATGATTACGCACGAGGCGCGAGAGCGCGTGGCCGGCTGGTTCGCCGGCCGGCTGCCCGCGGAGTGGCAGGCAGCCCCCGCGGACATCACCATCGACCGCGAGGAGATCACGGTCCGGCTCACCATCTCCGACGTCGAGCTGCCCGAGGACGCCTCCGCCGTCACCCGGGCCGAGGCGCGGGCCGGGCGGGCCAAGGCCTTCCGCGAGGAGACCCGTGGCAAGCGGATGGAGATCGCGCGCGAGGCGGAGCACCGCTTCGACGCCAAGGTCTCATGGGGCGTCACGGTCGGCGCGGGCGACGACCAGCACCGCGAGCTCTGGACCCACGTGGCGGCGCCGGTGATGACCAGGCTGCGCCAGCCGCAGCGGCTGGTCCTCGACACCCTGGTCGACGCAGGCGTGGCCCGGTCGCGCTCGGAGGCCCTGGCCTGGTGCGTGCGGCTGGTCGGACAGCACGAGGAGGACTGGCTCGCCGAGCTGAGCGAGGCCATGCAGTCGGTCGCGGACGTGCGGAGCAAAGGCCCAGCCTGAATACCCTCGATCACGAGGCGCGCTCGCGCCCCTCGCAACGCTCGCTGCGCTCGTCGCTGGCCGCGGGCGCCAGGGGGCCCCTCAGTCCCTGAGGACGAACTCGTCGCCGCGCGTGACCGGCACCACCGACCCGTCGGCGTGGATGCCGTCGATCTGGACCTCGGGGCTGCCCACCACGATGTCGACGTGGGTGTTCGCCTGGTTGAGCCCGGAGTCGATCCGCTCCTCGGGTGAGAGCTCGAGGGCACCTCGGAACGCGGCCGGGTAGCCCATCCCCCACGCGATGTGGGAGCCGACGTTCTCGTCGTAGAGCATGTCCTTGTAGACCAGCCCGGTGCTCGCGACGCGGGAGTCGGCGTCGACGATGGCCACCTCGCCGAGGTGCCGCGAGCGCGGGATCAGCTCGAACTGCTGCTGCACCTCGGCCTCACCGCGCGACGCGCGTACGCCGGTGATCGTGCCGTCCCGGAGCTCGAGCTCGAGGTCCTCGACCATGGCGCCCATCGTGGTGAGGAAGAAGGGCGCGGTCGTCCGCAAGGTGCCCTCCGCGCGGCGCCAGTCCGGCGAGAAGAACACCTCCTCGGTCGGCATGTTCGGCACGAACTCCACGCCGTCCTCGTTGGCCGAGGAGCCGCCCACCCAGTGCGACTCCGGAGCGAGGCCGATCGTCACGTCGGTCCCGGGACCGCGGTAGCGCACCTTGTCGAAGGCGTGGTGGTTCAGCACCGATGCGCGGGTCCGGAGCTTGGCGATGTGGGCGCGCCAGGCCTGCTCCGGGTCCGCCTCGTCCAGCCGCATCGCGACCGCCACGGCGTCCCAGAGGGCGGCCACGTCGGCGACCCCGACGCTGGCGGCCCAGCCGGGTGTCGGCGCGCCGACCACGGTCCACGCGAGCGTGTTGGTGGTGACCAGCGGGATGATCTCCTGGATCAGGCTGAGCGGGGCTGACTTCGCGAGCCGCTGCGGGTCGAGCCCGTCCATCAGGGTGGGGAACGGGTTTCCGGTCAGGCTGATCAGGGCCGGCTTCGTCTCGCGCCAGGCGCGGACCTTGTCCAGCTCGTCGGGACGGCTGGTGCCCAGCTGGTCCTCGGGCGCGTGCAGGACGGCTGACCGCTGCAGGTGCGGGTCGCCGTAGTCGATGCTGACCCGGCTCGCCCCGACGCGGTAGGCCTCGGCCGCGAGCGCGCGCGCCGCTTCGGCCTGCTCGGGCAGGCACGTGATCACCACCGCCTGCCCGGGCTGCACGTTGACCCCCACCCGGATCACGAGGCGTGCGTACTTCTCCAGCAGGTGGTCGTACGGCTCCGACATGGCTCTCCCTTGTCCGTCGTGGCGCATCGTGAACAGTAGTCGGCATCCCCAGGGCACCTCGCGGTCCCGAGTGGTCGCGGAAGGGGCCTGTGGACGGCCGCCCCGGTCCGTCGGCGTCCGCTGGTAGACAGAGGACATGTCCACCACCGCCGTGCTCGAGGACGCAGCCGCCGTACGCCGCGACGCCGAGCGGCATCTGCGCGCGCTGGTCGGGCGCGACGACGCCGAGCTCCGCGACGACCAGTGGCGGGCCATCGAGGCCCTGGCGGTCGAGCGGCGGCGGGCCCTGGTCGTGCAGCGCACCGGCTGGGGCAAGTCGGCGGTCTACTTCGTCGCGACGCTGCTCCTGCGGGCGGGAGGCTCCGGACCGACGGTGATCGTGAGCCCGCTGCTGGCGCTGATGCGCAACCAGATCGCGGCCGCCGAGCGAGCGGGCATCCGCGCGGTGACGATCAACTCCACCAACATGGAGTCCTGGGAGCCGATCCACGACGCGATCCGGGCCGGGGAGGTCGACGTCCTGCTGGTGAGCCCCGAGCGGCTCAACAACCCCGGCTTCCGCGACGAGGTGCTGCCCCGGCTGGCGGCGACCTGCGGGCTGCTCGTCGTCGACGAGGCGCACTGCATCTCCGACTGGGGTCACGACTTCCGCCCCGACTACCGCCGGATCCGCACCCTGCTGGCCGACCTGCCCGACGGCATCCCCGTGCTGGCGACGACCGCCACCGCCAACGCCCGGGTCACCGCCGACGTCGCGGAGCAGCTCGCCCCACCAGATGAGCAGGGCGACGTGCTCGTGCTGCGCGGCAGCCTCGACCGGGAGTCGCTGAGGCTCGGCGTGGTGCGGCTCAAGACGGCCGAGCAGCGGCTGGCCTGGCTGTCCGACCACCTGGCCGAGCAGCCCGGGGTGGGCATCGTCTACTGCCTGACCGTCGCGGCCACCCAGGAGATCGCCGACTACCTCCGGTCCCGGGGCCACGACGTGGCCGCCTACTCCGGCCAGACCGAGGCCACCGAGCGCACCACCCTCGAGGAGGACCTTGCGGCCGGCCGGATCAAGGCGCTGATCGCCACCAGCGCCCTCGGCATGGGGTTCGACGCGACCCTCGGCTTCGTGGTCAACATGGGGGCGCCGCAGTCGCCGGTCGCCTACTACCAGCAGGTGGGCCGCGCGGGGCGTGGCACCGACGAGGCGACGGTCGTCCTGCTGCCCGCGGTCGAGGACCGCGACATCTGGGCCTACTTCGCCTCGCTCGCCTTCCCCCGCGAGGAGCTCGTTCGGCAGACCCTCGACGCGCTCGCCGAGGAGGGCGCCCCGCTCGGCACGCCCGCGCTGGAGACGCGGGTCGAGCTCAACCGGGCCCGGCTCGAGACGATGTTGAAGGTGCTCGACGTCGACGGCGCCGTACGCCGCGTGCGCGGCGGCTGGGAGGCCACCGGCCAGCCCTGGACCTACGACGACGAGCGCTACCGGAGGGTCCGCGAGGCCCGCGAGCGCGAGCAGGCGGCGATGCTCGACTACCTCGACACGACCGGCTGCCGGATGCGGTTCCTTCGCAGCCAGCTCGACGACCCAGCGCTCGACGACCCAGCGCTCGACCACCCCGACGCGTCCGACTGCGGCCGTTGCGACAACTGCGGCGGGCTCTCGCTCGACTCCACGGTCTCCGACGAAGCGGTGGCCGAGGCCAACGCGCGCCTGGCCAGGCCGGGGGTGCCCATCGAGCCCCGCAAGCTGTGGCCGACCGCGCTTGCCACCCTCGGCATCGACCTCAAGGGCAGGATCGCCGAGACCGCGGAGGAGGGCCGCGCGGTGGCGCGGCTCACCGACCTCGGCCACGGGCAGGCGCTGCGCGCGCTCTTCCGGCCGGACACCCCTGACGGCCAGGTGCCGGTGCCGCTGGTCAAGGCGGTGCTCACCATGCTCGACGACTGGCGCCCCGAGGTCGACGCGATCGTGGCCGTCGAGTCGGCGACCAGGCCCGTCCTCGTCGACGACCTCGCCGCGGGGCTCTCGCGCCGGTTGCAGGTCCCGGTCGTCGGCCGGTGGGCGATCGTCGACCCGGACCTCGCGCCCGGCCAGGGGTCGGCCAACTCCGCCCAGCGGGTCGCGGCGGTGGGGCGCCGGTCCGCCCTGCATGCCGACGTGCCACTCGGCGCACGGGTGCTGCTGGTCGACGACCTGGTGGTCACCGGCTGGACGGTGACCCTCGCCGCCAGGGCGATCCGATCCGCCGGCGCAGAGGCGGTGCTGCCGCTCACGCTGGCGGTCACGAGCTGACGGTTACCGTGCGCTCATGACCACAGTGGCGGTCCTCGGGACCGGGAAGATGGGCGCCGGCATGGCGCGCCAGCTGGTGCAGCACGGTCACGCGGTGACGGTCTGGAACCGCAGCCGCGACCGCGCCGCGCCCCTGGCCCATGACGGCGCCTCGGTCGCCGACGCACCCGCGGAGGCGGTGCACGGCGCCGAGGTCGTCGTGGTGGTGCTGTTCGACGCCGACTCGGTCGTCGACGTGCTCCGGGCCGCGGCGCCCGGCATGACCGACCGGACAGTCGTCGTCCAGACCTCGACCGTCGGGCTCGACATCGGCCGGGTGGCCGAGGAGGCCGGCCGGCTCGGCGTACGCCTCCTCGACGCGCCGGTGCTCGGCACCCGCAAGCCGGCCGAGGACGGCACGCTGACGGTGCTGGCCTCCGGCGACCCGGCGCTGCGCCCGATCGTGGAGCCGGTCCTCGACGCGATCGGAGGGCGCACGGTCTGGGCCGGCGACGAGGTCGGTGCGGCCAGCCGGCTCAAGCTGGTCTGCAACGCCTTCACCGGCGCGGTGACCGCGGCGACCGCCCAGTCCGTCGCGCTGGCCGAGGGGCTCGGGCTCGATCCGCGGCTCTTCCTCGAGGCCATCTCGGGGAGCGCATCCGACGCGCCCATCGCACGGGCCAAGGGCGCGATGATGATCGACGGCGGCTACCCACCGGCCTTCGACGTCCGGGGGCTGCGCAAGGACCTCGCGCTCATCCTCGCCGCCGCCGAGGACGCCGGCATCGCGACCGACCTCGCCCGCGCCGTGCTGGAGCTGGCCGAGCGCGCCGAGCGGGCCGGCCACGGTGGCGACGACATGGCCGCGCTCAGGGTCGCGTTCTAGTCCCGCGCTCGTACGCCGCACGGTGCAGCTCGCGGAGCTCGTCCTCCAGCTCGGGCGCCGGACCGTCGACCGGCACCTGGGGGGCGACTGCGTTGACCGGGAGCACGTTCACGAGGGGCTCGGCGTCGCCCCACTCGCGCCGCCAGGTCGACAGCTGCTCGGCGGAGAGTGCGTAGACGATCCGGCCGAGCCCCATCCAGCCGTGCGCGGCCGAGCACATCGGGCAGTGCTCACCGGAGGTGTAGACCGTGCACCGCGCCCGCTCCTCCGGCGAGAGCCGAGCCGACCACTGCGCCACGGCGAGCTCCGGGTGCTGGGTCTCGTCACCGTGGCCCGCGTGGTTGCGCCCGGACCAGAGCACACTCCCGTCCCCGCCGACCAGCACGGTGCCGAACGGCTGGTCACCCGCGTCGTGCGCCTCGCGCGCCAGCGCCACGGCCGAGCGCAGGTGGACCAGGTCTTGCTCCGAGATCGCCATGACGAGAAGCCTGACAGACCCAGCTCCGTCCGCGGGCCGACCAGCCCCGGAGCTCAGCCAGGCTCAGCTCGCAAGCGCCTTCACCGCGTCGACCAGCCTCGGGTCGTCGGGCTCGACCTGGGGGCTGAACCGCGCCACCACGGTGCCGTCGGCCGCGACGAGGAACTTCTCGAAGTTCCAGCTGACGTCGCCGGCCTCACCCTTCTCGGTCGGGGTGTCCACGAGCCCGGCGTAGATCTCGTGGCGGCCCTCGCCGTTGACCTCGATCTTCTCCGTCATCGGGAAGGTGACGCCGTAGGTCGACGAGCAGAACTCCGCGATCTCCTCGGCGGTGCCTGGCTCCTGGCCGTAGAACTGGTTGCACGGGATCCCGACCACGGTGAAGGTCTCGTCGCCGTACTCCTCGTGCAGCCGCTCCAACCCGGCGTACTGCGGAGTCAGCCCGCATCTGCTCGCCACGTTGACCAGCAGGGCGGCCCGGCCGGCGGTGATCTCGCCGAGAGTGGTCTGAGTTCGGTCTAGACGGGCGATCTTGGCGTCGAGGATGCTCACTTCACGATCCTAGAAGCCGACCGGGAATGACCGATGCCCGACCTGTTCCTCTCCTACGCTCGGGCGGACAGCCGCGACTTCGTCGCGCGCCTCTCCTCGGCCCTCGAGGAGCGCGGCCAGGACACTTGGGTGGACCTCGACGACATCCCGGCCGCCTCGGTGTGGAGCGACGACCTGCGCTCCGGGATCGCGTCCAGCGACTCGTTCTGCTTCGTCATCAGCCCGGCGTCGGTGGTCTCCGAGCACTGCCGGACCGAGCTGGCGTACGCCGTGGGGCTCGGCAAGCGGCTGCTGCCGGTGCTGCACCTGCCGGCGCCGGACCTGGAGGTCCCCGAGGCGGTGGCGGCCCGGAACTGGATCCCCCAGACCGGGCGCTTCGACGACGACTTCGACACCGCCCTGGCCACGCTGCTCACGGCGATCGGGACCGACCTCGACTGGGTCCGCGAGCACACCCGGTGGGGGCTGCGGGCACAGGAGTGGGAACGACGCGGAGAGGACCACAGCCTGCTGGCCCGCGGCTCGGACCTCGACCAGGCAGAGGCATTCGTCAGCGGACGCGGCGGGAAGGAGCCACCGCCGACCGAGCTCCAGGGCCGCTATGTCCTCGCCTCCCGGCGCGCGGCGACGCGACGCCAGCGGCAGCTGGTCACCGGGGTCTCGGTCGCGCTGGTCGTCGCGGTCGTGCTCGGTGTGCTGGCGCTGCTGCAGCGCAACACCGCGGTCGAGCAGCGCCACGAGGCCGACAGGCAGCGCCACCAGGCCGAGACCGAACGTGCGGCCGCGACGTCCCGGGCACTGGCGGCCAACGCCTTCCTCAACCTGCCCACCGACCCCGAGCTCAGCCTGCTGCTCGGGCTCGAGGCGGCGAAGGCCAGTCCGACCGTGGAGGCAGAGAACGCATTGCGCGCGGCGGTCCTCCAGTCGCACGTACGGGCGCAGTTCCGCCATCGCGCGGCGGTGGACTCGGCTGCCTACAGCCCTGACGGGACCATGGTGGTGACCACCAGCGAGGACGATTCGGCGGCGCTGTGGGACGCGGCGAGCGGCGACCGAGTCGCGATTCTCGAGGGGCACACCCAAGGGGTGCAGAAGGCGCTCTGGAGCGCAGATGGCAGCCGCGTCGTGACCATCGCGCCGGACTTCACCGCCCGGGTGTACGACGGCAGCACGGGGACGCCGGTGTCGGTGATCACTGACACCGACGACAACAGGCTCTCTGACGTGGCGATCAGCGCCGACGGGTCCGTCGTCATCACCGCCGGCTTCGTGCACAACCAGGTGCACTTCTGGAGTGCGTCCGACGGAAGCCTGCTCGGCACCATCCCGCGCAGCGTCGTGGACGCGATGGCGCTGAGCCCTGACAACTCGCTCCTTCTCCTCGCCGTCCAGGGCGATGGCGTCGAGCTGTGGAGCACCAGCGACGCCACCCTCGTCGCGAGCTATCCCGAGGACGCACAGAGCTACTTCACCACGGCCGCCTTCAGCGCCGACGGTTCGCAGTTCGTGACCGCAGGTGGCGACGGGTTCGCCACGGTGCGAGCCCTCGACGGGACGTTCTTGATGTCGGCGCGGCACGACGCCGCCGTCAACGCGGCGGTGTTCAGCCCGGAGGGCGCGAAGCTGGCCACTGCGAGCGACGACGGCACCGCCAAGGTCACCGACGTCGGCAGCGGCGACACGGTCACCACGTTCACCGGCCACACCGGTCCCGTCGCAACGGTCTCCTTCAGCCCGGCCGGCGACCTGGTCGCCACGGGTGGCGCGGACAACGTGGTGCGCCTCTGGCGTGCCAGCAACGGCGCAGAGGCGGCTGCCCTCCTCGGGCACGGCGCGCCCGTGAACGAGATCGCGTTCAGCCCGGACGGGAGCGGCGTGCTGTCGGCCAGCGACGACTCCACGGCACGGATCTGGTCGGCCGCCGGCTCGGCGGCCGCTTTCCCGCCCTCGTCCACGGCGCCCCTTCCCGATGCGCAGCCGCAGGCCTTCTCTCCCGGTGGCCGATACGCCGTCGTGTCCATAGAGCCCGCCGAGCTCGGCAGCCCATCGACGGTGGAGACCCTGGACGTGGTGTCCGGCCAGGCCCGCAGCCAGTTCACCCTCGGAGACGGTGAGAGCCTCGTGCCGGTGCTCAGCTCGGACGGGAGCCTCACGGTGACCGGGGCGTTCGACTCCACGACGAAGGTTCGGAGCACGGCGGGCGGCAGCGTGGTGGAGCTGGCCTTCCCCGGAACGGCGTACGACGCCGCCTTCGACGGCACCGGGCAGCGCGTGCTCGTCGTCGGCCAGTCCGGGCGGGCCGCCATCTACGACACGACCACCGGTGTTCTCCTCACCGAGTTGGCGGGTCACGACGGGTCCCGCGAGGTGCTGGGGGCAACCTTCAGCTCCGATGGCTCCCGGGTCGGCACGGCGAGCGTCGACGGCACGGTCCGCGTGTGGGACGCCGACACGGGCGAGCAGCTGCTGGAGCTCGAGGCGTTCCAGGCGCCGCACTCCCAGTACGAGCAGTACGCGACGGTGGCCTTCAGCCCCGATGGACATGAGCTGGCCACGGCCGCCGGCTACGAGGTGGACGCCCAGCTGTGGGACGTGAGCACCGGCGAGCACATCGCGACCCTGGAAGGCCTCAAGAACGGCGACCTGCGCGACTTGGCGTTCAGCGACGACGGCCGCTTCATCGTCACAGCCCCCTACGGGGCGCCGGTGCGGCTCTGGGACGGCCACTCCGGCCGGCTGCTGGCAGCGGTGACGGACGCCGGCGTGCCGGCAGCGGCAGCCTCCTTCACCGACCAGGGGCAGATCGCACTCATCGAGACCCCCGCCGAAACGCCGTCGCTGGCGGTGCTCGACTGCTCCGTGTGCGGCGACCTGGCCGCGTTGGTCCACCTGGCGAGGACCCGGGTGACCCGGCAGCTGACAGCCACCGAGAAGGCGACCTACCTCAGCGGCGACTGACGGTCGGTGCCGCGCGTTACCTTCGACGCCGTGATCACCCCACGTCGTTCTTCGCCTCCCCCGCTTCGCTCCTCCGGCGCACAACGCCGCGGGGACCCCGACAAGGCATGAGCTT
The DNA here is from genome assembly GCF_036274455.1 of Nocardioides sp. Taxonomy (GTDB): domain Bacteria; phylum Actinomycetota; class Actinomycetes; order Propionibacteriales; family Nocardioidaceae; genus Nocardioides. The sequence goes on along the minus strand of NZ_DASUFR010000249.1, from coordinate 8,257 downwards.
CGTCCCCGTCACCGGTACCGCGAGGTTCCGGGCCGCGCAGCCGCCGCGGGACGGCGTCGTGGAGTTCACCGACGACCGGCGCACGGTCGCTCTCCCGATCCGCGCCGCGCTGCCGGTGCTGACCAAGGCCCACCGCCGCGACGACCTGCACCCGAGCGTGGGGCTGCTGTCGGGGGCCGCCCTGCTCGGGCTGCGGCTGGTGGCGGCCGGGCAGATCGAGCCGGCGGGGAGCGAGCCGAGCTGGCGGATGGGACCGCTCGCGGCCGACGACGAGGACCGGGTGCTCCGGCTGGCCTCGTCGCGGGCCCACGACGGGCTGACGCCCGAGGCCGCGGCAGACGTCGTACGCGCGATGCTCGACGCAGTCGCCGACGCGATGCCGCGCGCGGCGCCGACCGTGCGCACCCGGCCACCGGTCGCCCAGCCGGATTTCGAGAGCAGGCTGCGCAGCCGGCTCGCCCGCTACACCGAGCCCCGCCCGGAGCTGCCCCAGCTGGTGCGGATCTCGCTGCGGGTCGAGGCCGACGAGGAGGAGCTGGTCGCCGGCTCGGTCCGGCTGGTGCTCCAGGTCCACGACGAGCAGAACCCGCTCCACCTCTGCGACGCGGCGGTGCTGTGGACCGGTGACGAGCGGGAGCACGGCTTCGGTGACCGGGCCCGCACCCACGCCGCCATCGCCCTGCGTGGCGCCGCGGAGGCCTGGCCGGTGCTCGACCGGCTTCTGGAGCTGCGGGTGCCCGACCAGCTCACCCTCGACGGCGACGAGCTCGAGAGCCTGCTCGAGGACGGCGTCGCGGCGCTGGCCGGCCGTGGAGTCGACGTGCTCTGGCCGCGCAGCCTGGGCCGCGACCTCACGGCGACCACGGTGCTCGACCGCACCCGGCCGATGTCGGCTCGCGAGGCCCAGCTGCGGACGGGGATGTTCGGCGAGGACGAGCTGTTCAGCTTCCGCTGGCAGCTCGCGCTGCACGGCGACCCGCTGACCGAGGAGGAGATGGAGCAGCTGGCCACCAGCGCGGCCCCCCTGCTCCGGCTGCGCGGCAACTGGACCGTGGTCGACCCCGCGATCGCGCGCAAGGCGCGCAAGCGAGTGCTCCGCACCGCCACCGCCACCGAGGCGATCGCCGCCGCGCTCACCGGCGTGGTCCAGCTGGGCACCGCAGAGGAGCCGGTCGAGGAGCAGGTGCGGCTGGGCGCGAGCCTCCTGCAGGTGCGCGAGCGGCTCCTCAACGCGGCGCGCCAGGAGCCCGTGCCGGTGCCGGCCGCGCTCCGCGGGACGCTCCGCGACTACCAGCGCCAGGGGCTGACCTGGCTCGCCGAGCTCACCTCGCACGGCCTCGGTGCCTGCCTGGCCGACGACATGGGGCTCGGCAAGACGATCACGCTGATCGCCCTGCACCTGCACCGCGTGGGGCTGGGCCACCGCGGGCCGACCCTCGTCGTCTGCCCCGCCAGCCTCCTCGGCAACTGGGAGCAGGAGCTGGCCCGGTTCGCACCCGACGTGGAGGTGCGCCGCTTCCACGGCGGCGGGCGCTCGCTCGACGGGCTGGCGGGTGGGTTCGCGCTGACGACGTACGGCACCATGCGCACCAGCCACGAGGAGCTCGCCGAGGCCGGCTGGGACCTGGTCGTGGCCGACGAGGCACAGCACGTCAAGAACGCGCGGTCGTCCACGGCCAAGGCGCTGCGCCGGATCCCGAGCACGGTCCGGGTCGCCCTCACCGGCACCCCGATGGAGAACAACCTGTCCGAGCTCTGGGCGATCCTCGACTGGGTGATCCCGGGGTTGCTGGGGAGCCGGCAGGCGTTCCGCCGGGTCTGGGCCAGCCCGATCGAGGCGGGGGTCCACGAGGCCAAGGCCCGGCAGTTCGCCGACCTGATCGGGCCGTTCCTGCTGCGCCGGCGCAAGTCAGATCCTGGCATCGCCCCCGAGCTGCCGGCGAAGACCGAGACCGACCACCCACTCCACCTGACCCGCGAGCAGGTGGTGCTCTACGAGTCGTTCGTCCGCGACACCATGGCCCGGATCGAGCGTGCCCATCCCGACGACCAGGTGACGCGCCGGGGGCTGGTGCTCGCCCTTCTCACCGGGCTCAAGCAGATCTGCAACCACCCCGCGCACTTCCTCAAGGAGTCCGGTGCGGTCCGGCTCAGCGGTCGCTCGCAGAAGCTCGACCTGCTCGACGAGCTGCTCGGCACCGTGCTCGCCGAGGACGGCGCCGCCCTGGTCTTCACTCAATACGTCGCCATGGCCCGGCTGATCGAGGCACACCTGGCCAAGGCCGGGGTGCCGCACCTGTTCCTGCACGGCGGCACTCCCGTGCGCGACCGCGCGGCGATGGTCAGCCGGTTCCAGAGCGGCGAGGCGCCCGTGTTCCTGCTCTCCCTCAAGGCCGGCGGCACCGGCCTCAACCTCACCCGGGCCGACCACGTGATCCACTTCGACCGCTGGTGGAACCCCGCCGTCGAGGAGCAGGCCACCGACCGGGCCTACCGGATCGGCCAGACCAAGCCGGTCCAGGTGCACCGCCTGGTCACCCGGGGGACGATCGAGGAGCGGGTGGCCGAGCTGCTGCAGCGCAAGCGCGCGCTCGCCGACGCGGTGCTCGGCCGCGGAGAGGCGGCGCTGACCGAGCTCGACGACGCCGAGCTCCGCGACCTGGTCACGCTGCGCCGCGAGGACGCACGGCGCGAGGGACGGTCCGTCACGTGACCACCGTCGTCCATCCGCGCACCCCGGCCCGCCGTGGCGCCGCCCGGGCCACCCGCTGGTGGGCCAAGGCCTGGGTCCGGGCCGTCGAGGAGGCGTCGTACTCCGCGGCCGACCTGGCCACCGCCCGCGCCATCTCGCGGTCCGGACGGATCGGCCAGATCAGCGTCGAGCCGGGCCGGTTCGTGGCCGCGGTCGAGGACGAGCACGGGCTCTGGGCGGTGATGGGCTCGGTGCCAGAGCTGGACGACCGCGCGGCCGACACCCTGGTCGAGACGGTGGCCTCCGAAGCAGGCCGGGTGGCCGCGCTGCTGGCCGGCGAGCTGCCGCACACGCTGGTCGAGCACGCCGAGGAGGCCGGCGTCGAGCTGCTGCCCTACGGGGGCGAGCTCGGCTCGACCTGCACGTGCGAGGCCTGGACCGATCCGTGCCCCCACGCGCTGGCGGTGATGTACCAGCTGGCGTGGCTGATCGACGACGACCCGTTCGTGCTGCTGCACCTGCGCGGGCTGGCCCGCGACGACCTGCTCGGCCGGCTGCACGAGCGCACCGAGCCCGCTTCGGCCCCCGCTGACGACGCTGTCGACGACCCCGACGTGGACGTCGCCGCCGACGCCGCGCTGCGCGCCGCGGCCATGCTCGCCGAGCTCGACGGTCAGTAGTCGTACTGCCGGCACAGGCGGCTGGCGAGGATCCCCCAGGTCGTCGGGTCCACCTCGCCGCGGGCCGTCACCTTGCCGGGCGCCCGGTCCTGGAACGACGTGACGCGGTCGGCGGTGGGCTGGTCGTAGTCGCCGGTGATCGCTGCGCGGGGGAAGCCCTGCGGGTCGTCGTCGTGGAACATGTTCTGCAGCCCCCGGATCCACAGCCGCTCCGAAGCGTCGGGGGCCATGTCCAGGAACAGGTGCGGCGCCTGGCTGCTCGGGATCTCGCACGGGCACTTCACCAGCACGTCGTTGCCCTCGCGCAGCCGCGCCACGAAGCTGTTGGGGTCCTGGCCCGACATCCGGAGCTCGCACGGCTCCCGCCGGCTGTCGAAGGGGCCGCGGTAGACGACGTAGTCCGGCGTGGGCTGGGCCTCCGGCCCGAGGATCGTGTCGCAAGAGTCGGCGCTGCGCAGGTAGCGCAGCCCGTCCTTGCCGGCGTTGGCCACCGCGCTGCTGAGCGGCGCGGTGGTGTTGCCGTAGCCGACCACCAGCAGCGACTCCTCCGAGCAGTCCTGGTTGACCAGCGGGATGCCGAGGCGGAGCGGGTCGGCGGCCCCGGCCGGCGGATCCGGGTCCGCGTCGTCCTGCACCACGAGCGCGGTCGCGATGCCGAACCCGATGCCGAGGACGGCGGCGACCAGCGGGGCTACGACCTGCGCCCGCACTACGAGACCCCCAGGGCGGCGTACGCCATCTGCGAGAGCAGGTCGCGCATCCGAGCGTCCGGGAGAAGCGCGCTGTGCGGGGTGGAGTTGATCAGCCCGAACGCGGCGTGCGCCATCGCGCGCGCGCTGTCCGGCCGGAGTCCGCGGTGCACCTCGCGGAGCCGGTCGGCCCACAGGTCGACGTACTCCCGCTGCAGGCTCCGCACCCGCTCCCTCGCCTGGTCGGGCAGCGACTCCCAGTCGCGGTCCTGGACGACGATCAGCGGCCGGTCGCGCAGCGCGAAGTCGACGTGCCAGTCGACCAGGGCCACCACCGCGGCTCTCGGGTCGGGCGCCGCCTCGGACCGCTCGCGGCCGACCGAGAGCAGCCGCTCGCTGATCGCGACCAGCATCTCGGCGAGCACCGCATCCTTGGACGCGAAGTGCTTGTAGAGCGCCGGGCCGCTGATCCCGCACGCCGCCCCGATGTCGGCCACGCTGACGCCGTGGAACCCGCGAGCCGCGAACAGCTCCGCTGCCGTGGCGAGGATCTGCTCGCGCCGCGGGAGCTGCTCGGTTGCCACGCAACGAGGTTAGCGGTGGCTAACTGGGCGACGCCCCTCTCCATGTAACTGACCGTTCAGCACACTGCCCTGCGCATATTCGCGCAGGGCAGGGTGCTGAACAGTCAGTTACATGCGGGCTCGGCAGGGGCTGGCTCGGTCGGCCGGCCGCCCGCGGGGGCTCAGGACTGTGACTGCTCCGCCGCCGCGATCTGGGCGCGTACGTCGTCCATGTCGAGCCCCTTCACCGCGGTGATCAGCTCCTCGAGGGCGGGCGCGGGCAGGGCGCCGGCCTGGCGGAAGACCAGGATGCCGTCGCGGAACGCCATCAGCGTCGGGATGGCGGTGACCTGCGCTGCCTGCGCGATCCCCTGCTCGGCCTCGGTGTCGATGCTGCCGAAGACCACGTCCTCGTGGCGCTCGGAGGCTGCCTCGTAGACCGGTGCGAACTGGCGGCACGGGCCGCACCAGGACGCCCAGAAGTCCACCAGGACGATGTCGCTGGTGGTGACGGTCTCTTCGAAGGTCGCGGCGGTCAGCGGGACTGCGCTCATGCAGTGGCAACGCCCGCCGGCGAGTGGTTGTTCCTCAGGTGCCGGACGTCACTTGTCGACGGCGTAGCGCACGTGCGTCACGAACGGAGAGCGGACGACCTCGAGGATGCGCAGGTCGGTGTCCGCCGTGAACCCGTCGAAGAGCCGCTTGCCGGCGCCGAGGATGACCGGCGCGGTCGAGACCACGAGCTCGTCGACCTCACCTGCGTCGAGCCCCTGGCGGATCACGTCGGCACCGCCGCTGATGCTGACGTCCTTGTCGCCGGCCGCCTCCCTCGCCCGGTCCAGCGCCTCCTCGAACGACGTCACCAGCACGAAGCCCGAGTCGGGCGCGGGCGGGTCGTCTCCGGGGCGATGGGTGACCACGAACACCGGCGCGCCGAACGGGTTCGTCCCGCCCCACCGGCCGGCGGCCTCGAACATCCCTCGGCCGCAGACGGCGCCACCCAGGTTCGCGACCATCCGGTCGAAGAACTCCCGGTCCTCCGGGGCCATGTCGGCGCCCGGCTCGTGCTCGGACTCGTAGGTCCAGGGCCCGCCCATCACCCAGTAGTGCAGCCGCTCTCCACCCACGCCGAGTCCGCATCCGGGACCGTCGTCCGGTCCGGTGACGTACCCGTCGACCGACGTGGTGATGGCGGCGACGACCTTGCCCATGGCTCCTCCTGTGGCGGCGGCTGCGGGTGCAGACCGCAGCCACCACCCGGAGTCATCGGTGGTGCGGTCAGCCTTCCGCCGCGAACCGCGCCAGCTCCTCGGCCGTGAAGGCGCGCAGCACGCAGAACTCATTGCCCTCGACGTCGGCCATCACGACCCAGGACGCCTCCTCGCGCCGGCTCTGCCCGACCTCGACCCGGGTGGCCCCGAGCCCCTCGAGCCGGGCGACCTCGGCAGCCTGGTCCGACGGGCGCACGTCGAGGTGCAACCGGTTCTTTCCAGCTGTCGGGTCCGGGACGCGGATGAAGAGCAGATCCGGGCTGACGCCGTCCTCCGGGCTGCCCTCGGGCGGCTCGAGGACGATCTCGCCGCCGTCGGCGGAGACGTGAGTACGCCGCCAGCCCAGGGCTGCCTGCCAGAAGGTCGCAACGGGCTCGGGGTCGGCGCAGTCGACGATCACGCACTGCCAGCGGAGACTCGGTGTGTTCACCCGAACGACCCTGCCATCCGGCGTACCGCTGGCCCCACAGGTTAATGATCGCTAACCTAGCCGGGTGGCAGAGGAGATGCGCGACCTCGTCGCCGATCTGCGCGAGCGGCTGGCCGTCGCCCGTCGTGGTGGCTCGGAGTCGGCGCGCGAGAAGCACACCGGGCGCGGCAAGCTGCTGGTCCGCGACCGGGTGGACCGGCTGCTCGACCCGGGCAGCCCGTTCCTCGAGCTGAGCCCGCTGGCGGCGACCGGGATGTACGGCGCCAAGGACGGTCGTGACAGCGTCCCCAGTGCGGGCATCGTGACCGGCATCGGCCGGGTCAGCGGCCGGGAGACGGTGGTCGTGGCCAACGACGCCACGGTCAAGGGCGGCACCTACTACCCGATCACCGTGAAGAAGCACCTGCGGGCGCAGACCGTCGCGGCCGACAACCGGCTGCCCTGCGTCTACCTGGTCGACTCCGGCGGCGCGTTCCTCCCGATGCAGGACGAGGTGTTCCCCGACAAGGAGCACTTCGGCCGGATCTTCTTCAACCAGGCCAACCTGTCGGCCAGGGGCATCCCGCAGATCGCGAGCGTCATGGGTTCGTGCACCGCCGGCGGCGCCTACGTCCCGGCGATGTCCGACGAGACGGTCATCGTCCGCAACCAGGGCACGATCTTCCTCGGCGGGCCGCCGCTGGTGAAGGCGGCCACCGGCGAGGTCGTCACCGCCGAGGAGCTCGGCGGCGGCGACGTGCACGCGCGCACCTCCGGGGTGGTCGACCACCTGGCCGAGGACGACGCCCACGCGCTCGCGATCGTTCGCAGCATCCTGGCCACGCTGCCCGAGGGCGAGCGCAGCCTCACCGCCCACCCGGTCGAGGAGCCGCACGAGGACCCGCTCGGCCTCTACGACGTGGTCCCGACCGACACCCGGACGCCGTACGACGTCCGCGAGGTGATCCGCCGGGTCGTCGACGGCAGCCGGTTCCACGAGTTCAAGCACCTCTACGCCGAGACGCTGGTCTGCGGCTTCGCCCGGATCTGGGGCCACGAGGTCGGCATCGTGGCCAACAACGGGATCCTGTTCAGTGAGTCCGCGCTCAAGGGTGCGCACTTCATCGAGCTGTGCAACCAGCGCCGGATCCCGCTGGTGTTCCTGCAGAACATCTCCGGCTTCATGGTCGGCCGGGAATACGAGAACAAGGGCATCGCCCGCGACGGCGCCAAGCTCGTCACCGCGGTCGCCTGCTCGGTGGTCCCGAAGTTCACCGTGGTCATCGGTGGCTCGTTCGGCGCCGGCAACTACGGCATGTGCGGCCGCGCGTACGACCCGCGCTTCCTCTGGATGTGGCCCAACGCCCGGATCTCGGTGATGGGCGGCGAGCAGGCTGCCTCCGTCCTCGCGACCGTGGCCGGCCGGCCCGACGACGAGGCGTTCAAGACGCCGATCCGCGAGCAGTACGAGACCCAGGGCTCGCCCTACTACTCCACCGCCCGCCTCTGGGACGACGGCATCATCGACCCCGTCGACACCCGCCGCGTCCTCGGCATGGGGCTGGCCGCGGCCGCCCACGCCCCGATCCCCGAGCCGTCCTACGGCGTCTTCCGGATGTGATTGGCTGTGAATGACACCTGGACCGCCGGGATAGTCCGTGACCTTCTGGTGGCCCGAACACCGTTCTCCACAACCACTTCGTCACGGACTACCGCGGCGTTGTCCACAGGGACGGGGTCCCAGCGTGATTGAGAAGGTGCTGATCGCCAACCGGGGCGAGATCGCGCTGCGGGTGATGCGCACCTGTGAGCGGCTCGGGATCACCACCGTGGCGATCCACACCGACGTCGACGCGACCGCCCCGCACGTCCGGGCCGCTGACGAGGCGGTGCACGTCGACAGCTATCTCGACATCGACGCCGTCGTCGCCGCCGCGAAGGGCACCGGCGCGC
>NZ_DASUFR010000248.1:0-3078 GCF_036274455.1 Nocardioides sp. | reverse complement strand
CGGCATCGACACGGGGGGCACGTTCACCGACGTCGTCGCGTTCGACGAGGACTCGGGCGAGCTCGTCACGACCAAGACCCCGTCGACGCCGAGCAACCCCGCCGACGGCTTCCTCGCCGGCATCGACAAGGTCCTCGGCCTGCTCGGTGCCACCGGCGCGGACATCGACGCCGTCAGCCACGGCACGACGGTCGCCACGAACCAGCTGCTCGAGGGCAAGGTCGACCGGCTCGGGTTCATCACCAACACCGGCTACGAGGCGATGCTCGAGATCGCGCGCCAGTCCGTGCCGGACGGCTACGGCAACAGCTACTTCTGGGTGAAGCCGGACCGCATCGTCCCGCGCGACCTGGTCAAGGGCGTCGAGGGCCGCCTCGACGTGAACGGCGAGGAGGTGCGCCCCTTCGACGAGGACGGCGCCCGCGCGGTCGCCCGCTGGTTCCGGGCCCAGGGCGTCACCACCCTCGGCGTCTGCTTCCTGCACGCCTACGCCAGCCCGGTGCACGAGGAGCGGATGCGCGCGGTGCTGGCCGAGGAGCACCCCGACGCGGTGGTGAGCCTCTCGAGCGAGGTGCTGCGCGAGTACCGTGAGTACGAGCGCGCGATGACCACGCTGGTCGACGCCGCCGTCAAGCCGCGGCTCTCGGCGTACGTCAACAACATCAAGGCCCGTCTCACTCGCCAATATCAAGGGCAGAGCGACGACCGGACGATCCCGTTCTACGTCATGAAGTCCAACGGCGGGGTGCTGTCGGCCGACGAGGTCGTGCACCAGCCGATCACGACAGTGTTGTCCGGCCCCGCGGCCGGCGCGCTGGGCGCGGCGCTGATCGCCAAGGTGGCGGGCTTCGACAAGGTGCTCACCTCGGACGGAGGCGGCACCTCGACCGACGTCTCCGTCGTCATCGACGGCGAGCCGACACTGACGACCGAGGGCTCGGTCGGTGCGTTCCCCTCCAAGATCCCGATGATCGACGTCGTCACGGTGGGCGCCGGTGGTGGGTCGATCGCCTGGCTCTCGCCGGAGGGGACGCTCAAGGTCGGGCCTCAGTCTGCCGGCGCCGACCCGGGCCCGCTGTGCTACGCCAAGGGCGGCACCGAGGTCACGATCACCGACGCCCACGTGGTGCTGGGCCGGATCCCACCGCACCTGCTGGGTGGGGAGATCCCGCTCGACGTCGACGCCGCCCGGGACGGGGTGGAGCGGCTGGCCGGGAAGCTCGGGCTGTCGCCCGAGGCGTGTGCGACCGGCATCCTGGAGATCTCGGCCTGGAACCAGGCCAACGCGCTGCGCCAGGTCACCGTCAAGCGGGGCCTCGACGTCCGCGACTTCACGCTGACGACCTTCGGTGGCTCCGGCTCGCTGCTGCTCTGCCGGCTGATGGACGTGCTCGGCATCCCCACCGTGCTGGTCCCGCCCAACCCGGGCAACGTCTCGGCCTTCGGCCTGCTGACCGTGGACGTCAAGAACGACTACGTGCAGACCCACGTCGCGCTCGCCTCGGCGCTCGAGCCCGCCACCGTCGCCGCGGCGTACGACGCGCTCGCCGAGCGCGCCGCGGCCGCCCTGTCGAAGGAGGGGTTCGCGCCCGAGCAGCACCAGTTCGCCCGCACCGCCGACCTGCGCTACTTCGGCCAGGCCTTCGAGGTCCGGGTGCCGGTGCCGGACGGCCCGGTCGACTCCTCGGTGCTGGACCAGGTGGCCGACCGGTTCCACGCCGAGCACAAGGCGCTCTACGGCTACGACTTCTCCGGCGACCCCACCCAGCAGGTGGAGTGGGTGAACCTGCGGGTGTCAGGAATCGGCCCGATCCGCCGGCCCGAGATCCGGCGCCATTCCCCGTCGAGTGACCCCCATGGCATGTCGGGAGCGCTCTCAGACCTGCGGAATGGGTCACTCGGCGCGAAACGGGCGGTCTGCTTCGACGCCGCCCATGGGTACGTCGACACGCCGGTGGTGCAGCGGACCGACCTGGCCGCGGGCGCGAGCATGACCGGGCCGGTGATCATCGAGGAGTTCGGCTCCACCGTGCCGATCCATCCGGGGTTCCGGGTGCGGGTGGACGAGTTCCTCAACCTGGTCGTCACGAGGAGCGAGGTATGAGCGAGAGCAGGCGCGCGCCGACCCAGTTCCCGTACGGGCACCTCACCGCCGACGCCGGAGCCAGCGCCGACCCGGTGCTTGTCGAGATCGTCCAGGGCTCGCTGGCCAGCGTCGAGATGGAGGTCGAGACCGCCATCGGGCGCACCAGCCGCAGCCCGATGATCCGCGACGCCCACGACTTCCGGGCCGGCATCCACGACCGGCTGCTGCGCAAGCTCACCGGCCGCTCCTACTCCGCCCTCGTCCACCCCGTCGCACGCGACTTCCCGATCGAGGAGATGCGCGAGGGCGACGTCTTCTTCCACAACGACGTCTACCGGTCCGAGGGCGGCATCGGCCACCTGCCCGACCTGTGCGTGACCGTGCCGGTCTTCAGCGGCGCCCCCGACGAGCGCAGGGTGGTCGCGTTCGTCCAGGCCTTCGGCCACCATGACGACATCGGTGGCGCGGTGCCGGGGTCGATGCCGAGCCACGCGACCACGGTGTTCGAGGAGGGGCTGATGGTCCCCCCGATCCGGCTGTGGGACGCCGGCGTACCCAACCGCGCAGCGCTCACGATCATGACCCGCAACTCGCGGATGCCGGAGTCGCTGGCCGCCGACCTCGACGCCGAGTGCTCGGCCTGCCTGATGGGCGCGCGCCGCCTCGGGGAGCTGTTCGACAGGTACGGCGTCGAGACCGTCGAGTCCTGCTTCGACGCGATCCTGTCCCGCACCACCGAGACCTACCGCCGCGAGATCCTCGACAAGATCCCGGTCGGGTCGTGGGTGTGGGAGGACTACGCCGAGCACGACGGGGTCGACGAGCCGACGCTGCACACCCAGCGGATCACGCTGACCCGCACCGCTCCCGACGACCCGGACGGTGAACGGCTGGTCCTCGACTTCGCGGGCACCAGCCCGCAGGCCAAGGGGCCGATCAACCACGTCGGCGACGCCAGCGACGGCGTCTTCCTCAAGAAGTGGCTGGCGCCC
>NZ_DASUFR010000247.1:0-24369 GCF_036274455.1 Nocardioides sp. | reverse complement strand
AAGGTCGTGCGGCTGAGGTGGGACGCGCCTGCCGCCCTCGGGCGCGAGGTCAGGGCAGCGGCCATGTCGCGCGACGGCACCCGGCTGGTGATGGCGATCAGCCGCCCGGGCGGCGGCAGCCGGCTGCTGATGGCCCGCGTGCTGCGCTCGCCCGACACCGCGGGCAAGCCGCTGGGGCTGCGGTCCACCGGCACGGTCCAGACCGGCGCCCAGCTGCGCGGCCTGGTCGACCTGGGCTGGCGCGACACCACCACGCTGGCGGTGCTGGTGCGTCCCGACCGGGTGAGCAGCCGTGTCCTCGCGGTGCCCGTCGACGGCCAGCGGGCGTCCGGCGCACTGCTCGAGGACAGCGACGTCCTCTTCGGCAGGGCCGTCGCCATGGCCGCGTCCCCCGAGCCCGAGCAGGTCAGGGTGACCACCACCGGGGGCGACCACTACGTGCTCAGCCCACCCGGTCGCTGGCGTCTCGTCCCGGGCGACCGGGCCCCTCTGCGGTCACCGACGTACGTCGGCTGAACCCGAGTGGTTCCCGAATTCCGCATAATTGTCAGTGGCTTGGGAAACCTCCCCGCAACTTCTGCACCCAGGAGGCAGGGAGATGAGCACAGTCGAAACTGGGCGGATCACCACCGACATTCCCGCCCGCATGGACCGGCTGCCGTGGACGAAGTGGCACTGGATGGTGCTGATCGGCCTGGGCACCGTGTGGATCCTCGACGGTCTCGAGGTCACGATCGTCGGCTCGATGTCCGACGCCCTCAAGTCCCCGGACACCGGCCTCGGCATGAGCAGCTCTCAGATCGGCTTCGCCGGCGCGGCATACGTCGCCGGAGCCTGCGTGGGCGCGCTGTTCTTCGGACAGCTCACCGACCGGCTGGGCCGGAAGAAGCTGTTCCTGGTGACCCTCGCGGTGTACGCGTGCGCGACCGTTCTCACGGCGTTCTCGATGAACCCGACGTGGTACTTCGTCGCGCGGTTCTTCACCGGCACCGGCATCGGTGGTGAGTACGCCGCCATCAACTCGGCCATCGACGAGCTGATCCCGAAGCACTATCGCGGCCGGGTCGACATCGCCATCAACGGCTCGTTCTGGGTCGGCGCCGCCGGCGGTGCGCTGCTGACCATCCCGCTGCTCGACCCCACCGTGATCAACCAGGAATGGGGCTGGCGGCTGGCCTTCGGCCTGGGCGCGATCCTGGCGGTCGGCATCCTGATCGTCCGGCGCAACGTCCCCGAGAGCCCGCGCTGGCTGTTCATCCACGGCCGGGAGGACGACGCCGAGGAGATCGTCCGCGACATCGAGCACACGGTGAGCGAGGACTCCGGCAAGCAGCTGGAGACGGTGGACAAGAAGATCACCGTGCGCCAGCGGAAGTCGATCGGCATGGGGCTCATCGCCCGCACGGTCTTCACGATGTACCCGAAGCGCACCGTGCTCTGCTTCTCGCTCTTCGTGGGCCAGGCGTTCCTCTACAACGCCTTCTTCTTCACCTACGGCGACACCCTCTCGACCTTCCTCGACGTCAAGCAGGTCGGCTGGTACATCGCGGTCTTCGCGCTCAGCAACTTCCTCGGCGCGCTGCTGCTCAGCCCGCTGTTCGACTCGCTGGGCAGGGTCAAGATGATCACTTTCACCTACGTCGCCTCCGGCGTCCTGCTGGCGGTGACCGGGGTGATGCTCGGCAGCCTCACCGCGATCACGCTCACGCTGATGGGTTGCATCATCTTCTTCCTGGCGTCCGCAGGGGCCAGCGCGGCCTACCTCACTGCCAGTGAGGTCTTCCCCATGGAGACCCGGGCGCTGTGCATCGCGTTCTTCTACGCGATCGGGACCGCCGCCGGCGGTATCTCCGGTCCGCTGTTCTTCGGCTGGCTGATCGACAAGGGCTCGGCCGAGAAGGACATCACCGTCATCGCCATCGGCTACTTCGTCGGTGCGGCGCTGATGATCATCGGTGGGATCGTCGAGGCCTTCCTCGGCGTGAAGGCCGAGGGGCAGTCGCTGGAGGACATCGCCACCCCGCTCACCGCCGAGGACTCCGAGGCGGACATGGACGCCGGTGGCCCCGGAACGGGCGCGACGTCGCAGCCGGCGACCACCTGACCTCCCTCAACCGAAAGAAGACACGTCATGCCGATGCCGCCACCTCCCGCCAGCAGCGAGCGCAAGCGCGACCGTCACACCTTTCACGAGATGGGCCAGATCGTCCGGGCCTTGGAGGTCAATGGTCCCCAGGAACCCGGACGGCTGGCCGAGCTGGTCGGCGCGCCGTACTGGGAGCACGACCGGTTCGAGCGCGCGCTGACCTTCGTGCTCAACGACGGGCTGGCCCATGAGACGTCGGACGGAAGGCTGGCCGCGGTCTAGCTTTCACGCGGGTCTCCGGGCTCACGCGCTGCGCGGCAGCTCCTGGCGCCGGCCGGCGACCGCGAAGGAGAACGTCGTGATCGGTCCGTCCAGCTCCCGCCGGGCGTCCGGTGCCGCACGGGCGACCATCCGGGCGACGGCCCGGTTGCCGCTGGTGCTGAAGACCTCGATGTCGTCGACGCCGTGCGCGGCCAGGTCCTCCATCACGGCGCGCGCGAGCGCCGTACCGATCCCGCGACGCTGGTGCCTGTCGGCGACCACGACCGCGATCTCGGCCACCGTGGGATCGGTCGTCCGCACCCAGAGCCCGTGGCCGACCAGCTCGTCCCCGAGGAAGGCGAGCAGCGCGCCGCCGCGTGGTCGGTCGGGAAGCAGCGCGTTCAGGAGCCCGCTCGACGGGCTGCTCGTGCGGCCGGTGAGGAACCGGGCGTACGACGACGCGGGCGACAGGGCGGAGAGGAACTCGCTCAGCAGTGCCCGGTCGGCGCGGCGGCCCGCCCGGATGTGCGGCTCGGCCACGCACGCCAGTCGACGACGCGGGGCCCGCGACGTGTGCTGGGCCCCGGCCGGCGTCGGCCGGCGCCCGGGGCGGGGGAGCACCGCGGGCACCTGCCGGGCGTAGTCGTCGTACGCCGCGCCGAACCGGCGCCGCAGGTCCCGCTCCTCGAAGCGGATGCCGACGAACACGTAGGCCGTCGCGGCCGCGGCGAACAGCGCGTGACCCACCGTGAGGTCCGGAGTGACCCAGAAGGCGACGAGCAGCCCCAGCATCATCGGGTGCCGGGCCCACGAGTAGAGCCCGTCGACGACCAGCCCGCCGTCCCGCTCGGGACGGACCCCGAGGAACTCCAGGTGGCCGGCGGGCACCGTGGCGGCGAGGGCCAGGCACCACCCGGCCGCGCAGATGGCCCAGAGCGCCGCCCGGGCGGGCTCTGCGGACACCTGCACGAGCGACTCCGGCAGCGCCCGCCACTGCCAGAACAGCAGGGCCAGACAGCCGCTCGAGGCCAGGACGAAGGTGCTGCGCTCCGCACGCTCGTCGAGCCAGCGGGCGAGCCGGCGCTTGGCCCCGACCCGTGCCATCACCGTGTGCTGCACGGCGAAGAGCAGCAGCAGGGCCAGGTCGAGCGCGACGGCCGTCGCGGCCGGCGTTCCGGTGCGGCCGTCGATCGTCGGCACCGGGCCCACGTCGGTCAGGAACAGGACGGCCCAGGCGGTGGCGAGCCAGAACGAGACGTAGCAGGTCAGGGAGTAGGCGCGACGCATGCCTCGAGCGTCGCGTCAGAAGCGGTTCGGCGGCAGCCGTGGAACTACCGCACTACGGGGTGTGCCTAGGACCCTCCGCGCGCCACCCAGGCCGCGACCTGGGCCCGGGACCGGAACCCCAGACGGATCCGGATCCGTTCCACGTGCGACTCGGCCGACCGCTCGGTGATCACGAGCCGGTCCGCGATCTCGCGGTTGCTCAGCCCCTGGGCGACCAGCGCCGCCACCTCCCGCTGGCGCGGCGTCAGCACCCCGCCGGGTGACCTGCTCGCCGAGAGGCCGAGGAAGCGCCGGACGGTGTCGACGAGCGCGTCGGCGTCGCCGATGTAGGGCAGGTGGTCACGACCCGGGAGCCCGACCAGCCGGGCGCGGCGGATCCCGGCTGCGAGCTCCTCGGCCTGGGCGTACGGCGCGGCCCGGTCCTGCTCGCGCTGGACGACCAGCGTCGGGGCGCTGATCTGCGGCAGGAGGCCGGTCAGGTCGAGGGCGTGCGCCAGCTCGAGGAGGGCCCGGACCGTGGCCGGCTCGGCCGCGGCCCGCTGGTAGTCCGCGAAGGCCGCTTGCGTCGTGGGGTCCGCGCTGGGCGCGAAGATGTCGGCGAGGACGCCGGAGCCGAGGCCCCAGTGGGCCTCGACCAGGCCGAGCACCTGCTCGCGCACCTCGGGCGTGCCCAGCTCGGAGCCGCGGGCCCAGCCGCCGTAGAGCACCAGCCTCGAGACCCGAGCCGGGTTCGCCGCGGCCCACGCCACGGCGGCGGCGACGCCCAGCGAGGCCCCGAACAGCTCGACCCGCTCGGCCCCGACCGCGTCCGCCACCGCGCCGACGATCTCGGCCTCCAGGTCGAGCGAGGGCGGCCGGTGCGGCTCCCGGTCGGACAGGCCGCAGCCCGGCCGGTCGTAGCGGACCAGCGTGCGGCCACGCGCCAGCCGCTCGTAGAACGCCCGCTCCTGCGGGATCGTCCACCCGTGCTCGAGGTGGGTCAGCCACCCGGGCGCGTGCAGGAGCACCGGTCCGCGGCCGACCGCGGCGTACGCGACCCGGGTGCCGTCGGACAGCCGCGTCTCGAACAGCCGCTGCTCCACGGGACCATCATCCGCCCTGGCTCGCCTCGATCCGCCCGCCGGGATAGTCCCAGACGTTCCCAACCGTCCTACCGCGCAAGTCATGTTGGGAAGGTCTGGGACTATCCCGCCGTCGGGGCCGCCCAGAGCCCACGGTCACGCCCTACGCTCAGCAGGTGGTCGATCTGAGCCGGCTGGGCAGCCCGGAGCGTCCGACCTTCGGGCTCGACACCTTCGGTGACCTGGAGAAGGACGAGGACGGCACGCCCGTCCACCACGCGGTCGCACTCCGCCAGGTGGTCGAGGAGGCCGTGCTGGCCGACAGCATCGGGCTCGACTTCTTCGGCGTCGGCGAGCACCACCGGCCGGACTTCGCGATCAGCGCGCCCGACGTGCTGCTGGCCGCGATCGCCGGCCGCACCCGCCGGATCCAGCTCGGCACCTCGGTGACGGTGCTGAGCTCGGACGAGCCGGTGCGGGTCTTCGAGCGGTTCGCCACCCTCGACGCCGTCTCTCGCGGGCGGGCGGAGATCACCGCGGGCCGCGGCTCGTTCACCGAGTCCTTCCCGCTGTTCGGCCTGTCGCTCGAGGACTACGAGGTGCTTTTCGCCGAGAAGCTCCAGCTGCTCGTCGCCCTGCTGGAGGAGAAGCCGGTCAGCTGGCAGGGCACGGTCCGGCCGCCGCTGGAGGAGGTCGAGCTGTTCCCCAAGACCGAGCAGGGGCTCGCGCTCTGGGTGGGCGACGGCGGTACGCCGGAGTCGGTGGTGCGCGCCGCGTCGTACGGGCTGCCCCTCGTGGTCGCCGTCATCGGCGGCTCGCCCGAGCGGTTCGTGCCGCTGGTGGAGCTCTACCACCGCGCGCTGGAGCACTACGGCCACCCGCTCCGGCCGGTCTCGATGCACAGCCCGGGTCACGTCGCGGCCACCGACGAGGAGGCCCGCGAGCAGATGTTCCCCTACCAGTCCGACTCCTTCACCCGGATCGGCCGCGAGCGCGGCTGGGGTCCCTACACGCGCGAGCAGTTCGACGCCAACGCCGGACCGACCGGCTCGATCTTCGTCGGCTCCCCGGAGACGGTGGCCCAGAAGATCGCGTGGGCGATGCGGACGGTGGGCCTGTCGCGGTTCCAACTCAAGTACGCCGTCGGGGGGCTGCCGCACGAGCTCCGCATGGAGTCGATCCGGCTCTACGGCACCCGCGTGGTCCCGCGGGTGCGAGAGCTGCTCGGCGTGGAGCCCGCCGACTTCTGAGCCCGGGTGCGGCTGCGGTCATCCGGCCACGCCGTCGAGGCTGACCGGGGCCATGTAGTCGGGCCGGGGCGCGCCGAACGCCTCCAGCAGCGCGGGTGCGATCTCGAGCGTCGAGATCCGCGGACGACCGGCGACCAGGTCCGCCGGCGAGGCGTCGCGCCGGGGGTCGTAGACGAAGAGCACGCCTTCGGGCACGTGGTAGGCCGTGGTGCCGGAGCGGTCCTCGATCTCGACCGCCTTCAACCCGAGCTCGGCCAGCGGGTGGCGCTTGCCCTGGTACCTCACGGGCGTCGGCCGATCGTGCAGGTTCGCGTGCCCGAAGTCCATCGCGAAGAAGCCGCCGTCGCGTCGGTGGTGCAGCGGCTTGCCGCCCAGGCGCAGCTCCGAGAGCCGTTGCTCGAAGGCGTCGGCCAGGTCGTCGGTGATCGCCACGTTGGTCTGGGGAAGCATCGCGGGCCGCGGCTGCCACGCGCCGTCGGGGATCTCGAGGCGCCGCATGAAGGCGGCGAGGTCCACGAGGTAGACCGCGGTCTCGAGGCTCCGGGCCATCGTCGCGCCCTGCCCCATGCTCGACGCGGTCCAGACCTGGTAGTCCGGATGCGCGTCGGCAAACGCGACGAGCCGGCCGAGCATCCGCTCGGCGGCGCCCATCGCAAACGGCACCTCGTCGCGGTACGTCGCCAGCCACTGGTCGTCCAGGCCGAGGTCGGCGTAGTCGGCCGGGTAGGCGGCCGCCCAGTAGCGATGCATCGACGACGCGACGTGGTTGCTGAAGAAGGTGCTGAAGTCGGGCCTGGTCCGCTTCAGCTGCCGCATGAAGACGTCGAGGGCAAGCACCGACTGCAGCGTGCGGCGCCGGGACCGCCGATAGGGCCGGCGCCGCTCCGCAACGAGCTGTGCCGCGACCGCGGCGTAGGTCTGCGGACGGATGCCGAGGGCAGGTGAAGAGCCCAGCACGCGGGCCGCGTCGGGCCAGGAGATCGACCTGTCGACGTTGCGCGCCGACGAGCGGGTCATCGCGAGGTTGAACGCCTGGAACCTCGAGAGCACGCGGGGGTGCGCCCGGTCGTCCGCCGCGAACGCGTCGGGGAGGTAGAACGCATACGACTCCATGTCGGCCGGCGGGGGGGAGGAGTGGAGCGAGCAGCACACCCCGACGCTCGCACCGTGCGCCTGGAGCAGGGTCCACACCGGCGGGTAGGCCTCGTCAGCGGCAGCGCGGTCCTGGCCCAGGTCGCTGATCAGGTGCTGGTCGTCGGGGACGCCCCGGTGGAGCGACGGCCAGGTGCGCCACGGGGACAGGTGCCCGGAGTCGGGAGCGACGGTGACGTACTGGCGGGACCGGCGCAGCACGGTCGCCAGGACGCCGTCCGGCGACCGGGCCACGTGGTCGTCGACGATGCGCCAGGGAACTTCGTTGAGCTCGAAGAGGATGATCTTCCGGGGCACGGGCCTCTGCTCTCACGAGTGGGGGTCGTTGCCCGTGAGGCTGCTACCGGGTGGTGTCCCTCGACATGGGCCCCGAGTCCCGGATCGGCCGGGATCCTTGCGGGGCGGACACGCTCTAGTCTCTGCGCATGCTCATCCTCGCCATCATCCTGTTCGGCATGCTCATCGGAGCCGGTGCACAGCTGATCCTGGGGCGGTCCCGTGGGCGCATCGACTGGCCGATGGCGTTCGCGTCCGGCCTCGTGGGCTCGTTCGTCGGGGGACTCCTGATCAGCCTGCTGTCCGGCGACGGCCTCGACCTGCGGCCGAGCGGCATCATCGGCTCCCTGGCCGGCGCGACCATCGTGACGGCGGCCTGGCGCTGGTGGGACAGCCGCAACACCAAGCACACCGCCGCGGAGCGCGCGGCCAGGCGGTCGGGAGACCCGCGCCGGTCCCACCCACGCTGACCGGTCCGGTCAGGGGACCCGCGCCTCGATCACCGCGAGGTCACGGACCGCGAAGCGATGGTGCTCCCACTCCTCCTCGAGGATCACGTGGAGGCAGCTGAGGGTCGTCGCCGGCCGGTCGGGCTCGTGGGGGTTCGCCCGCTGAGTCGCCAGCTCCTCCGAGGTCACACCGGCCAGGAAGTCGCGGACCATCGCCTGCCGATCCGCGCGGGCCGCCAGCACCTCGGCGTACGTCGGTGGGTCCGTCGCGAACACGGACGTGTCGAAGCCCTCCTCCTCGTCGAGGCTGTCGTCCCTGAGGCCCAGGGGGTGGAACGGCTGCTCCACTCCGAGGACCGCCCGGCCCAGCCACATGTCGGTGGCCAGGACGAGGTGGCGCAGCGTCTGGGCGAACGACCACTCGCCGTCCACCGACTCGTCAACGACGCCGGCTGGTAGGGACCCCGCGCGTTCGACCGTTGCGGCCCAGGTGCTCTCGAGGGCTGCCCACGCCGCCCTCAGGCCGTCGGGGTCGGCCGCCCGTCGCTGCGCCCGGCCCGGGAAGCGCCGGTCGAGCTCGGCGTCGACATAGGGGGCGACGTCGACGTCGTTGACGACCAGGGAGCCCTCGTCGTCCTCCAGGAGCCACGGAGCGTCGACCTGCATCCCTTGCACGTCGACGCCACGCATCACGACGCCGGACAGGCCACAGCTGACGAACCGCGCGTCGCGCAGGTCCCGCTCGACCAGCCGCGCACCCCGGAGCGAGCGGACGGCGTAGAGGTCCCGGAGGAGCGCGACCTCGGCCCCGTGGTGGATGACCTCCTTGTGGACGTGGGTGATGATCGCGGCCTTCGGCGAGGCGTGCCACGGGCCTTCGCCCGGTCCGCACGGTAGGAGCAGCCCCTCCTCACCGAGCGAGCGGACCCCGGCGAGCCAGGTGGCGTACTCCTGGTCCAGCAGCTCGAGCGTGCCGTCGGCCGTGGGGGAGAACGGGTAGGTCTCCTCGGCGACGGGGTCGCGTCCGAAGTGACGGGCGGACCGGTCGGCCAGCGTCCAGATGACGTGGTCGAGCCGCCACTGGATGGTCGGGACCTCCTCGCCCTGCTGCCAGGCGAGCTCGTCGTCGGTGAGCTCCTCCAACCGCGGCCTGAGCTGGTTGTCCCAATGCCACTCGAGCTGGTCGCGCAGCAGCTGGTTCCAGGACGGGTCGGTCATGGCCCCGACCGTACGCTCGACCCATGGAGTGGCTCGTCGTCCTCGTCCTGGTCGCCCTGGTCGTCGCCGCGGTGGCGGCCAGCCGTCGCGGCAAGGAGCGCCAGCTCGAGCAGCGGCAGGCCGAGCTGGAGCCGGTCCGGAAGCTGGCCTTCGAGGACGTCACCGCTCTGGGCACCGACCTCCAGGACCTCGACGCCGAGCTGACCGGCCGCGAGCTCGACGCGGGCGCCCGGGCCGACTACCAGCGGGCGCTCGACGCCTATGAGTCCGCCAAGCTGTCGGCGGACCGGATCACCGAGCCCGACCAGGTCCGGCACGTGACCGAGATCCTCGAGGACGGCCGCTACGCGATCGCCTGCGTGCGGGCCCGGGTGGCGGGCGAGCCGCTGCCCACGCGCCGTCCGCCGTGCTTCTTCGACCCCCGCCACGGGCTGTCGGTCGCCGACGTCGAGTGGACGCCGCCCGGAGGCACCACGCGCCAGGTGCCTGCCTGCGCGCTCGACGCCGAACGGGTCCGCGCCGGGGCCGAGCCGGACACCCGGCAGGTGATGGTCGGCGCCCAGCGGATGCCCTATTACCAGGGCGGGCCGGCCTACGCGCCGTACGCCGCCGGCTACTTCGGGGGCGGCATGAACCTGCTGTTCACCGGGCTGCTCGTGGGCTCGTTGCTGGACGGCGGGTTCGGCTGGGGCGACGGGTACGACGGCGGCGACGCCGGTGACGCGGATGGAGACGCGGGTGGCGACGCGGGTGGCGACGCCGGCGGGGGCGACTTCGGCGGGGGCGACTTCGGTGGCGACTTCGGCGGGTTCGACTTCTGACCTCTAAGGTCGGGTGGTGATCGCGGGACGGGCCGGCGTGCGCCGGTGGTGCTGACCGTGGCGGAGCCGCTGCACACCACGGAGCTGGGGGAGTCGGGCAGCCGGGTCGTCTTCTGCCACGGCCTGTTCGGCCAGGGCCGCAACTTCACGGCCATCGCCAAGCAGCTCGCCGGCCGGCACCGGGTGACGCTGGTGGACATGCCCGACCACGGACGCTCGCCGTGGAGCGACCGCTTCGACTACCTCACCGCGGCCGACCAGGTCGCCGACCTGCTCACCGCGGACGACCCCGTCGCGCTCGTCGGCCACTCCATGGGCGGCAAGATCGCGATGCTGGTGGCGCTGGGGCACGCCGAGCTCGTGCAGCGGCTGGTCGTGGTGGACGTCGCGCCGGTGCCCTACGACCACGCGACCGAGTTCGAGCGCTACATCACCGCGATGCGCGGCCTCGACCTCGACGGCCTCGAGCGGCGGTCGCAGGCCGACGAGGCGCTCCGCGAGGCCGTGCCGGACCCGACCGTGCGCGGCTTCCTGCTGCAGAACCTGCGCCACGAGGGTGTCGGGGAGGCCGCGACCTGGCGCTGGCAGCCCAACCTCGAGCTGCTCGGTCGCGACCTCGACGCGGTGACCGACTGGCCCGAGGGCGCCCTGGCCAGCTACGCGCCGTACGACGGCCCGGTGCTGTGGGTGGGCGGCGCGGACTCCGGCTACGTGCGCGAGGACTACGCCGCGGCGATGGACCGCTGGTTCCCGCGCAACCGCCGGGTGACCGTGAAGGGCGCCGGGCACTGGGTCCACAGCGAGCAGCCCGAGGTCTTCGCCGAGGTGCTGACGCGGTTCCTCGGCGACTGAGGTCGCGAGACGCGCGGCCGGGCTACCGCTGGCGGGCGCGGTAGGCCGCGACGGCGTTGCGGTTGCCGCAGGTGGTCGAGCAGAACCGCTTGGAGCGGTTGCGGGACAGGTCGAGCACCACCGACTGGCAGGTGTCGTCGTCGCAGATGGCCAGCCGGGACATCTCGTCGGCGCGGATCACGTCGATCATCGCCATCGCCGTCTCGACCTGGATCCGCCTCTCCAGTGGCTCGTCGGGCGCGGTGGCGTGGATGTGCCAGTCGAAGGTGTCGTGCCGGACGAGCCGGGGCACCGCGCGGGCCTCGCTCAGCATCTGGTTGACCATCTCGACCGCACCGTCGCGGTCGGCGGTGAGCAGCCGGCGCAGCCGCGGCCGGAGGGCACGGACGGCGTCCAGCTCGGCCCGGGTGCCGTCGTGCCGGCCGGTGTAGGAGAACTCCTCCCAGATCCGGTCGAGGTCGGCCACCGAGGTCAGGGTGTCCGGGTCCTCGGCGCTGTTGACCAGCGTGACCGCGGCCTGGAGAGCCACCTCGGTGTCATGGGTGAATACCACGTTGACAGATTACCTCACGGTCCCGTAACGTCATGAATCATGAGCACGATGACCCATGACGGCACCTTCGACGCCACCCCCACCGGCGTCGCGGCCGCAGCCCGGGCTCGGCTCTCCGCGGGGCTGGCGTTCGCGGTCGTCTCGGCGCTCTCGTTCGGGATGGCCGGAGCGCTGGCCCGCGGTCTCCTCGACACCGGCTGGAGCGCCGGGTCGATCACGCTGGTGCGTGTCGGGCTGGCGGCCGCGGTGCTGACGCCGTTCGGCCTGGCCGCCCTGCGAGGCCGCTGGCACCTGCTGCGGCGCAACCTGGGGCTGCTCACGGCCTACGGCGCCATCGCGGTCGCCGGTGCGCAGTTCTGCTACTTCTCGGCGGTCCAGCACATGCAGGTGGGTCCGGCGATCCTCATCGAGTTCACCGCGCCGGCGGTGATCGTGGTCTACCTGTGGCTGCGGCACGGGCAGCGACCCGGCCGGATGACGCTGGCCGGGGCAGCCCTGGCTGCGCTCGGGCTGGTGCTGGTGCTCGACCTGGTCTCGGGTGCCGACCTCAGCGTCACCGGTGTCCTGTGGGCGCTGGGCGCGATGGTGGGCTGCGCGACCTACTTCATCATCAGCGCCGACGAGGACAACGGGCTCCCGCCGCTGGTGCTGGCGTGGGGCGGCCTGACCGCGGGTGCCCTGGTGCTCGGCGTCCTCGGGGTCGTCGGCCTGCTTCCGCTGCACGCGTCCACGGCTGCCACGACGTACGCCGACACCGAGGTGCCGTGGTGGGCCCCGCTGGTCGCGGTCGGCCTGGTCTCGGCCGCGCTCGCCTACGTCGCCGGCATCGCGGCGGGCCGGCGGCTCGGCTCGCGGCTCGCGTCGTTCGTGGCCCTGCTCGAGGTGGTCTCCAGCGTCGCCTGGGCCTGGCTGCTGCTCCACGAGCTGCCGGGAGCCGCCCAGCTGGTCGGTGGCCTGTTGATCCTCGCGGGCGTGGTGGCGGTCAAGCTGGGGGAGAACTCGGTGACCGCGCCGACCCCCGCTGAGCCGGCTCTCGAACCGGCTGCCTAGGAGAGTCTGCTAGAGCGACTCGGCGTACTCGAGCCCGCAGATCGTGAGCAGCCGCGCCGCGATGGTCCCGTCGGGGGCCACGAAGCGCATCGTCGCTCCGTTGCGCCGCGCCTTCTCGCGCGAGCTGGCCAGGACGCCGATTGCGGGGCTCGGCATGAACGTCACGTGCTCGAGGTCGATGGCAAGGTCGCTCGAGAACTCGTCGGTGACCTTGGTCAGCACCTCACGCAGCTCGACGCTCGCGACTTCGTCCAGCTCGCCGTGCAGGGTGATCACGTCGCGGTCCGGGGCGAGATCGTAGGTGAAAGGGTCCTCCGTCACAGCCGCACCCTAACCCGGGCTCCGCCGCCACCGGACCGCCCCACGGGGTGGGCTGCCGGCCGAGCGCACTTTTCGTGGGCTGTGGGCAGCAGCTGGACCCGGACCCGCCCCCGGCTTCCTACGTCCGGCTCGGCGCAGATGTCGACCCGGGCACCGCGAAGCTCGGTGACGGCTACGTGCAGGCTCACCGACGAGGGGATGGCGCTGTGGTCGCAGAACGGGCTGCAGACGACCCTGCACGCCTTCATCGGGATGCTCGGGCCGTCACACGTCGATCCGCAGTCGGACCGTGACCACGTCGCCGAGCCCGACGCCTTCGGCGTCCCGCAGCCTGTCCTTCAGCGGGACGTAGTAGGACCCGTCCTTGGGCCACAGCGCCGTGGTCATCGTGGTCCCGCCGATGGTGACCGAGACCGGGATCATCCCCCAGCCGTAGGTGACCGCGGCGGCGACGTCCTGGATCACCAGCGCGTCGTCCTCGGGTACCCGGACGAAGTGGTAGGGCGCCGGGCCGCGCCACTCGAAGACCGTGTCGGTGAACTCGATCTCCATGATGTCAGCGGCGGGTCAGCGCGCGTCCTGGCGGCGCACGAACACCTCTCGGGTGAGCATCAGGACCGCGGCGGCGGTCGGGATCGCGAGGAGCGCGCCCACGACGCCGAGCAGCGCGGCGCCGACGAGGGCGGCGATGACGGTGACCGCGCCCGGGACGTCGACGGACTTCGACATCACCCGGGGGTAGATCACGTAGTTCTCGAACTGCTGGTAGAAGATGTAGAACGCGATGCAGATCACGCCGATCTTCGGGTCCTCGGCGAAGGCGATCGCGGTGACCACGAAGGCGCCGATCGTGGCGCCGATCATGGGGATCACGTCGAGGAGGAAGACGACGAACGCCAGCGCGACGGCGTACTTGCCGAGCCCGACGATGAACAGGAAGACCAGCGACGACAGGCCGGCGCAGAGCGCGACGATGAACGCTCCGGAGACGTAGCCGCCGACGCTCTCGATGATCCGGTCGCCGAGGCGGGTGACCCGGTCGCGGCGGGAGGCGGGAGCGAGGCGGTAGAACGCGCCCTTGGTCATCGTGAGCGAGGAGAGGAAGTAGAGCGTCAGCACCAGCACGACGAACGCGTTGAACAGCGCTCCGAGCACCGCCAGCCCGATGCCGAGCGCGCCGCCGAACAAGGTCCCGACGAAGTCACCGCCGGTGACGTAGGAGCGGATCTTGTCGATGATGTCGTACTCGTCGTCGAGGTCCTGGACCGTCTTGTTGTGCTGGAGCCGGTCCAGCCAGTCCGGGGCCTGGTCGGTGATCGCCCGCACCTGGTCGGTGATCACCGGGACGATCGCGACCACGAACAGTGCGACCGCGATCAGCACGCATGCGGTGACGACGATGACGGCGTACGCGCGCCTCAGCCCGCGGTGCTCGAAGAACGACACCGCGGGGTTGAGCCCCGCGGCCAGGAACAGCGAGACCACGATCAGGATCAGCGTGGAGCCGATCGCGGCGATGTTCGTCAGCAGCCAGTAGGCGACGAGCGCACCGGTGGCACCGACGAACCCGACGTAGAAGGGCGCCTTGTGGTCGAGCGGGGGACCGGGCTCACCGAGGTAGCCCGGACCGCCGACCGCACCCTGGTCGTCGGTCTCGGACGGATCGCCGTCGTCGAGCTGCTCGGGCTTCTTGGAGGCGGGCGGGTCCGCCATCTCCTTCGTCACGACCGCCCGGTGCCCTGTCGGTGTCCTGTTCGGCGGGCTCAGGCGTCCTCGTCGTCGCCGAAGCCTGCGACGACGTCTCGCAACGAGGCGAGCTGGGCGGTGATCGCGTCGCGGCGCTTGGCCAGCCGGTCCACCTCGGCCCGCAGCACGGACACCTGGCGCTCCTGCTCGGCGTCGCCGCTGGCGATGATGGAGTCGGCCTGGGTGTTGGCCGCCTTGATGATCTGGTCGGCCTCCCGCTTGGCGCGGGTGAGGATGCCCTCGGCCTCGGTCTGGGCGGCCGTCCGCACCTGCGAGGCCTGCTGGACCGCCTCCTTGGCGCGCTCCTCGGCCGAGGTCGCGCGCGCCTCGGCCTCCTCCACCAGTCGCTTGGTCTCGGCCAGGGCACTGGCGTGGTGGTCCGAGGCCTCGCGGGCCAGCCGCTCGCGATCGACGGCCAGCATCCGACGGGCCTCCTGGACCTCGCGGTCCACGCCGGCCCGCAGCTGCTCGGCCTCGCGCTGGGCGCCGGTGCGCAGCTCGTTGACCTCCTGCTGGGCGGCCAGCCGAAGCTGGCTCGCCTCGCGCTCGGCGCCGGCGAGGAGGTCGGCGGCCTCGCTCTTGGCGGTGCTCCGCTCCTGCTCGGCCTCGGTCATCACCCGGGCGCGGTGGTCGTCGAGCTCCTTGGTGTGCACGATCCGCAGGTCCTCGGCCTCCCGGGTCGCGTCGGCCTTGATGGCCTGGGCGTCGCGGGCGGCCTGCTCACGGATCTCGTCGGCGTCCCGCTGGGCGACGGCCCGCATCTCGGCGGCCTCCTCCTCGGCCAGCCGCAGCATCGCGCTCGCCCGGCCGCCCAGGCTGGCGTACGACGGCTCCTGGACCTCGGCGATCTGGTGGCGCGCCTCGTTGAGCGTCGCCTCCAGCTCGTCGATCCGGGCCTGGGCCCGAGCCGCCTGCTGGCTCAGCTCGACGTGGTCGGCTGCGAGCTGGCGCAGCCGCGCGTCGACGGCCTCCTTGTCGTAGCCGCCGCGGCGGACCGTGGGCAGCGGCGGGAGGGGCCGCGCCGCGGCGGCCGGCGGGATCACCGGCCGGGCCTGCGGGGGCTGCTGGACCGGCACCTGCCGCGTCGGCTCCGGGGCGGGCTTGGCCGCCGCGGCCGCTGCTGCGACCGCCGGCTTCTCGTCGGCACCCGCCGCACCGTCACCGTCATCGATCACATCGGCTGCGCCGGGCTTCCCGGTGCCGGTGTCGTCGGTGTCACCGGCGTCCTCGGCGTCCTCGGCGTCGTCGGTGTCCTCAGTGTCGTCAGTGTCCTCGGCGTCCTCGGCGTCCTCGGTGACGACGTCGTCCTTGGCGACCGCGGGGATCACCTTCGTCTTCTCGGCATCGGACTCGACGGACTCCGAGACCGGACCGTCCTTCGTGGAGCCCGACTCCTCGTCGTCGTCGAAGATGGACAGACCCTGGTCCTGGTTGCTCATGGGGGGACGAGCTCCTTCGGCATGGAGAGGCGCGGACGCGCCCATCCTCCATGATCGGCCCGCGTTTGGCACACCCGGTCCTGTCCGGGCTCTCAGACTCCGCGGAACCGGTTGATCGCGTCCTCGTGGCGGGCCCGGAACTCGGGGTCCCGCACCCCCAGCCCCTCCCGCGGAGCGAGGCACAGCACGCCGACCTTGCCCTGGTGGAGGTTGTGGTGGACGTCCAGCGCGGCCTGGCCGACGTCCTCCAGCGGGTAGGTCCGCGACAGGGTGGGGTGGATCTTCCCCTTGGCGATGAGCCGGTTGGCCTCCCACGACTCGCGGTAGTTGGCGAAGTGGCTGGAGACGATCCGCTTGAGGTTCATCCACAGGTAGCGGTTGTCGTACTCGTGCAGGTAGCCGCTGGTCGAGGCGCAGGTGGTGATGGTGCCACCCTTGCGGGTGACATAGACCGAGGCGCCGAAGGTCTCCCGGCCCGGGTGCTCGAAGACGATGTCGATGTCCTCACCGCCGGTGAGCTCGCGGATCCGCGCGCCGAACCGCTTCCACTCGCTCGGGTCCTGGGTGTGGGGGTCCTTCCAGAACCGGTAGTCCTCCTCGGTCCGGTTGATCACCAGCTCGGCGCCCATCGACCGGACGATGTCGGCCTTGTCCTCGCTGGAGACCACGCACACCGGCTGGGCGCCGCCATTGAGCGCGTACTGCGTGGCGAAACCGCCCAGCCCGCCCGAGGCACCCCAGATCAAGACGTTGTCGCCCTGCTTCATGTCGCCGCCGTTCTTGCTCACCAGCTGGCGGTACGCCGTGCAGTTGACCAGGCCCGGGGAGGCGGCCTCCTCCCAGGTCAGGTGCGCCGGCTTGGGCATCAGCTGGTTGGCCTTGACCAGCGCGATGTCGGCCAGGCCGCCGAAGTTGGTCTCGAAGCCCCAGATCCGCTGCTCGGGGTCGAGCATCGTGTCGTTGTGCCCGTCGGGATGCTCCAGCTCGACCGAGAGGCAGTGGGCGACCACCTCGGTGCCCGGCTTCCAGAGGTGCACCCCGGGCCCGGTCTTCAGCACGACGCCGGCGAGGTCGGAGCCGACCACGTGGTAGGGGAGGTCGTGCCGCTTGGCCAAGGGGGAGAGCCGGCCGTAGCGCTCCAGGAAGCCGAAGGTCGGCACCGGCTCGAAGATCGAGGTCCAGACGGTGTTGTAGTTGATCGCCGAGGCCATCACCGCGACCAGGGCCTCACCCGGCCCGAGCTCGGGGAGTGCCACCTCCTCGACGTGCAGCGACTTGCGGGGGTCCTTGTCCGTGGACTCCATCCCCTCGAACAGCGCGACCTCGTCCTTGTGCACGGTGGCGGCGCGGTAGGACTCCGGCAGCTCGAGGGCGGCGAACTCCTCGGGAGCAGGTGCCTGTCCGTCTTCGGCCGCGAGGATGGCGTCGAGGATCTGCTGCATGGCCAGAAGTTACCTGTCGGTAGTGGTCGGCTTCGACTGCTTGTGACTCATTCGACGTACGGCGGAGGTGAGGTCCCAGCGCTGGCTGCGGTGGTTTCGAATCGTCTGTCGCGACTTCGTCCCTGAGTCGCGACGCTCGCTCAACCTTCGCCCGCGACGCCGTCCGCTCGTTCCTCGCGGACGGCTGCGGGCTCCACCAGCTCGACCAGCACACCGCCGGCGTCCTTGGGGTGGATGAAGTTGACCCGTGAGCCCGCGGTGCCGCGGCGTGGCTCGTCGTACAACAGCCGGAGCCCGCGTTCGCGGAGCGTGGCGCTGACGACGTCGAGGTCGGCGACCCGGTAGGCCAGCTGCTGCATGCCCGGCCCGGAGCGGTCGAGGAACTTCGCGATCGTCGACTCCCCGGTGAGTGGCGCCAGCAGCTGGATGCAGGAGCCGGAGTCGCCGACCGCCATCATCGCCTCACGGACCCCCTGCTCCTCGTTGACCTCCTGGTGCACCAGCCGCATGCCGTAGGTGTCCTCGTAGAACGCGATGGCCGCGTCCAGGTCGGGCACCGCGACGCCCACGTGGTCGATGGCCGCGAAGAGGTCGGACGTGTCCGAGGTCATGCTGGGCATGGTTACAGAGCACTAACCTGCGAAGTAAGGTCGATACCAGCATCCGTGGCGAGTTCTTCGTCACGTCGAGACGCACAAGGCCACGTGGAGGTTCTCCAATGTCCCACAACCCTTCGGTCATCGTCGCCGGGGCCCGTACGCCGATCGGACGTCTGCTCGGAGGGCTCAAGGACCTCTCTGCGGCCGACCTGGGCGGCGTCGCCATCAAGGGCGCGCTGGAGAAGGCCGGGGTCCGGCCGGAGCAGGTCGACTACCTGATCATGGGCCAGGTCATCCTGGCCGGCGCGGGGCAGAACCCCGCCCGCTCCGCGGGCATCGCGGCCGGGCTCCCGCAGTCCATGCCGTCGATCACGATCAACAAGGTCTGCCTCTCGGGGCTCAACGCCATCGCGATGGCCGACCAGTTGATCCGTGCCGGCGAGGTCGAGATCGTGGTCGCGGGCGGCATGGAGTCGATGACCAACGCTCCGCACTTCCTGCCGAAGTCGCGCGAGGGCATCAAGTTCGGTGATGTGAAGCTCGTCGACTCGATGGCCTACGACGCGCTCTACGACCAGGTCACCCAGCAGGCCATGGGCGGGCTCACCGAGCAGGTGAACGCCGAGGGGGTCAAGCTCACCCGCGAGGAGCAGGACGCCTTCGCCGCGCAGTCCCACCAGCGCGCCGCCGCGGCGTGGAAGAACGGGCTGTTCGACGACGAGGTCGTGCCCGTCTCGGTGCCGCAGCGCCGCGGCGACCCGGTCGTGGTCAGCACCGACGAGGGCGTCCGCGGCGACACCACCGTCGAGTCGCTCGCCAAGCTGCCCCCGGCCTTCGGCAAGGAGGGGACCATCACCGCGGGCTCCGCGTCGCAGATCTCCGACGGCGCGGCCGCGGTCGTCGTGATGAGCAAGGCCAAGGCCGAGGAGCTCGGCCTGGAGTGGCTGGCCGAGATCGGCGCGCACGGCATGGTGGCCGGCCCCGACAGCTCGCTCCAGATGCAGCCTGCCAACGCCACCCGGAAGGCCCTCGACAAGGAGGGGATCGGCGTCGCGGACCTCGACCTGGTGGAGTTCAACGAGGCGTTCGCCGCGGTCGGCATCGAGTCGACGCGAGCCCTCGGCATCGACTCCGAGAAGGTCAACGTGAACGGCGGTGCGATCGCGCTCGGGCACCCGGTCGGCATGTCCGGAACCCGGATCGTGCTGAGCCTGGCCCTCGAGCTCAAGCGCCGCGGTGGGGGCGTCGGCGCCGCGGCGCTGTGCGGCGGTGGCGGCCAGGGCGACGCCCTGATCGTCCGCGTCCCGAAGGGCTGACGGACGGTCGGTGGGAGTGATCGTCCGCGTCCCGCTGTGCTGAAGAAGGGGCCCGAGGACCCCACAGACCTGGTCGCCCGCGCCCGGGCCGGTGAGGCCCGGGCGGTGGCGCGGCTGGTCTCGATGGTCGAGGACGGCTCCCCTCAGCTCCGCGAGGTGATGGCGGCGCTGGTGCCGCACGCGGGCCACGCCCACGTCGTCGGCATCACCGGGTCGCCGGGCGTCGGCAAGTCCACGACCACCAACGCCCTGGTCACCGAGCTCCGGAAACCCCGCCGGCGGGTCGGCGTGCTCGCCGTGGACCCGTCCTCGCCGTTCAGCGGCGGCGCGCTGCTGGGCGACCGGGTCCGGATGCAGGACCACGCGACCGATCCCGGCGTCTACATCCGGTCCATGGCCTCGCGGGGCCACCTGGGCGGGCTCTCCTGGACCACACCGCAGGCCCTGCGGGTGCTCGACGCCGCGGGCTGCGACGTGGTCGTCGTCGAGACGGTCGGTGTCGGCCAGAGCGAGGTCGAGATCGCCGGGCTGGCCGACACCACCGTGGTGCTGATGGCGCCCGGTGCCGGGGACGGCATCCAGGCCGCCAAGGCCGGGATCCTGGAGATCGGCGACGTGTACGCCGTCAACAAGGCCGACCGCGACGGCGCCGAGCAGGTGCGTCGCGAGCTCCGCTCGGCCATCGCCCTGGGTGACCGGCCCGAGGGCGCCTGGAAACCGCCTGTCGTCATGACCGTCGCCCAGTCCGGGCGTGGCCTCGACGAGCTGGCGCGGGAGCTCGACCGACACCGGGCCTGGCTGGAGGAGACCGGCGAGCTCCTGCGGCGCCGCACCAGACGGGCCCGCGAGGAGATCGAGGCCATCGCGGTCGCGGCCCTGCGCACCCGCTGGGAGGACGTGAGCAGCCACGACGGCCTCGACGCGCTCGCCGAGGCCGTCGTGGCCGGTGCGAAGGATCCCTACGCGGCTGCCGACGAGCTGGTCGCGACCGCGGGCTCCTGAGCCTCCGCGGGGACCTGCCTGGGCCTCCCCGGCAGGAACGCCGCGGCGACGGCGACCGCCACCGTCGTGGCGACCAGGTAGACCAGGCTGGCCTCGAAGGCGCCGACCATGCCGTGCTCGAGCCGGCCGAAGAAGACGATCCCGACCAGGGCCACGCCCAGGGCGTTGGCGACCTGCTGCAGCGTGGACGACGTCCCGGAGACGGTGCCGGCCTGCTCGGGCTGGACCGAGGCCATCACGATCCCGACCAGCCCCGACAGCGTCACGCCCATGCCGAACCCGCCGAGCGCCAGCCCGGGGACCAGCCAGAGCACCGAGCCACCGGTGCCGACCTCCGCCATCGCAGCCAGCAGCAGCGCGTGGCCGGCCCCGAAGGCCAGCGCGGCGAGGGTGATGCCGGTCCGGGCGCCGAGCCGCCCGAGCACGACGGCCGCCGAGCGGGTGCCGGCCATGTAGGGGAGCGCCACCATCGTGAAGACGGTGCCGGACGCCAGCGGGCCGAGCCCGCGGCCGTCCTGGAGGTAGAGCGCCAGCACCAGGAAGTACGCCGCCATGCCGGTGAACAGCAGGAACTGTCCGAGCTGCCCGGCACCGACCGCACGGCTGCGCATCGGCGTGACGTCGACCAGGGGCGCCACCCCGCGGCGACGCAGGGCGGTCCCGCGGTAGCCCGCGAGGACGGCGAGCAGGGCGGCCGCACCGAGGGTGATCCAGGTCCACGCAGGCCAGCCCTGGCTCTGACCCTGCACCAGCGGCAGCACCAGCGCGGTGAGCGTGCCGACGACGAGCACGGTCTCGAGCATGTCGGGGCGAGGAGTGGCGACGCGGCTGTCGGGCAGGAGCCGCGGGGCGGCGACCAGCGCGGCGATCCCGATCGGGACGTTGACCAGGAAGATCGACCGCCAGCCCGAGCCGGCGATGTCCAGGTGGATCAGCAGCCCGCCGACGAGCTGCCCGGAGGCGGCCGCGACGCCCATCACGGTGGCGTAGGCGCCAAGGGCACGGATCCGCTGCGGGCCGGCGTACACATCACCGATCAGCGACAGCACGGTGGGCCCGACCATCGCGGCTGCCGCGCCTTGCACGAGCCGCGCGACCAGCAGCGTGTCGACGTTCGGGGCGAAGCCGCAGAGCGCCGAGCTCAGCACGAACAGGCCCGTCCCGAGCACGAACATCCGGCGCCGGCCCCATCGGTCGGCGATCCGGCTGGACACGAGCAGCAGCCCGCCGAAGGTGAGTGCGTAGCCGGCGACCAGCCACTGCAGCGCGGTCGCGTCGGCGTCGAGGTCGCTCTGCACCGACGGCAGGGCGACGTTCACGACGAAGAAGTCGAGGACGATCAGGAAGATCCCGGTCAGCATGACCGCCAGTGGTCCGCGCCGGAAGGTGGTGTCTCCGGAGGTGGTTTCAACGTTCATGGGGACCGTTCTCCGGCCTCCCGCAGCGGGAGGGTCAACACCGTTCCCGGGCCGCTGGAGTCTCCCCCAGGGGGAGAGTGCAGGCTGGAGCACATGAGGTTGAGGCCATGACCGAGCTGTTGAGCATCGGTGACTTCTCGCGGATGACCTTCCTGACGGTGAAGGCGCTGCGCCACTACCAGCAGGTGGGGCTGCTCGAGCCGGCGCGGACCGACCCGAGCAGCGGCTACCGCTACTACCGGCTCGAGCAGGTGGCGGACGCCCGGTTGATCCGGAGGCTGCGCGACCTCGACCTGCCGGTCGACGACGTCCGCACGGTGCTGAGCGCCCCCGACGACGCCACCCGGAACGCCGTGATGGTCGAGCACCTCGACCGGATGAGCAAGCAGCTCGACCAGGTCCAGGACACCGTGGACTCGCTGCGCCGGATGCTGTCCGGTGAGGGCGAGGAGGTCGCCGTGACCTACCGCGACGAGCCGGCGCAGCTGGTGATCGCGATCCGCGGCAAGGTCGACGGCGACAGCACCGTCTCGTGGTGGATCGAGGCGTTCACCGAGCTGCACCGGCTGCTGCGGACCGCCGGGATCACGCGGACCGGGCCCGACGGCGCGGAGTTCCCGACCGAGTTCTTCACCGACGGAGCCGCCGAGCTGGTGGCGTTCGTGCCCGTGGACCGGGTGCCGTCACTGGCCGGGCGTGTCGAGGCGGTCACCCGGCCGGCCGGGCGCTGCGCCGTGGCGCTGCACGACGGACCGATGGTCGACCTCGACGGTGCCTACTCGGCCGTGGGCCGCGCCGTGCTCGACCGGGCCATCGCGGCGGACGGGCCGGTCACCGAGCGTTACCTGCCGACCGGTGACGAGGACGACCTCCTCGCGCACACCACGGAGGTCTGCTGGCCGGTCAGCTGACGCGGGCGACCGGCAGGTCGTCCTTCAGGTCGCCGAAGATCGGCCGGAGCTCGGCGTAGCAGTTGGTCCACCGCTGGACGCCGTCGAGGTCACGGGCCTCGAAGGCGGTGGCGGCCATCCGGGACGCCAGGGTCATGGCGTACTGGGGGGCACGCGCCAGGCTGGCGTAGAGCAGGACGAACGATGAGCTTTGCATGGCCATTCGGGGAGACCCACATTTCTCGCCGGGGGATGACGCGCGGGGGGAAGACGCGTCGCCGCATTCAACGACACCGCGACTGCCGAGTCATCGCGAACACACCTGCGTCTAGACCGCACTGGGGTCGAAATGATCCGGCTGGGTGGCCATCGGCCCCCGAACGTCCGTGTGCCCCGTGTCCAGGTTCCACGCCCGCGGCTGCCACGCGCCGAGAACGGGTGACCCGGCGCGCCGCCCTGTCGCCCCAGTGGCAACTCTGGTAACAAGGGGCTCGTACCGTGCTCCTTCCCCAGCGCGACAGGAACTGTCATGAACAAGGGCGTGCTCGCCGCCGTCGTCGTCTTCTTCGGCTTCTGGATGTTCACCGACCCCCACGGCCTGGCCAACTTCACCCAGTCGAGCAGCGACTCGATCGGCGACTGGGGGGAGCAGCTGTTCAACTCGGTCATCGAGTTCCTCGGCGACCTCTGACCGGCGCCTAGGACGACGAGATGAGCATGCTCGCGCGGATCACCGAGCCCGACGTCGGCCGCTACCTGCTGCGTGACGAGGACGAGGTCGTCGTCGACGAGGTGCGCCGGCACTGGGTCGTCTACACGCTGCCCGTGCTCGAGCTGCTGCTGGCGTTCGTGCTGATGGTGATCGGCACTTTCCTGATCCAGCCCGCCGACCACGGTGGCTGGCTGGTGCTGGTCGGCATGGCGCTGGCCCTGCACGCGTCGTGGGTGACGGTCCGCGAACGTCGGGAGTGCTTCGTGGTCACCAACATGCGGGTCTTCCGGCTGCACGGCGTCCTGGCCACGCACCGCGCCACGATGCCGCTGCACCGGATCCTCGACATCACCGTCGACAAGCCGGTCCTCGGCCGGATCCTGGGCTACGGCCACCTCACCTTCGAGTCCGCCGCCCAGGACCAGGGGCTCAAGCAGATCAGGTACGTCGGCCGCGCCGACGACCGCGACCTGAAGATCCAGCGCGTGGT
The DNA here is from genome assembly GCF_036274455.1 of Nocardioides sp. Lineage (GTDB taxonomy): Bacteria > Actinomycetota > Actinomycetes > Propionibacteriales > Nocardioidaceae > Nocardioides. The sequence goes on along the minus strand of NZ_DASUFR010000247.1, from coordinate 678 downwards.
CCAGGTAGGCGGCCTGCGTGGCGGGCGTCTGTTCCAGCGCTGACGCTGAAACTCACCGGTGGCGGTCACCGGAATTCGGGCTCTTGTGACCCATCCGTGGGTGCCCGCGCGCCTACCGGATCGCGTCTCGCCGTCAAGGATCGGGCTTCGCCCGCCCGCTGCGCGGCGCGCCGATCTGGATTCTTGGGCAGTCCTTTGACCGCGAGCCTCGCGCGATCCGGTGATACGGCGCACAACGGCGGGCTTCGCCGCGCCGTTGCACTGCGCGGGCACCACCAGCACCGGTCGGCGGGTTCGCGGAGGGGAATCGGCACCTGGTGCCGGGAATCCTCGGCAAAATGCCGGGCTTGACGGCGGGTGCGGGCCTGCTACGCGCGCGGCCGCCCACCCACGGATCAGTCACAAGACCCGGAATTCGTCTCTCCTGACGCTTCCGCGGGTGGGTGGCCGCCCACTCCGGGCAACGGTGACCTTTCAACCGGTCTGAGCCGCCCAGGGGTTCACCGACCACCGGCGCCTCGGCGTGTCCCGCCGACCTGCCGAGGTGGCGGTGGGTGATCAACCGCCCGCGGCCAGGCTGCGGTTGATTGGTCACCGCTGCCCTGTCCCGACCCCTGTCCCGACCCCTGTCCCCGGCCCCCACTAGCGTCCGGACCGTGGTGACAGCGGACGACGTAC
>NZ_DASUFR010000246.1:0-73429 GCF_036274455.1 Nocardioides sp. | reverse complement strand
TCGCAGCCAGGTGACCCAGTGCTGAGACCCACCCGGGTGCCTGCCCTGCGGAGGTCTCGACAGGCTCGACCAGCGGCAGGCCAGCAGGTGCATCGCTGCGGTGGTCTCGACGGGCTCGACCGGCGGGCCACCACGGTGGCTGAGGTGCGAGGCGCCCCCGGCGCCGAGCCTCGAAGCCAGGTGACCCGGTGCTGGGACCTACCCCGGGTGCCTTCCCTGCGGGGGCTTCGAGGCTCGGCCGTGAACGGCCTCGCACCTCAGCCACCAACGGTCATGGCTGCGCCGATCTAGGCTGACGCCGTGGACCTCGACGCGTACGTGCTTGCGCACGCGTACGAGTGGCAGCGGCTGGAGCAGCTGGTCCACAAGGGGAGGCTGAGCGGGCCGGAGAGCGATGAGCTCGTGGACCTCTACCAGCAGGTGGCCACCCACCTGTCGGTCGTGCGTACGTCGGCGCCGGACCCGTCGCTGGTGGCCCACCTCTCGAGCCTGCTGGCCAAGGCGCGCAACAAGGCGGTCGGGACCCGGGTGAGCTCGTGGCGAGGGTTCGCGTCGTTCTTCACCGAGCGCTTCCCGGCCGCGCTCTACCGACTGCGCTGGTGGTGGCTCGGCACCATGGCCGGCAGCATCGCGGTGACCGGGATCATGATGGTCTGGCTGCTCGGCCACCCCAACGTCGAGCAGAGCCTGCTCAGCCCCGACGAGATCGACCAGCTGGTCAACCACGACTTCGAGGACTACTACTCGACGTACGCCGCGAGCCACTTCGCGCTGCAGGTCTGGATCAACAACGCGTGGGTCGCGGCGCTGTGCATCGCGTTCGGGATCCTCGGCTTCCCGGTGATCTTCCTGCTGTTCCAGAACGTCGCGAACCTCGCCGTGATCGGCTCGATCATGCAGCGGCACGGCCACGGCCCCGAGTTCTGGGGGCTGATCCTCCCGCACGGGCTGCTCGAGCTGACCGCGGTGTTCGTCGCGGGCGGTGTCGGACTGCGGCTGTTCTGGTCGTGGGTCGAACCAGGGCAGCTGACCCGCACCCAGTCGATCGCCCGCGAGGGCCGGACCGCGGGCACGGTGAGCCTCGGCCTGGTCTGCGTGCTCCTGGTCAGCGGCGTCATCGAGGCGTTCGTGACGCCGTCCGGGCTGCCGACCTCGGCGAGGGTGGGCATCGGGGTCACCGCCGAGCTGGCCTTCTTCGGCTACGTCTTCGTCCTCGGCCGGCAGGCCCACCACCGCGGAGCAACCGGAGACATCGACAGCCGCTACCTCGAGGACCGGGTCGCGACCCAGGCGTAGCGATTTCCGCGGCGTTTGGGCCAAAGTGCCGCGCCGGACGCCCGGAGCGCCGAAAATGCTTCCGTGACGTTGTCGGCCACGGTCGACGTGTCCGACTCGCTGGACGAGGCACGGACCCGGCTCCTGAAGACAGCCCGGGCCCTGAACGGGGCGTGGGCCGCTGCATGGTGCTCGATGGTCCTCCTGGTGCTGGCCAGCCTCGCGCTGCTGGCGGTCGCGGTCACCGTGCGGCCGGTCTACGTCGTCATCTGGTCGGTGCTGCTCACCGCGACGGGCTACAACCTCACCCGGTTCTGGCCGCGCCGGCACGCGCCGACGGGCCAGCTGCTGAGCCGGCCCGAGGTGGCCGAGCTCCGCGCGGCCATCGACCCCGAGGGGCTGGTGAGCTGGCCCGAGGTGGTCCGGCTGGTCCCGCGGGTCGAGCTCGAGCTCGCCGAGGGTGAGCTGGTCCTCGGGATGCCCTTGCTGGCCTGCCTGGACACCGCCGAGCTCCGTGAGCTCCTGCTGGTGGGTGCCATGCAGGCCTCGGTCGAGGACGAGCGCACGGTGCGCTGGGCGCTGCGGGTCGCCCACGGCGACATCGGCCGCCCGCTGGTCTCCCGACGCGAGCACCTGACGTGGTGGACCCTGCGGCTGACCGACAGCCTGCGCCGCCGCGCCGCCCAGCTCGACGCCGACCTCGGCAACTGGGCCGGCGCCTGCGAGCGGGCGGCGGTCCGCTCCTCACGCCAGACGGCCGCGGTGATCGAGGCCCGCGACCAGGTGGCCGACGCCTGGGCGCTGCTGCGCAGCGAGTGGCTGCAGCCGGCGTTCGCGTGCGGGCGACGGCACGCGGCCCCCTTCACCGGGCTCCGTCACTTCGTCGAGGGCGCGGACGCCGCGGGCTGGCTGAAGCACGCGCGGCCGATGTGGCCCGCCACCGGAGCGATCGCGACGATCGTCAGCGAGCACGAGACCGCGGTGGCCCTGGAGCTCGACGAGCGCGGCGAGAGCCTCAAGCCGATCACGTGGGAGCACCACCCGCAGGAGGTGGCGGTCCCGCACTGGCGGGTGCTGGTGACCGAGGCGCTCGACGAGGCCCGGCGCGTCATGTACGACTCCGCGGTGACCGTGGAGTCGGTGCTGCTGCTCATGGAGTCCGGCGAGGGTCGAACCGAGGCCGCGGCCACCCGCACGCTCACCGCCGCGGTCGCCATCGCCGCCATCGACTCAGGGCAGTTCCAGCCCTACTGGGCCTGGCCCGAGGGCACCGCCCTCGAGGCCGATGACGGCTGGCAGCTGCCTCTCGACGCGATCGTGTCCGAGGTGCTGGGCATGGTCCGCGACGACGGGCGGGACAAGGCCTACGCCGAGCTGCGCGAGGCCCTCGAGGAGCTCGGCATCGACGTGCACGAGCCGCTCTGGCTCGACCACGACGCCGGGGTCCGGCCCGAGCGGCCGGTCGGGTCGTTCGCGGCCCGGCAGGGGCTGGCCGCGCGCGTGGTGGTGGTCACCGACCGGGCGCTGCACGTGTTCCGCGACGACCGGGGCCGGCTCGTGGGGAACCCCGACCGGCCGGCCGCGCCCCGCGACGCCTCGATCGAGCTGCGCCGGCGGATGCTGGCGGTCTGGCAGGGCGACACCACCGAGCAGGTGGTCACGCTGGCCGCGGACGACGTCCGCCGCGCCCGGCTCGGGCCCGCGGTCGGTGGGCTGTGGTGGCGGCTCACCCTCACCTGCGCGGACGGCACGCTCGTGCTGCGGGGCCACGGCGACGGCCTCGAGGAGGAGGCCGAGGTCAAGGAGTGGCTCGGCGACCGGGTCGAGACGGTCTGGATGCACTCGGCGCCCGGCGTACGCCGCGCCCGCAACGCGGTCGGGCTCGGCGGCATGACCATCGGCAGCTTCGCACTGCTGTGGGGCGTCCTCCTCACCATCAGCCACCCGGACGGCATGCCGCCGGCGCTGCCCTCGGTGCTCGCGCTGAGCGGCTTCGGCGCGCTGCTGGTCGCCCTGGTGCCCGACTGGGCGCTGCAGCTGACCCGCTGGACCAGGCGGCTCCGGACCGGCTGAGCCGATCTCGGAGCCGTCCCTCAGAGCAGCCCCTTGGCCTTGAGCGCGAGGTAGTGGTCGGCCAGCGCCGGCGGCAGCCGCTCGGCGTCGGCGTCGACGATGTCGAGCCCCACCGCGCGCAGCAGCTCGGCGGTGCGCCGGCGCCGGACCATGGCCTGCTCGGCCGCCGCGGCGTCGTAGACCTCGTCGATGGTGCCCCTGGTGGCGGCCAGCCGCTCCAGCTCGGGGTCTCGCACAGAGGCCAGCACGACCCGGTGGTGGCGGGTCAGCGACGGCAGCACCGGGAGCAGTCCCTCCTCGACCGCGGACGGCTCGAGCGGCGTCAGCAGCACGACGAGCGCGCGCTGCCGGCCGAACTCGGTCACCGCCCCGGCCAGCGCCGACCAGTCGGCCTCGGCGATGACCGGCTCGAGGTCGGCCATCGTGTCCTGGAGGTGGGCCGCCACGTCGCGGGCTCCGGCCGAGCGCAGCCGCGCCCGGACCCGGCGGTCCCCGGCCACGAAGTCGACCCGGTCGCCCGCCCGCGCCGCCAGCGCGGCCAGCAGCAGGGCGGCGTCCATCGCCGAGTCGAGCCGGGGGACGTCCTCGACCCGGCCGGCCGACGTGCGGGAGGTGTCCAGGACCAGCACGACGCGGCGGTCCCGCTCGGGCTGCCAGGTCCGGACGACGACGTTGCGGTTGCGGGCGCTGGCCCGCCAGTCGATCGAGCGGACGTCGTCGCCGTGGACGTACTCGCGCAGGGAGTCGAACTCGGTGCCCTGGCCACGGACCCTGATCGCGGCGCGTCCGTCGAGCTCGCGGAGCCGCGTCAGCCGGCTGGGCAGGTGCTTGCGGGACTCGAACGGCGGCAGCGACCGGATGGTCCCCGGCACCGCGAGCGTCTTCTGGCGGGCGGCCAGGCCGAGCGGGCCGCGCAGCCGGGCGGTGACGCCCAGTGCCCGCAGGTCGCCGCGGCGGCTCGGCCGCAGGGCGGTCCGCAGCAGCACCCGGTCACCCGGTGCGAGCGCGATCCGGTGCCGGTTGCCGGCCGCACCCGCGGTGGGCTGCCAGGCGTCGCGGACGACCCCGTGCAGGCGCCGGCGGCCGACGTTCTCGACCAGCAGCACCGACTCTGCGTCGTACCCCATCCGGACCGTGCCGACCGGCCGGCGGTGCACGGCGAGGTCCTTGACCGAGGGCGCCAGGACGAGGTCCGCGACCAGCAGCAGCAGCACGACGAGCAGCCACAGCCACACCGTGCTCCCCTCGGGCCGAAGCACGACCGGCACCACTCCGAGGAGGAGCAGCAGTGGGAGCCGGCCGGTGACGCTCATGACAGCGTGGACGTGGTCAGCGGGGGACCGGGACCGAGCCGAGCGAGGAGGCCAGCACCTCGGCCACGTCGACGCCCTCGAGCTCGGCCTCGGGGCGCAGGCCGAGCCGGTGGACGAGGCTGGCGTGGGCCAGCGCCTTGACGTCGTCCGGGGTGACGAAGTCCCGGCCGGTGAGCCAGGCCCAGGCCCGTGCCGAGTGGAGCAGCGCGGTGGCCCCGCGGGGGCTCACGCCGAGGCTGAGCGAGGGGGACTGGCGGGTGGCGCGGGCGATGTCGACGATGTAGCCGACGACCTCGCTGCTGATCTGCACGGTGTTGACCGCGGCGCGCCCTGCGGCGATGTCGGCCGGACCCGCGACCGGGGTCACCCCGGCGGCCTGAACGTCGCGCGGGTCGAAGCCGGCGGCGTGCCGGCGCAGGATCTCCAGCTCCTGGTCGCGTTCGGGGATCGGCAGCACGACTTTGAGCAGGAACCGGTCCAGCTGCGCCTCCGGCAGCGGGTAGGTGCCTTCGTACTCGATGGGGTTCTGGGTGGCTGCCACCAGGAACGGCGTGGGCAGCTTGCGTGAGACACCGTCGACCGAGACCTGACCCTCCTCCATCGCCTCGAGCAGCGCGGACTGGGTCTTGGGCGGAGTCCGGTTGATCTCGTCGGCCAGCAGCAGGTTGGTGAACACTGGGCCCTCGCGGAAGGTCAGCTCCGCGGCCTGGCGGTTGTCGATCACCATCGAGCCGGTGATGTCCCCGGGCATCAGGTCGGGAGTGAACTGCACCCGGTGGGTGTCCACCGACAACGCCGCGGCCAGGGTGCGCACCAGCAGCGTCTTCGCGGTGCCGGGCACGCCCTCCATCAGCACGTGGCCGCCGCACAGGAGCGCCACCAGGAGCCCGGAGACCGCGGCGTCCTGCCCGACCACGGCCTTGCCCACCTCGGTCCGCACCGCGGCCAGCCGCTCGCGGGCCGATCCGGGGGAGTTCTCGGTCATGTACGGCGTACCTCTCTGTCGAGCTCTGCCAGCTGCCTGGCCAGGGTGATCAGGTCGCGGTCGGTGGACGGTACGACGCCCGAGGGCCCCAGCACCGCCATGATGTCCTGCTCGGCCCGGCCAGTGCGGCGCGCGACCTCGCGGGCCAGCACGTCCGGCGGCGTCGTGGACCCGAGCCGGAGCCGCTCTGCCAGCCGGGCGCGCGCGGCGCGGCGCAGCGACTCTGCCGCGTGGTCGCGGTCCGCGGAGCGCCGGTACAGCCGGCCGAGGCTCCGGGTTGTCTCCACGGCGCGCACGACCACCGGGAGCGGCTCCACCGCGAGCGGACCGAGCCGGCGGGCGCGCCACACGATGACCGCGACCAGGGCGACCGCCACGAGCCAGAGCCCGGGCTGGATCCAGTCGGGCAGCAGGCTGGTGAGGCTCACGCCGTCATCACCGGTCAGGTCGTCGATGGACGGGACGTACCAGACCAGCCGCCGGTCCTGGCCCAGCAGTCTCAGCGCGACCGCCGCGTTGTCGGCACGCAGGATCTGGTCGTTGGTGAGCGCCTGGTCTGCGCCGAAGAGCAGGAGGCGGTCCGCGGGGCTGCTCACGACGGCGCCTGCCCGGCCGGTGTAGCAGTCGCCGTGCGGATAGACGTTGGTCGAGTCGACCTCCAGGGTGAGGCCGTCGAAGCGCGGGTCGTCACAGCCGGCGTCCCGGCCGTGGCCGAGGGGGATCGTGGTCCCGCCGCCGGTGGCGCCGAAGGCGTCGGCCACGCCCGGCCCAGCGCCGGCGACGATCACCGAGTCCGCTGTCAGCGTGTGGTCGTAGAGCCGCTCGATGGTGCTGGTGCCCAGGAGCTGGGGCTGCACCACCAGCACCGAGGTCTGGTCGTCGACGTCGAGCTCCTCGAGCTCGGCCGCGCTCCGAGCCACCTCGATGTCGACGCCCTCCTCGTCGAGGACCCGCGCCAGGGCCCGGGTCCCGGTGGGACCCGGGTTGTCGGGGTCCATCGGCGTCGCCGTCTCGGTGCCGACGCCGAGCACGATCGCCAGGCCGACCGCGAAGAGCAGCGCCAGGCCGGCGAGCAGGGTGGACCGGTGCCGGCGTAGGAACCCCTCCGGTGCGGTGGCGGGCGCGGCGGGAGGAGCGGCCGTGGCGGTCATCGGCGGGCCACCAGGCCCTCGTCGAGGGCGAGCACCGCTGCCGCCTGCTCGCGGGTCGCCGGGTGGTGGCCGTAGAGCACCTCGTCGAACACGCGCGCGCTCCGGTGCACCTCGTCGGCCATGGCGGCGTACTCACGGGCCAGGGCGTCCGCGACCTCGTGCGCCGTGGCGCCGGGCGCGTCGACCAGCCGGCCACGCTCCACCTGGCGGACCGCGATCGCCCGGAACCCCTCGACCACGGCCTCCTCGAAGCGGTCCGCCGCGAGCGCCGCGTCGGCGCGGGCCCGGAGCTCGTCGGCGCTCACCACCTCGTCGGTGAGGACCGACTGCCGCTGCTCCTGGTCCTGCGCGGTGCGCCGGGCGCGGGAGACCAGCCAGACCAGCGCCGCCACCAGGGCGACGAGGATGACCATGGCCATGAAGGTCGAGAGCGGGGGCGCGTTGGACGCGCGCTCGAGTCCGCCGCCCACCTTGCGCGAGAGCCAGCGCACGATCTCCTGCAGGACGTTCTGGTCGTGGTACTCCGGGTGCAGCAGCTCGCGGCGCAGCTTGGACCGCGCCTCGGAGGCCGACGGGTCCAGCGGGGGGTCCGGGAGCCGGGCCAGGAGCGTCACGACGCCGTGATCCCGGCCTGCTGCATCAGCTCGACGTCGTAGGCCTCCTTGCGCATCCGCTGGTCGAGGTACTGCAGCGAGGTGACCGCGGAGGTGAACGGCGTGACGAACGCCGCTGAGACGACCTGGCTGAGGGCCTGGGTCACCACGATCACCAGCACCGCGTAGCGCGATCCCACGGCCACCGCAACGACCTGCCCGATGAGCCCGATCGGGATGCCGATGAAGTTGCTGGCGATGCCGACCACGATCAGCGTCAGCAGCGCGATGCCGAAGGTGCGCCAGAACTGCCTGCGGGTCAGCGCCCAGCCCCGGGCGAGGGCGCCGAACACCCCGACCGGCTCGAGCATCAGCGCCGGCACCGGCAGGTAGTAGACACGGACCCAGAAGAACAGCATCAGGCAGATGAAGGCCGGGGCGCTGACCAGCCCCCACACGACGATGGCCATCGCGCTGGAGTCGCTGGCCACCACGACGAGCACCCACAGCAGCGCGTAGATGCCGATCAGGAGCAGAGTCGCGAGGCCGAGCAGGAACGCCATGCCGATCAGCCGCCACCGCTTGCCATGGGTGGCGGCCCAGGCCTCCCCGAGCGTCAGCCGGCGCCCCACGGCGGCGGCCGCCGCCACGTGGGAGATCATCCCGGTCACCAGGATCGTGCCGAAGCCGAGGAGCAGGCTGGCCACCCCGAGCGAACCGAGTGAGCCGATCAGCCCGATGGTGTCGGGGTTGCCCTCTGTTCCCGTCGCGTCCAGCGAGAGGTCGAGGGTGAGGCTGAGCAGTGCGGTCACGACGACGGGCACCAGCCAGGCCACGGCAGCGACCAGGACCGCCGACCCGACCGTCGCCTTGGGGTTGAACCGGATGATGCGGAACGCCGCGTCGTACATGTCACCGAGGGCGAGCGGACGAAGCGGCATCGCACCCGGCCGGTGCGCGGCGCCGAGCATCCCGGGCGCGGGCCGGAACGGTTGCTGGTAGGCCGGCGGCGGTGCCGGCCAGCCGGGCGCAGCCGCCTGGTGACCGGTGTAGGACGGCGGGGGAGGTGGCGGCGGCTGCCAACCGGGCGGAGGCGGCTGGGGGGGCACGCCAGTCCCCGGGTCCGACATGCCGCAATCCTGTCAGGTGTCCAGCATCACCGCGGGGATACGGCGAGCCACCGTGGTGGCCCCGCTGGTCGAGCTTGTCGAGAACTCCGCAAGGAAGGCATCCGGGTGGGTCCCAGCCCCGGGGTCGCCTGGCTTCGAGGCTCGGCGCTGGGGCGCCTCGCACCTCAGCCACCATGGTGGCCCCCGCCGGTCGAGCCTGTCGAGACCTCCGCAGCGAAGGCACCTGGGTGGGTCCCAGCCCCGGGTCGCCTGGCTTCGAGGCTCGGCGCTGGGGCGCCTCGCACCTCAGCCACCGGAGCGCTACCCGCTCGGATTTGTGGGTCGTCCGGGTCTCTGACAAGATAGTCCGGTTGCTCTGGCGGGTTGCCGGGGTGCATCGCATTGCTTGACTCCTCAATCGCGTCTCCTGTGATCGATGAGTGCCGGCATGCGTCCGCACCGAACCAGGAGGCCCGATCAGCCCGGACATTGCGCCGGACGCCACCACAACAGACACACGGATCCCGGTTCGTGGCGCACGAAGCCTGTGCGACACGCCCGACCGCGGGGGTCGGTGCTGGAGCGGGGAGAGCAGCACCAAGGCAGCACCACCCAGACAGCGGCACGCAGACGAGAAGGACGAGAGAGACCTATGGCGGGACAGAAGATCCGCATCAGGCTCAAGGCCTATGACCACGAGGTGATCGACACCTCGGCGCGCAAGATCGTGGACACCGTGACCCGCACGGGTGCACGCGTCGCCGGCCCCGTGCCGCTGCCGACGGAGAAGAACGTCTACTGCGTCATCCGCTCGCCGCACAAGTACAAGGACTCGCGCGAGCACTTCGAGATGCGCACCCACAAGCGGCTCATCGACATCCTCGACCCCACGCCGAAGACCGTCGACTCGCTGATGCGGCTCGACCTCCCGGCCGGTGTCGACATCGAGATCAAGCTCTGAGGTTCGAGAGATGACCATCGAACGCAATGTGAAGGGGCTGCTGGGCACCAAGCTCGGCATGACCCAGCTGTGGGACGAGAACAACCGCATCGTCCCGGTGACCGTGATCGCCGCCGGCACCAACGTCGTGACCCAGGTCCGGACCCCCGAGAAGGACGGCTACAACGCCATCCAGGTCGGCTTCGGCGAGATCGAGGGCCGCAAGGTGACCAAGCCGCGCGCCGGCCAGTTCGCCAGCGCCGGCACCACGCCGCGGCGCCACCTCGTCGAGATCCGTACGACGAGCGCGGGCGAGTTCACCGTGGGCCAGGAGCTCCCGGTCGACACCTTCGCCGCGGGTGAAGAGATCGACGTGACCGGCACCAGCAAGGGCAAGGGCTTCGCCGGCACCATGAAGCGCCACGGCTTCGCCGGTGTCTCGGCCTCGCACGGTGCCCACCGCAACCACCGCAAGCCGGGCTCGATCGGCGCCTGCGCCACGCCGGGCCGCGTGTTCAAGGGCGTGCGGATGGCCGGCCGGATGGGCTCCGACACCGTCACCACCCAGAACCTCACCGTCCACGCGGTCGACGCCGACAAGGGCCTGATCCTGGTCAAGGGCGCCGTGCCCGGGCCCAAGGGCGGCCTGGTCGTGATCCGCTCGGCCGCCAAGAAGGCCGTTCCGGCTACTACTGGGGAGGCCTGAGCATGCCCGCCAAGACTTCCAAGGTCGACCTGCCCGCCGAGATCTTCGACGTACCGGTCAACATCCCGCTGATCCACCAGGTCGTGGTGGCCCAGCAGGCCGCCGCCCGCCAGGGCACGCACGCCACCAAGACCCGCGGCGAGGTCCGTGGCGGTGGCCGCAAGCCCTACAAGCAGAAGGGCACCGGCCGCGCCCGCCAGGGCTCGATCCGCGCCCCCCAGTACGCCGGTGGTGGCGTCGTGCACGGCCCGCAGCCGCGCAGCTACGACCAGCGCACGCCCAAGAAGATGAAGGTCGCCGCGCTCCGTGGCGCCCTGTCCGACCGGGCGCGGGACGGCCGGATCCACGTCGTCGACGGCTTCGGCCTGGGCGACGCCCCGTCCACCAAGACCGCGCTGGCCGCGCTGCGCGCGATCAGCGACCGGCACCGGTTCCTCGTGGTGCTCGAGCGCACCGACGCCATCACCTGGCTGTCGCTGCGCAACGCCCCCGAGGTGCACATCGTGGCCGTCGACCAGCTCAACACCTACGACGTGGTCGCCTCCGACGACGTGGTGTTCACCCGGGGCGCGTTCGACGCGTTCGTGGGTGAGCGCAGCGCCGAGGAGAAGGCCGCCGAGGACAAGGCCGAGGAGAAGGCCGAGGACAAGGCCGAGGAGAAGGCCGAGGAGAAGGTCGAGGAGAAGCCGGCCAAGAAGGCCGCGGCCACCAGGACCACCACCAAGAAGGCCGCCGCGAAGCCCGAGGCCGAGAAGGCCGGGGCCGAGGAGCAGGCCGACCAGGCCGAGGCCGACACCGCTGAGGAGGAGTCCGAGTGAGCACCCTGCACAAGGACCACCGCGACGTACTGATCGCGCCGGTCGTCTCCGAGAAGAGCTACGGCCTCCTCGACGCCAACAAGTACACGTTCCTGGTGCACCCCGACGCGAACAAGACCGAGATCAAGATCGCGGTCGAGAAGGTGTTCAACGTCAAGGTGACCGCGGTCAACACGCTCAACCGCCCGGGCAAGACCCGGCGGACCCGCACGGGGCTCGGCCGGCGCAAGGACACCAAGCGCGCCATCGTGAGCCTGGCCGTGGGCGACCGCATCGACATCTTCGGAGGACCGGTTTCCTGATGGCCATTCGCAAGTACAAGCCGACCACCCCGGGCCGCCGCGGCTCGTCGGTCGCCGACTTCGTCGAGATCACCCGGACCACGCCGGAGAAGTCCCTGACCAGGCCGCTGCCCAAGAAGGGCGGTCGCAACAACCAGGGCCGGATCACCACCCGTCACCAGGGCGGTGGCCACAAGCGTGCCTACCGCATCATCGACTTCCGGCGCTACGACAAGGACGGCATCCCGGCCAAGGTCGCGCACATCGAGTACGACCCCAACCGCACCGCCCGGATCGCGCTGCTGCACTACGCCGACGGCGAGAAGCGCTACATCATCGCGCCGAAGGACCTGCGCCAGGGCTCGGTCGTCGAGTCGGGCCCGAACGCCGACATCAAGGCGGGCAACAACCTGCCGCTGCGCCACATCCCGGTCGGCACCACGATCCACTGCATCGAGCTGCGGCCCGGTGGCGGTGCCAAGATCGCCCGCTCGGCGGGCAACAGCGCCCAGCTCGTGGCCCGCGAGGGCTCGCGCGCGACGCTGCGGATGCCGTCCGGTGAGATGCGGTTCGTCGACGTCCGCTGCCGCGCCACCGTGGGCGAGGTCGGCAACGCCGAGCAGTCCAACATCAACTGGGGCAAGGCCGGCCGGATGCGCTGGAAGGGCAAGCGCCCGACCGTCCGAGGCGTCGTGATGAACCCCGTCGACCACCCGCACGGCGGTGGCGAGGGCAAGACCTCCGGTGGCCGCCACCCGGTCTCCCCGTGGGGCCAGCCCGAGGGTCGTACGCGCAAGCGCAAGGCCTCCGACGCCCAGATCATCCGTCGCCGCCGCACCGGCAAGGGTAGGAAGTAGCAAACATGCCTCGCAGCCTGAAGAAGGGCCCCTTCGTCGACGGCCACCTGGAGAAGAAGGTGGACGCCGAGAACGAGAAGGGCAGCCACAACGTCATCAAGACGTGGTCGCGCCGCTCGATGATCATCCCCTCGATGATCGGCCACACCATCGCCGTCCACGACGGCCGCAAGCACGTGCCGGTGTTCATCACCGACTCGATGGTCGGCCACAAGCTCGGCGAGTTCGCGCCCACCCGCACCTACCGAGGTCACGTCAAGGATGACCGGAAGGGTCGGCGTCGATGACTCACCCCACCCGATTCTTCGCTCCTCCCGCTTCGCTCCTCCCGCGAACAACCGATTGGGGACCCCGGAAATGAGCGCCACCGAACGCCAGCGCACCAGCGCCCGCCGCGAGTCGCTGCTCGGCGACCGTCCGGGTGCCTTCGCGAGCGCCCGCTACGTCCGGGTGACGCCGCTGAAGGCGCGCCGGGTCGTTGACCTCGTCCGGGGTCTCCCCGTCGACCAGGCCCTGGCCACCCTCGAGTTCGCCCCGCAGGCGGCCGCCGAGACCGTCCACAAGGTCCTGCGCTCCGCCGTCTCCAACGCCGAGACGACCGAGGGCCTCGACACCCACGACCTGGTCGTGTCGGCGGCGCACGTCGACGAGGGTCCGACGATGAAGCGGTGGCGGCCGCGGGCCCAGGGCCGGGCCACCCGCATCAACAAGCGGACCAGCCACATCACGCTCGTCGTGGAGCCGGCCGAGGTCGCCCCGCCGCCGGTCAAGAAGGCTCCGGCCAAGAAGGCCCCCGCCAAGAAGACCACCACGAAGGCCGCCGAGCCGGCGAAGAAGGCCGCGGCCAAGAAGACCACCACCAAGAAGACGGCTGCGAAGAAGGCTGTCGAGACGACTGGAGAGGATGCCTGATGGGCCAGAAGATCAACCCGAACGGGTTCCGGCTCGGCATCTCCACCGACCACAAGTCCCGCTGGTACGCCGACAAGCTCTACAAGAGCTACGTGGGCGAGGACGTCGCCATCCGCAAGCTGCTCTCCAAGGGCATGGAGCGGGCCGGCATCGCCAAGGTCGAGATCGAGCGCACCCGCGACCGCGTCCGGGTGGACATCCACACCGCGCGTCCGGGCATCGTGATCGGCCGCCGTGGCGCCGAGGCGGACCGCATCCGCGGCGAGCTCGAGAAGCTCACCGGCAAGCAGGTCCAGCTCAACATCCTCGAGGTCAAGAACCCCGAGGTCGACGCCCAGCTGGTCGCCCAGGGCGTGGCCGAGCAGCTGTCGGGCCGCGTGCAGTTCCGCCGGGCGATGCGCAAGGCGATGCAGACCACGATGCGCTCGGGTGCCAAGGGCATCCGGATCCAGTGCTCGGGCCGGCTCAACGGCGCCGAGATGTCGCGCACCGAGTTCTACCGCGAGGGCCGTGTCCCGCTGCACACGCTGCGCGCCGACATCGACTACGGCTTCTACGAGGCCCGCACGACCTTCGGCCGGATCGGCGTGAAGGTCTGGATCTACAAGGGCGAGGTCGCCGGCACCCGCGCCGAGCGCCAGGCCCAGGCCGCTGCCCGCGCCGGCGTCCCCGGCCGCGGTGGCCGCCCGGCCCGGGGCGGCGAGCGCCCCAGCCGCGGCACCCGTCCGAGCCGTTCGGACCGCGAGGGCGGTGCCCCCGAGGCGCCGGCCGCCGAGGCTCCGGCCGCGGACGCGGCTCCCAGCACCACTGCCGGAACGGAGGGCTGAGCGATGTTGATGCCGCGACGGATCAAGCACCGCAAGCAGCACCACCCCAAGCGGACCGGTGCCGCCAAGGGCGGCACCCGGCTGGCCTTCGGCGACTTCGGCATCCAGGCCGTCGAGGGACACTACGTCACCAACCGCCAGATCGAGTCGGCCCGTATCGCCATGACCCGGCACATCAAGCGTGGTGGCAAGGTCTGGATCAACATCTACCCCGACCGTCCGCTGACCAAGAAGCCCGCCGAGACCCGGATGGGCTCCGGCAAGGGCTCCCCCGAGTGGTGGATCGCCAACGTCAAGGCCGGCCGCGTGATGTTCGAGCTCTCGGGCGTCGACGAGCACACGGCCCGCGAGGCGATGCGCCGCGCGATGCACAAGCTGCCGATGAAGTGCCGCTTCATCACCCGAGAGGCTGGTGAGTTCTGATGGCGTCCGGGACCAAGGCGCACGAGCTCGACGAGATGAACGACGTCGACCTCGAGACGCGGCTGCGCGAGGCCAAGGAGGAGCTGTTCAACCTCCGCTTCCAGGCGGCCACCGGCCAGCTCGAGAGCCACGGCCGGCTTCGCACGGTCAAGAAGGACATCGCCCGGATCTACACCGTGGTGCGCGAGCGCGAGCTCGGCATCCGGGTGGCTCCCGGCAGCAACGACGACGACAACGAGGATGGTGCCGCATGAGCGAGCAGCCCGCCGAGGCCGGCGCGCCCGCCGAGGCCGCGACGCCCGAGCGCAACAGCCGCAAGGTCCGCGAGGGTCTCGTGGTGAGCGACAAGATGGACAAGACCGTCGTGGTCGTCGTCGAGGACCGCGTCAAGCACGCGCTCTACGGCAAGGTCATGCGCCAGACCGCGCGGCTGAAGGCCCACGACGAGCAGAACGAGTGCGGCGTCGGTGACCGGGTCCTGCTGATGGAGACCCGGCCGCTGTCAGCGACCAAGCGCTGGCGCGTCGTTCAGGTACTGGAGCGAGCGAAGTGATCCAGCAGGAGAGCCGACTCAAGGTGGCCGACAACACCGGCGCCAAGGAGATTCTGTGCATCCGTGTCCTCGGTGGCTCGGGCCGGCGCTACGCCGGCATCGGTGACACCATCGTGGCCACGGTCAAGGACGCGATCCCCGGCGGCGGCGTCAAGAAGGGCGACGTCGTCAAGGCGGTCGTCGTGCGCACCGCCAAGGAGCGTCGCCGTCCGGACGGGTCCTACATCCGCTTCGACGAGAACGCTGCGGTGATCCTCCGCCAGGACGGCGAGCCGCGCGGCACCCGCATCTTCGGCCCGGTGGGCCGCGAGCTGCGTGACAAGCGGTTCATGAAGATCATCTCGCTCGCACCGGAGGTGCTGTGATGACCCGCAAGGCCGACCAGCCCAAGAAGGGGCTGAGCATCAAGAAGGGCGACACCGTCAAGGTGATCGCCGGTCGCGACAAGGGCGCCGAGGGCAAGGTCATCGGCGTGCTCCGCGAGGAGCAGCGGGTGATCGTCGAGGGCGTCAACCGCGTCAAGCGGCACACCAAGGTCGTCAACCAGGGCGGCCGGGCCGGCACCACCGGCGGGATCATCACCGCCGAGGCGCCGATCCACGTCTCCAACGTGATCCTGGTCGACGGCAAGGACGTCACCCGCGTCGGGTTCCGCCGCGACACCGTCACCAAGCGCCGCCCCGACGGCTCGACGTACGCCGCCGAGCGCAGCGTGCGCATCTCCCGCAAGACCGGCAAGGACATCTGATGACCGACACCGCTACGGAAACCACCGAGGCCACCGAGGCGCCGGCGAAGCCCGCGCGTCCGTCGTCCTCGGCGCCCGTGACCCCGCGCCTCAAGCAGCGCTACCGCGACGAGATCGTCCCGGCCCTGCGCTCGGAGTTCGAGATCGCGAACCCCATGCAGGTGCCCGGCCTGGTCAAGATCGTGGTCAACATGGGCGTGGGCGAGGCCGCTCGCGACTCCAAGCTGATCGAGGGCGCCGTCAAGGACCTCACCGCGATCACCGGCCAGAAGCCGCTGGTCACGAAGGCCCGCAAGTCCATCGCGCAGTTCAAGCTGCGCGAGGGGATGCCGATCGGTGCGCACGCCACGCTGCGCGGCGACCGGATGTGGGAGTTCCTCGACCGGCTGCTGTCGCTGGCGCTGCCCCGCATCCGCGACTTCCGCGGCCTCTCGCCGCGGCAGTTCGACGGCAACGGCAACTACACCTTCGGTCTCACCGAGCAGGTCATGTTCCACGAGATCGACCAGGACCGGATCGACCGCAGCCGCGGCATGGACATCACGATCGTGACCACGGCGACCAACGACGACCACGGCCGGGCGCTGCTCAAGCACCTTGGCTTCCCCTTCGCGGAGCGCTGAGGAGAGAGCAAATGGCGAAGACTGCACTCAAGGTCAAGGCGGCCCGCAAGCCCAAGTTCGCGGTCCGCGGCTACACCCGCTGCCAGCGCTGCGGCCGGCCCAAGGCCGTCTACCGCAAGTTCGGCCTCTGCCGGATCTGCCTGCGCGAGATGGCGCACCGCGGCGAGCTGCCCGGCGTGACCAAGTCGAGCTGGTAACCACCCACCACACGTCACAGGTCCGCGGCACCGACCCCGGAAACCAGACGAGAAGGAACACCCAACCATGACGATGACCGACCCGATCGCAGACATGCTGACCCGTCTGCGCAACGCCAACCAGGCCTTCCACGACACCGTGTCGATGCCGCACAGCAAGATCAAGCAGGGTGTCGCGGAGATCCTGCAGCAGGAGGGCTACATCACCTCGTTCTCGGTGCAGGAGCCGGAGGAGGGCCAGGTCCAGAAGACGCTGACCATCACCCTCAAGTACGGCCGCAACCGGGAGCGCTCGATCGCCGGCGTGCGCCGGATCAGCAAGCCCGGGCTGCGCGTCTACGCCAAGCACACCGGGCTTCCCAAGGTGCTCGGCGGCCTCGGCGTCGCGATCATCTCGACCAGCCAGGGGCTGCTCACCGACCGTCAGGCCAACCAGAAGGGCGTGGGTGGGGAAGTCCTCGCCTACGTCTGGTGACGAGAGACCAGGAGGAGAAACAGCAATGTCGCGCATCGGCAAGCTCCCCGTCCCGGTCCCGGCCGGCGTGGACGTCCAGATCGACGGCAACGTGGTGACCGTCAAGGGCCCCAAGGGCACCCTGAGCCACACCGTGGCCGCCCCGATCACCGTCGAGAAGGGCAGCAACGAGGAGGGCGTCAACGTCCTCGACGTCAAGCGCCCCGACGACGAGCGGCTCAGCAGGTCCCTGCACGGCCTGACCCGCACCCTCGTCAACAACATGGTCGTCGGTGTCACCGACGGCTACGAGAAGCGGCTCGAGATCGTCGGCGTCGGCTACCGCGTCCTGTCCAAGGGACCGACCCAGCTGGAGTTCCAGCTCGGCTACAGCCACCCGATCATCTTCAACGCTCCCGACGGCATCACCTTCGCGGTCGAGAACCAGACGCGCTTCGGCGTCCAGGGCATCGACAAGCAGCTGGTGGGCGAGGTGGCGGCCAACATCCGCAAGCTCCGCAAGCCCGAGCCCTACAAGGGCAAGGGCGTCCGGTACGCCGGCGAGCACGTCCGCCGCAAGGTCGGAAAGGCTGGTAAGTGACCCATGGCGATCTCGCTCAAGCAGCACAAGCACACCGCGGCGCGCGTCAGGTCCCGGCTGCGCCGGCAGGCCCGCGGCCGCAAGAAGGTCGCCGGCACCGCCGAGCGTCCGCGCCTGGTCGTCACCCGCTCGTCGCGACACATCAGCGCCCAGGTGGTCGACGACGCCGTCGGCCGGACGCTGGTCCACGCCTCCACCATGGAGAGCGACCTGCGCGCCACGTCCGGTGACAAGACCGACAAGGCCAAGCTGGTCGGCGGCCTGATCGCCGAGCGGGCCAAGGCCGCCGGCATCGAGGGCGTGGTCTTCGACCGCGCCGGCAACCAGTACCACGGTCGCGTGGCGGCCCTGGCCGAGGGTGCGCGCGAGGGTGGTCTGAGGTTCTGATGACGACCCCGAACAGCATCCACACGACGTACGAGATGGAGACCCAGTCATGAGCGGACCCCAGCGCGGAAACCGCGGCGGCGACCGGCGTGGTGGCCGCGACGACCGTCGCGGCGGCCAGGGCGCCGACAAGACCGCCTACGTCGAGCGCGTCGTCGCGATCAACCGCGTCGCCAAGGTCGTCAAGGGCGGCCGCCGGTTCAGCTTCACCGCCCTCGTGGTGGTCGGTGACGGCGACGGCATGGTCGGCGTCGGCTACGGCAAGGCCAAGGAGGTGCCGGCCGCCATTGCCAAGGGCGTGGAAGAGGCCAAGAAGCACTTCTTCCGGGTGCCCCGCATCCAGGGCACGATCCCGCACCCCGTGCAGGGCGAGAAGGCGGCCGGTGTCGTGCTGCTGCGCCCCGCCGCTCCCGGTACCGGCGTGATCGCCGGCGGCCCGGTGCGTGCCGTGCTCGAGTGCGCCGGCATCCACGACGTGCTGAGCAAGTCGCTCGGCTCGTCCAACCAGATCAACATCGTCCACGCGACCGTCGAGGCGCTCCGCATGCTCGAGCAGCCCGAGACCGTCGCCGCCCGTCGTGGCCTCCCGGTCGAGGACGTCGCCCCGGCGGCGCTGCTCAAGGCCCGGGCCGAGCAGCCGGCCCCCGCGCCGGCGGAGGTGACCGCCTGATGGCTCAGCTCAAGGTCCAGCAGAAGCGATCGACGATCGGTTGCAAGGCCAACCAGCGCGAGACCCTGCGCACCCTCGGCCTGAAGCGGATCGGCGACGTGGTCGTCAAGGAGGACCGACCCGAGATCCGGGGCATGGTCCACACCGTCCGTCACCTCGTGACGGTCGAGGAAGTGAACTGAGATGACGCTCAAGCTCCATCACCTGCGCCCCGCCCCCGGTGCCAAGACCGCCCGGACCCGCGTGGGTCGCGGTGAGGCCTCCAAGGGCAAGACCGCCGGCCGCGGAACCAAGGGCACCAAGGCCCGCTACCAGGTCAAGGCCAGCTTCGAGGGTGGCCAGATGCCGATCCACATGCGGCTGCCGAAGCTGAAGGGCTTCAAGAACCCGTTCAGGGTCGAGTTCCAGGTCGTCAACCTCGACCGGCTCGGCGAGCTGTTCCCCGAGGGTGGCCAGGTCACCGTCGACGAGCTCGTGGCCAAGGGGGCGGTCCGCGACGGCCACCCGGTCAAGGTGCTCGGTCAGGGCGACATCTCGGTCAAGGTCGACATCACGGCCCAGGCGTTCTCCGCCTCGGCCAAGGAGAAGATCGAGGCCGCCGGCGGAACCGTCACGGTCGCCTGACCGTTCCCATTGACGGGCCCGTGTGCCCGCTGGGTTAGGCTTCCGAGGTCGTCCGACGGCTCGGAAGACAGGCTGAACAGGAACAGAGGTAAACGGTGCTGACCGCGTTCGCGAACGCCTTCCGGACTCCGGACCTGCGGCGCAAGCTGCTCTTCGTCCTGATGATCATCGTGATCTTCCGGGCGGGCTCGCAGATCCCTGCGCCGGGCGTCAACGTCGCCAACGTCCAGTCGTGCATCAACGACGTCAACGACACCGGCGTCTACAACCTGATCAACCTGTTCTCCGGTGGCGCGCTGCTGCAGCTGACCATCTTCGCGCTCGGGATCATGCCCTACATCACGGCGAGCATCATCCTGCAGCTGCTGGTGGTGGTGATCCCGAGGCTGGAGGCCCTCAAGAAGGAGGGCCAGTCCGGCCAGACCAAGATCACCCAATACACGCGCTACCTGACGCTCGGCCTGGCGCTGCTCCAGGCCACCGGCATCGTGGCCCTGGCCCGCTCCGGCAACCTGCTGCAGGGCTGCAACAAGAGCCTGCTGCACGACGACGGCACCCAGACCTACCTGGTCATGGTCGTCACCATGACCGCCGGCACCGCGGTGATCATGTGGCTCGGCGAGCTCATCACCGAGCGCGGCGTCGGCAACGGCATGTCGATCCTGATCTTCACCCAGGTCATCGCCACCTTCCCGGCCACGCTGTGGGCGGTCGGCAAGGACAAGGGCTGGTGGACCTTCACCCTGGTCATGGTGATCGGACTGGTCATCGTGGCCGCGGTCATCTTCATCGAGCAGGCACAACGCCGGATCCCCGTCCAGTACGCCCGGCGGATGGTCGGCCGCAAGATGTTCGGCGGCAGCTCGACCTACATCCCGCTGAAGGTCAACCAGGCCGGCGTCATCCCGGTCATCTTCGCCTCGTCGCTGCTCTACCTGCCGGCGATGGCGGCCCAGTTCAACCAGAACAGCAGCTCTGAGTGGGTCAAGTTCATCAACAACTACCTCGTGCGCGGTGACCACCCGGGCTACATGGCGTTGTACTTCCTGCTCATCGTGTTCTTCACCTACTTCTACGTCTCGATCACCTTCAACCCACAAGAGGTGGCCGACAACATGAAGAAGTACGGCGGCTTCATCCCCGGGATCCGGGCGGGCAAGCCGACCGAGGACTACCTGTCCTACGTCCTGTCCCGCATCACGTTGCCGGGCTCGCTCTACCTCGGTCTGATCGCCCTGATCCCCCTGATCGCACTCGTGATCGTCAACGCGAACCAGCGCTTCCCGTTCGGAGGCACGTCGATCCTCATCATGGTCGGCGTCGCCCTCGACACCGTGAAGCAGATCGAGAGCCAGCTCCAGCAGCGGAACTACGAAGGGTTCCTCCGCTAGTGAGCTACGAATGCGCCTGCTGATCATGGGCCCGCCCGGCGCGGGCAAGGGGACCCAGGCCAAGCACGTCGCCGAACGCTTCAAGATCCCGGCCATCTCGACCGGCGACATCTTCCGGGCGAACGTCTCCCAGGGCACGCCCCTGGGGATCGAGGCCAAGCGCTACATGGACGCCGGCGAGTACGTCCCCGACGAGCTGACCAACCTCATGGTCCGCAACCGGATCGACGAACCCGACGCCGTGTCGGGCTTCCTGCTCGACGGCTACCCGCGCACGCTGGCGCAGGTCGAGGAGCTCGACGGGATGATCAAGTTCACCGGCCACCGCCTCGACGCGGTGGTGGTGCTGACCGTCGACCGTGACGAGATCGTCTCCCGGCTCCTCCAGCGGGCCCAGGTCGAGGGCCGCGCCGACGACACCGAGGACGTCATCCGGCGCCGCCAGGAGGTCTACGCCGAGGAGACCGAGCCGCTCATCGAGATCTACCGCGACCGGGGCATCGTGATCGAGGTGGACGGCATGGGCGAGGTCGCCGAGGTCACCCAGCGCATCTTCGACGCCCTCGACGCCGTCCCGGAGTCCTGAGCCCCCTACCAACGATGGGCTGGCGGGACCGGGGGGTCGAGGTCAAGGCGCCTGAGCAGGTGGCGTCGATGCGCGCGGCCGGGCTGGTCGTCTGCCGCACCCTCGAGGTGCTCCGCGGTGCCGTGCGCCCCGGGGTGACCACCCGGGAGCTCAACGAGATCGCCGACGACGCCATCCGCACGGCCGGGGCGGTCCCGTCGTTCCTCGGCTACCAGGGCTACCCCGCCTCCATCTGCACCTCGGTCAACGACGAGGTCGTGCACGGGATCCCGGGCGACCGCGAGCTGCGCGAGGGCGACCTGCTCTCCATCGACTGCGGTGCGATCGTCGACGGCTGGCACGGCGACGCGGCCGTCACGGTGCCGGTCGGAGAGGTGGGCGAGGACCTGCTCACCCTGGTCGCCGACACCGAGGCGGCGCTGTGGGCCGGGATCGCCGCGGCGCGGGTCGGCGGCCGGGTCGGTGACATCTCCGCGGCGGTGGAGGGGCGGCTGCGCGAGGAGGGCCGCTACGGGATCGTCGAGGACTACA
This sequence comes from Nocardioides sp., assembly GCF_036274455.1. GTDB lineage: Bacteria > Actinomycetota > Actinomycetes > Propionibacteriales > Nocardioidaceae > Nocardioides. The sequence continues at coordinate 51,801 of NZ_DASUFR010000246.1, read as the reverse complement.
CCGGCCACGGCATCGGCACCGCGATGCACCAGCCTCCCGACGTACCCAATGTCGGCCGGCCCGGCCGCGGCGCCCGTCTGGTCCCCGGCCTGGCCCTCGCGGTCGAGCCGATGGTCACCCTCGGCGGCCACGAGACCGAGGTGCTCGCCGACGAGTGGACCGTGGTCACCGCCGACGGGTCCTGGGCCGCCCACGTCGAGCACACCTTCGCGCTCACCGAGCGAGGCGCCTGGGTCCTCACCGCTCCCGACGGCGGCGAGGAGCGGCTGAGCGCCCTGGGGATGCCCTACGGCGGTGACTAGCCCTATAGGGTGACCTTGCGGGAGGGGAGTACTCCTTCGCCGCGGGATTCGTCAGCACGAGCGCGCGCCACCGATGACGGGGTGCGCTCCGGGCCCGCGGGCCGCGCCGGACACGAGTGACCGGGGTGGTGGAAGAGACCTTCGGTGGTCCTTTCGTCCCCTCACAGGAGTGTTCTTGTGGATGTCCCTGCTTGGCTCTGGTGGGCCACGATCATCGTCCTGGTCGGGTTCCTGCTTGTCGACGTACTCATCATCGGCCGCCGGCCGCACGTGCCGACCACCCGGGAGGTCTCCCGCGACCTCGCGTTCTACATCGGCCTCGCGGTCCTCTTCGGGATCGGCGTCTGGGTGTTCGCCGGCGGGGAGTACGGCGGTGAGTTCTTCGCCGGCTGGCTGACGGAGTACTCGCTCTCGGTCGACAACCTGTTCGTCTTCATCATCATCATGACCAGGCTGCAGGTGCCCCGGCAGTACCAGCAGACCGCGCTGCTGGTCGGCATCGTCATCGCCCTGGTGATGCGCGGCATCTTCATCGCCGTCGGCGCGGCGGCGATCAACCAGTTCAGCTGGATCTTCTACCTCTTCGGGCTCTTCCTGATCTGGACGGCGTACAAGCTTGTCAAGGACGACGACCTCGACGAGACCCAGTACGACGAGCCGCGGATCGTGAAGTTCGCCCGCGACCACCTGCAGGCCACCAGCGAGTGGAACGGCGTGAAGCTGTTCGCCCGGGTCAACGGCAGCCGGGTGATCACCCCGATGTTCATCGTCGTGCTCTCTTTGGGCGTGACCGACCTGCTGTTCGCGCTCGACTCGATCCCCGCGATCTACGGCCTGACCGACGAGCCCTACCTCGTGTTCACCGCGAACGTGTTCGCCCTCATGGGGCTGCGCCAGCTCTACTTCCTGATCGGTGACCTGCTCAAGCGGCTGGTCTACCTCTCCTACGGCCTCGCGGTGCTGCTCGCGTTCATCGGCGTGAAGCTGATCCTGCACGCGCTGCACGAGAACGAGCTGCCGTTCGTCAACGGCGGGGAGCCCGTGCACCGGGCGCCCGAGCTCCCGATCTGGGTCTCGCTGATGACCATCGTCCTCATCCTCGGCGTCACCACGGTCGCGAGCCTGGCCAAGGACGCGCGGGACCGCCGGAATAGCACCGAGTCCAGCGCTGGTTGACGTGGAGTGAGCTCGTTGTCCCTCTCCGTCCTCGACCTGGTGCCGGTGCGCACCGACCAGGCGACCGCCGACTCGGTGGCGGCCACCCTCGCGCTGGCCCGGACCGCGGATGAGCTCGGCTACCGCCGCTACTGGCTGGCCGAGCACCACAACATGCCGGCCGTGGCGGCCACCAACCCGCCGGTGCTGGTCGGCCTGGTCGCCTCGGCCACCGAGCGGATCCGGGTGGGCTCGGGAGGCGTCATGCTGCCCAACCACGCCCCGCTGGTCGTGGCCGAGCAGTTCGCGCTCCTCGAGGCGGCCCACCCGGGCCGTATCGACCTCGGCATCGGTCGGGCGCCCGGGACCGACCCGGTCACGTCGTTCGCGCTCCGGCACGGCGCCGGCGGCGTCACCGACGAGGCGGTCTCCCGGTTCCCGGAGTACGTCGACAACGTGCTGGCGATGATGGAGCCCGCAGGTGTCGGGCTCACGGTGGGTGGCCGCACCCATGAGCTGCGGGCCACGCCTGCGGCCCGGAGCGTCCCGACGATCTGGCTGCTCGGCTCCTCGGACTACTCCGCCCGGCTGGCCGCCGAGAAGGGCATGCCCTACGTCTTCGCCCACCACTTCAGCGGCTCCGGCACCGCCGAGGCGCTCGAGCTCTACCGGTCCGGCTTCCGGCCCTCGCCCGAGCTGGCCGAGCCCCGGACCTTCCTGACCGTCAACGCGGTGGTGGCCGAGTCCGCGGAGGAGGCCGAGCGGCTGGCGCTGCCGAACCTGCTGATGATGGTCGCGCTGCGCACCGGGGCCCCGCTCGGCCCGCAGCTGCTGGTGGAGGAGGCCGAGAAGGCCCTGGTCGAGGGCAGCGTTCCCGACGCGCACCGGGCGCTGATGGACGCCATGCGCTCCCGCTGGGTCGTGGGTGACCCCGCTTCGGCGCGGGCCGGGCTCGAGGAGCTTGCCGCGACGTACGCCGTGGACGAGGTGATGGTGCACCCGGTCGCCGCCGCCCACGTCGGCACCGATCCGGCCCGCAGCCCGGCCCGGGAGGAGACCCTGCGGCTGCTGGCCGGCTGACGGAGCCGCTGAATTGGGGTTTGGAGGCCCGCCGCACTAGACTGGTTCGTCGGCCCAACATGGGTCTGTCCTTGTGCGCCTCGCGGCTGCCCGGACACAGCGTACGACTTCGCTCAGAGCGGGTCAGACGTGTGCCGGGAATGAGACGCCTCGGACGGCTGCATGAGGTCCACCCCGACCGGAGACGGTCAGGGAGGTTCGCGGGCCGCCGGTAGACACAGTCGGACGACAACCACCAAAGGGAGACATGCCGAAGAAAGAAGGCGTGATCGAGATCGAGGGCACCGTCGTGGAGGCCCTCCCCAACGCGATGTTCCGTGTGGAGCTGAGCAACGGGCACAAGGTTCTCGCCCACATCAGCGGCAAGATGCGCCAGCACTACATCCGGATCCTCCCCGAGGACCGCGTGGTGGTGGAGCTCTCGCCCTACGACCTCACCCGGGGTCGCATCGTCTACCGCTACAAGTAACACCCCCCTCCAGCCGACCCAGAAAGGGCTGACATGAAGGTCAACCCGAGCGTCAAGCCGATCTGTGACAAGTGCAAGGTGATCCGTCGCCACGGCCGCGTCATGGTCATCTGCGAGAACCCGCGCCACAAGCAGCGCCAGGGCTGAGCAGAGCCTCACAACTCAATAGCCACCATCGTGATCGCTAGTCCGCCGTAGGCGGATGAAGCCACCTCCGGAGCAGACGGCCGGAGCCCGCACCGACGAGGTCCGGGACGCGACACGACCGACACCGCTGCGAACCAGGCAAGGAACCCACACATGGCACGCCTCGTTGGCGTCGACCTCCCGCGCGACAAGCGCATCGAGGTCGCACTCACCTACATCTTCGGCATCGGTCGAACCCGCGCCCAGCAGGTGCTGGCCGCGACCGGGGTCAACCCCGACGCCCGCGTCCACGAGCTCGGCGACGCGGAGCTGGTCAAGCTTCGCGACGAGATCGAGGCCAACTTCAAGATCGAGGGTGACCTCCGTCGCGAGGTCCAGGCCGACATCCGGCGCAAGATCGAGATCGGCAGCTACCAGGGCCGCCGGCACCGCCAGGGCCTCCCGGTCCGCGGTCAGCGCACCAAGACCAACGCGCGCACCCGCAAGGGTCCCAAGCGCACCGTGGCCGGCAAGAAGAAGGCGAAGTGATCTAGAGATGCCCCCCAAGACTCGCGGGACCGCCAAGAAGGTCCGTCGCAAGGAGAAGAAGAACGTCGCCCAGGGCGAGGCCCACATCAAGAGCACGTTCAACAACACGATCGTCACGATCACCGACCCGACCGGTGCGGTGATCTCGTGGGCCTCCGCCGGCACCGTCGGCTTCAAGGGCTCGCGCAAGTCCACCCCGTTCGCCGCGCAGATGGCCGCCGAGGCCGCCGGCCGCCGGGCGATGGACCACGGCATGAAGAAGATCGACGTCTTCGTCAAGGGCCCGGGCTCGGGCCGCGAGACCGCGATCCGCTCCCTGGGTGCCATCGGCCTCGAGGTCGGCACCATCCAGGACGTCACGCCCACCCCGCACAACGGATGCCGCCCGCCCAAGCGCCGGCGCGTCTGACCCCGAGACCACGAGGAGTTCTTAAACCATGGCCCGCTACACCGGCCCCATGACCAAGAAGTCGCGCCGTCTCGGTGTCGACCTCGTCGGCGGCGACGCGGCTTACGAGCGTCGTCCCTACCCGCCGGGCCAGCACGGCCGCGGCCGGATCAAGGAGAGCGAGTACCTCCTGCAGCTCCGTGAGAAGCAGAAGGCCCGCTACACCTACGGCGTCCTCGAGAAGCAGTTCCACAACTACTACACCGAGGCCTCGCGCCGTCCCGGCAAGACCGGCGACAACCTGCTCCAGCTCCTGGAGTGCCGCCTGGACAACGTGGTCTACCGTGCCGGCTTCGCCCGGACCCGTCGCCACGCCCGCCAGCTGGTGACCCACGGCCACTTCAAGGTCAACGGCAAGAAGGTCGACATCCCGTCGTACCAGGTCTCCGCGCACGACGTCATCGACGTCCGGGAGAAGTCGCTGGAGATGACGCCGTTCATCGTGGCTCGCGAGACCCACGGCGAGCGCCACGTCCCGGCGTGGCTCGAGGCGCTGCCGAACCGGATGCGGATCCTCGTGCACTCGGTCCCGGTCCGCGCGCAGATCGACATCCCGGTCCAGGAGCAGCTCATCGTCGAGTACTACTCGAAGAAGTAGTCGCGACCCCCACAAAATTCAACAGCCTCAACAACTCCGCCACCGCATGTTCGGGTCCGTCAAATAGCGGTCGGACCCGGAAAGGAAAGATCCAGTGCTCATTGCACAGCGCCCCACCCTGTCGGAGGAGTCCGTCGACGAGTTCCGCTCGCGGTTCGTCATCGAGCCGCTGGAGCCCGGCTTCGGCTACACGCTCGGCAACTCGCTGCGCCGCACGCTGCTCTCCTCGATCCCGGGTGCCTCGGTCACGAGCATCCGCATCGACTCCGTGCTGCACGAGTTCTCGACCATCGAGGGCGTCAAGGAGGACGTCACCGAGATCATCCTCAACCTCAAGGGCCTCGTCGTCTCTTCCGAGCACGACGAGCCGGTCACCATGTACCTCCGCAAGTCCGGTGCCGGTGACGTGACCGCGGCCGACATCACCCCGCCGGCCGGGGTCGAGGTCCACAACCCCGACCTCAAGATCGCCACCCTGTCAGACAAGGGCAAGCTCGAGATGGAGCTGGTGGTCGAGCGCGGCCGCGGCTACGTCTCCGCGGTCCAGAACAAGGGTGCCGACAACGAGATCGGCCGGATGCCGGTCGACTCGATCTACAGCCCGGTCCTCAAGGTGACCTACAAGGTCGAGGCCACTCGTGTCGAGCAGCGCACGGACTTCGACAAGCTGGTCATCGACGTCGAGACCAAGCCGTCGATCCGTCCGCGCGACGCCATCGCGTCGGCCGGCAAGACGCTGGTCGAGCTCTTCGGCCTGGCCCGGGAGCTGAACGTCGAGGCCGAGGGCATCGACATCGGCCCGTCGCCGGTCGACGAGCAGCTGGCCGCCGACCTCGCCCTCCCGGTCGAGGACCTCCAGCTGACCGTCCGCTCCTACAACTGCCTCAAGCGCGAGGGCATCCACACCGTGGGTGAGCTCATCAGCCGCTCGGAGCAGGACCTGCTCGACATCCGCAACTTCGGTGCCAAGTCGATCGACGAGGTCAAGGCCAAGCTGGCCGAGATGGGACTCTCGCTCAAGGACAGCGCGCCGGGCTTCGACCCGCACGCGGCCCTGGCGGCCTACAGCGACGAGGACTACGACGACGCGTACGTCGAGGACGAGCAGCTGTAACTCCATCCGAAATCGGCCCGTCCGGGCCGTCTACCCCGGTACCTGACACGGCCGGAGAGAAACGAGAGACACCATGCCCACTCCCAAGAAGGGTGCCCGCCTGGGCGGCAGCCCCGCCCACCAGAAGCTGATCGTCTCGAACCTCGCCACGGCGCTGTTCGAGCACGGCCGGATCACCACCACCGAGGCGCGCGCCCGCGTGCTCCGGCCGGTCGCCGAGAAGCTGATCACCAAGGCCAAGCGGGGCGACCTGCACAACCGGCGCGAGGTCCTCAAGACCATCCGCGACAAGTCGGTGGTGCACGTGCTGTTCACCGAGATCGCGCCGAGCTTCGCCGAGCGGCCGGGTGGCTACACCAGGATCACCAAGATCGGTCCCCGCAAGGGCGACAACGCCCCCATGGCGGTCATCGAGCTGGTGACCGAGAAGTACGACCCGAAGCCGGCTCGCAGCAAGGCCAAGGCCGAGCCGGCCAAGAAGGCAGAGCCCACCAAGCAGGTCGAGCCCGAGCCCGCAGACGAGGCTCCGACCGAGCTCGCCGACGAGGCGTCTCCCGAGGAGAGCGTGATCGCCGAGGCGCAGGCCGAGGAGGCCGAGGCTCAGGAGGCCGAGACCGCCGACGAGACCCCGGCCGACGAGGCCGAGGCCGACGGGGCCCCGGCCGACGAGGCCGAGGCCACCGAGGAGTCCGACGAGGACGCCGACAAGGCCTGAGCCGCCGAGCACCCGCTGACCCGCCCGTACCGCACGGGCGGGTCAGCGCATCTCGGGGCACTTGTGACGGATCCGTGGGTGGGCGGCCGCGCGCGTAGCACGCCGCAGCCCGCCCTCAAGGATGCCTTCGGCACCGCTGCGCGGCGCCTGCGGCGTCCTTGACGGCGAGACGCGATCCGGTAGGCGCGCGGGCACCCACGGATCCGTCAGAAGAGCCCAATCCGCGGTGCAAGTCGCCGAACCCGAACCTGGCGTACGCGCGCGGCCGCCCACTCACCCACCGGTCAGTCACAAGAGTCGCGTTCGGGGGTTGTCGCGGTCCCCGTGCTGGAGCATCGTGGGGTCGAGGAGGTGAACGATGCAAGCGAAGATCGGTGACCACCTTGTCGTGGAGGGGCGGACCGACCACGATCAGCGACGGGAGGGCGAGGTTATCGAGGTGCGCGGTGAGAACGGCGCGCCGCCCTACCTCGTTCGCTGGTCGGACGGCCACGAGGGGCTGACCTATCCGGGCTCCGACGCCCACGTCGTGGCGGCTCGCTGACGCACGACCCGCTGGACCCGTTCGTTGGCCGGGGTCGGCACGCCGTGCAGCCGGCCGAGCAGCACGATCTCGCCGGCCCGGTAGTCGACCTCGGTGTCCGGCCTGCCGCGAGCCAGGCTCTGGCCCAACGAGTTCGGCCCGTCCACGTCCGGTCTCGAGTGGAGCAGATTGCCGCGGCGGGCCAGGTCGTCCTGGTGGCTGACCAGCGGTACGCCGGCCGCGGCGAGCACCGCCTCGGCCTCGGCGCGGACCAGTGGCTTCAGCTCCTCCGCCTCGTCGGGCAGCACCGCCGAGACGTCACCGACGGCGTTGGTCACGAGCTTGCGGTACTTCCACGCCATGATGTCGGCCCGCGTCACGGACTCGAAGCCCGCTGACCTGAGGTCGGCGGCGACCCGCTCGGCCACCTCGTCGGTGCCGTCCGGGTAGCGGCCGATGTCGAGGATCCCAGGCACCGGGTGGCACCCCTGGACGACGGTCCCGGGCTCGAGGTGCAGTGAGGGCAGCATCACCGTGATGCCGTAGGTCGCCGCGAAGAGCCGTAGGACGGCCGGCTCGTTGGCCACGCCGTTCTGTGCGCAGACGACCGGGGTGTCCGGAGGCGCGAACCGGGCCAGGTCGGCGAGGGCAGCCCCGGTCTGGTGCGACTTCACGGCGAGGACGACGACGGGGCCGGGCCGCCAGTCGACGCCGGCCACCGAGTCGGTGGCCGCGGCCCGGACCACGTCGACACCCTCGGCCGTGTCCAGCCGCAACCCGTCGGCACGGATCCGGGCCAGGTGCTCGCCGCGAGCGACCAGCGTGACGTCGTGACCGGCCAGGTGCAGCCGCGCGCCGATCACCCCACCGACGGCCCCGGCGCCGTAGAGGACGAAGGAGCTCATAGGGCCTCGGGCCGGCTCTTGGACCAGGCGAGGTAGGCGAGCATCCCGGCTCCGGAGATGACGAGCACTGTCCCGACGATGGCCAGGACCTGGATGTCCTGGGAGAGGCCGATCGCCGCGCACACGAGGCCGGCGACGAGGTCGCTCGCACCCATCAGGCCGAGGACCCGGGAGTTCTGCACGACTGAGCCGGACACGCGGCGATCATCCCATCCCTCGTGGTAGAGACAGCGCATGGAGCGCGGCGTGCTGGTCGTGGGGGAGTCGGTGGTCGACGTGGTGCGCACCCTCAGCGGCGACCTCCACGAGTACGCCGGCGGCAGCGCGGCCAACGTGGCCGTCGCCCTGGCGCGGCTCGGCCGGCCGACCCGGCTGGCCACCAGCTTCGCGCGCGACCGTCACGGCGAGATGATCGCCGCGCACCTCGAGCACGCCGGGGTCGACCTGGCCTGCGACCCGGCGGTGGTCGACCGCACGTCGACGGCCCAGGCGACGCTCGGGACCGAGGGCGGGGCGACCTACACCTTCGACATCGACTGGCGGCTGTCCCCGGTCCCCGACGACGAGGATCCCCTGGTCGCGCACACGTGCTCGCTGGGTGCGGTGCTGCTCCCCGGCGCCGACGACGTGCTCGCACTGCTCACCCGGCTGCGGGACCGGGCGACGATCACCTACGACGTCAACGCCCGCCCCGCGGTGACCGGGACCGGCGCCGCCGTCGCGGCCCGCGTCGAGCGGATGGCCGCCGTGGCCGACCTGGTCAAGGCCAGCGACGAGGACCTCGAGACGCTCCACCCCGGCCGGCCGCACGCTGAGTCCGCCGCCGCGCTGCTGGCGCTCGGCCCGGCCGCCGTCGTCGTCACCAGAGGCGCCGAGGGCGCGCTCTGGCTGGACCGCGTCGGGACGGTCGAGGTCGAGCCGAGGCCGGTGCAGGTGGCGGACACGATCGGGGCCGGCGACACCTTCGGCGCCGCCCTGCTCGACGCGCTCTGGGAGCGCGGCCGGCTGGGTGCTGAGGCCCGCGCGGCGCTGGCCGCGCTGCCGCGTCCCGAGGTCACCGCGGTGCTCGAGCACGCCGCCCGCGCCGCGGCCGTCACCGTGTCACGGCCCGGTGCCGACCCGCCCTACCGCCACGAGCTCTGACGAGGAGGCCCTAGGACACCGGTACGGCGGCGACGTCGTCCGCCGGGGCCGGAGCCAGGTAGGCGTGCACGAGGGGTACGACGGAGGCGCCCTCTCCACTGGCCGCGGCCACCCTCTTCATCGAGCCCGACCGGATGTCGCCGGCGGCGAAGATGCCGGGGATGGTGGTGGCGAGGTTGGCCGGCGGCAGCCCGTCCACCCACTGCGCGCGGGGCACGTCTCGGCCGGTCACGATGAAGCTGTTCTTGTCGCGGGCCAGGTCGCCGGGCAGCCAGTCGCATCGAGGTTCGGCACCGAGGAGGAGGAACAGTCCCTGCGTCGGCTTGGTGGTGCGCCGGCCGGTGTTGGTGTCCTCCAGGCAGAGCCACTCCAGGGCACCCTCGCCGCCGCCGTCGACCACCCGGGTGCACGGCAGCACCTCGATCCGCTCGTTGTAGCTGATCTCGTCGATGAGGTAGCGCGACATCGTCTCCTCGAGGCCCGGCCTGCGGACGCAGATCGTCACCGAGCGAGCGAACCTGGCCAGGTGCAGCGCCGCCTGGCCCGCCGAGTTGCCACCCCCGACCACGACGACGTCGTTCCCCTCCATCTCGCGTGCTGCGGTCATGGCGGCGCCGTAGTTGACGCCGGCACCGACCAGCTCCTCCAGGGGGCCCACGCCGAGCTTGCGGTACGCGACGCCGCTGGAGATCAGCACCGTGCGCGCCCGGACGTCGCCGCCGTCGGTGCAGACCGTGTGTGGCTCGCCGCCGCGACCGGGCTCGAGGCGGTTGACCTCCCACCCGGTGAAGAAGTCGGTGCCGAACCGGAGCGCCTGGTTGCGGGCGCGCTGGGCGAGCCGCATCCCCGAGATGCCGCGCGGGAAGCCCAGGTAGTTGCGGATCATCGAGCTGGTGCCGGCCTGGCCACCGATGGCCTCGGCCTCGAGCACGACGACCGACAGCCCCTCGGAGGCGCCGTAGACGGCCGCGGCCAACCCGGCGGGACCGCCGCCGACGATGGCCAGGTCGACCACGCCGTCGACCTTGAAGTCGCCCGGCCGACCATAGATCGAGACCGCGACGTCGCGGACGCTGGTGGCCTGGATGGGCACCCGGTTGGCGGCGTAGACCACGGGGTAGCGGAGCTCGTCGACGCCGAGCTGCTCCTTGATCATGGCGAGGTAGTCCTGGATCGCCGGGTCGGCCGGGTCCCACACCTTGTTGGGCATGCCCATCCGGTCCAGGAAGTCGCGGATGGCCATCGTGAGCGCGTCGTGGCGAGGCGAGAGGATCTTGGCGCTGACCACCTCCGGCTGGGGGACCGTGGAGCCCCAGTCGGAGAGGAGGTCCGTGATCGCGTTGTGGAACTCCTCGTCCCGGCGTCCCCGTGGCATCAGGAGGTAGGCGTCGTACTTGCCCTTGGCCATCCCGATCCGCAGCGGCGGAGCGTCCTCGACGAAGTAGTCCCAGTGCGCGGTGATGACCCGGCGCGCGGTCGGGATGACCTGTCGCCAGCGGTGGATCGCCTCGAAGATGTGGTCGGCGTCCGGGAGCCGCGAGTCGCTGACGAACAGGGCGATCAGGCCGCCGCCGTCGATGATCTCCCGAGCCGTCGCCTCGGCCTCGCCGGCGCCGTGGGCGACGCGGAGGTCGTAGTCGCGCGCGTAGCGGCTCTGGAACTCTTCGAGCAGGACCTCGGCGTGGTCGGCCGAGACGAGGATGATCGCGGGGTCTCCTTGCACGGTCTCCAGCCTAGGACGCGTCTGCCGACGGCGCCCCTGAGAAGATCTCCGGGTGCGGATCCGCCTCGACGTCGCCTACGACGGCTCCGGCTTCCACGGCTGGGCAGCCCAGCCGGGGCTGCGGACCGTCGAGGGTGAGCTCTCCGCGGCGCTGGCGACCGTGCTGCGGGTGCCGGAGGTGAGCCTGACCTGCGCCGGGCGGACCGACACCGGGGTCCACGCGCGCGGCCAGGTCGTGCACACCGACCTCGAGGAGCTGCCGGAGGGCTGTGAGCGGCTGGCCCGCCGGGTCAACGGGGTGCTCGCCGAGGACGTCCGCGTGCTGCACGCTTCGGAGGCGCCCGCAGGCTTCGACGCCCGGTTCTCCGCGCTGTGGCGGCGCTACGCCTACCGGGTGGCCGACCGGCCCTCGCTCGCCGACCCGCTGCGGCGCACGTTCGTCCTGGCGTGGCCGCGGCCGGTCGACGAAGGGCTGATGAACGCCGCGGCCCTGGCCCTCGTGGGCGAGCACGACTTCGCGGCGTTCTGCAAGCAGCGTGAGGGGGCGACCACCATCCGCACGCTGCTCGACCTGACCTGGTCCCGGGAGCCGGACGGGCTGCTCGTGGCGCACGTGCGCGCCGATGCGTTCTGCCACTCGATGGTGCGCTCGCTGGTCGGCTGCCTGCTGGCCGTCGGCGAGGGCCGCCGGCCGGTCGAGTGGGCCGCCGGGGTGCTCGACGCCGCGGTGCGCGACTCGGCCGTCGCGGTAGCGCCGGCCCACGGGCTGACCCTGGAGGAGATCGGCTACCCACCGGACGCCGAGCTCGCTGCTCGGGTGGAGATCACGAGGGCGCGACGTGGCTGACCCGTCCGACGACCACTACTTCTCCGCCGACCCGTCGGTGCCGTTCCGCCGCGAGCCGGTCACGTTCTCGGCCTGGGGCCACTCGCTCTCGATCGACTCCGGTTCGGGCGTCTTCGCCCGGGGCCGCCTCGACGCCGGGACGGCCGTGCTGTTCCGCGAGACCGAACCGCCCGAGGGCGGGCGGATCCTCGACCTGGGGTGCGGGTACGGCGCGATCGGGCTGGCCGTCGCGCGCGCCGTACCGGGTGCGACGGTGACCGGCGTCGACGTCAACGAGCGAGCGGTGCTGCTGGCCAACGACAACGCCGCCTCACTCGGCGTCGCCGAGCGGTTCCGGGCCCTGACCCCGGCCTCGGTGCCCGCCGACGCGACGTACGACGAGATCTGGTCGAACCCGCCGATCCGGGTCGGCAAGGCGGCGCTGCACGAGCTGCTGCTCACCTGGCTGGCGCGGCTGGTGCCCGGCGGGCGTGCGGTCATGGTGGTCGGCAAGAACCTCGGGGGTGACTCGCTGCAACGGTGGCTGGACGAGCAGGGCTACCCGACCGAGCGTGTCGCAAGTGCCAAGGGGTTCCGCGTGCTCGAGACTCGGCGCTCATGACCGAGGTGTGGGAGGACCCGGCCTTCCTGACCGAGGCCGTCGCGTGGGTCGACGGCCAGCTCGCGCGGCTCGACCTCGTCCGCACCGGCGAGGTGCAACAGCCGCACGTGCGCTCGTGGTCGACCGTCCTCCGGGTGGCCACCTCAGAGGGGCCGGTGTGGTTCAAGGCGAACGCGGCCGCCTTCGTGCACGAGGTGCTGGTCGTCGACCGGGTCTCCGACCGGGTGCCCGCGCGGGTCCCGCCGCTGCTGGCCCGGGACCTCGACCGGGGCTGGATGCTGATGGGCGACGCGGGGGAGCGGCTGCGGGAGGTGGTCGTCGAGGAGCAGAGCCTGGGGCGCTGGCACGACGTGCTCGAAGGGGCGGCCGACGTGGCCCGCGCCCTCGAGCCGGACGTCGACGACCTGCTGGCGGCCGGCGTCCCCGACCACCGGCTGGCGACCCTCGTCGACCGCTACGCCGAGCTCGTCCAGCGGATCGACGTCGAGCCGCGGTTCGTCTCCGCCACGGCCCACGTCCGCGACCTCGTCGACGAGCTCGCGTCCTACGGCGTCTCCGAGACGCTGCAGCACGACGACCTGCACGACGGGCAGGTGTTCGTGAAGGACGGCCGCAACCTGATCATGGACTGGGGCGACGCGGTCATCTCTCACCCGTTCTTCACCCTGTCGGTCTCGCTCGAGGGCGGGGTGGCATGGGGCCTCGACGACGTCGAGGACTCCGAGGACATCGAGCCCTACGTCGCGACCTACCTGGCGCGCTACGCCCCGGACCGCCCGGGGCTGCGCGAGGCCGTCCCGGCCGCGCTGCGGCTGGGCTGGGTGTGCCGGGCGCTCAACCAGCCCGACGTCAGCGGCGACGACCACACCCGGACCCGGTTGCGGATGTTCCTGGACGGCCGCCCCGAGTAGCCTGAGCGTGCGGGGCCGGAGATTTCCATGAGCACGCTGATCCGCACCGATGACGTTCCCGTCGGCGACCGTCTCGACTACGTTCGGGAGATCACCGCGGCGACGTGGGTACCCATGGAGTGCCGCGCGCTCGCGGGCGGGGAGGACTACTGGGGAGTCTTCCGGGCCAGCGGTCTGGGCCCGCTGCAGGTCGTGGTCATGGACGTGATGCCGATCACGGTCTCCCGGACGCCCGCGTTGATCGAGCAGGAGGACCCGAACCTGCTCAAGATGATCCTGGCGTGTGGGGAGGGCTCCACCGTGGTCACGCAGGACGGCCGGCAGGCGCGGATCTCCGCGGGCGAGTTCGCTCTCTACGACACCCGCCGGCCCTACCAGGTCGACTGCGCGGTCGACCAGGTGCGGCCCGCCCGGCTGCTGACCTTCATGTTCCCGCCGTCGCTGCTGCCGCTCTCGCGCAAGCAGCTGCCCGGGCTGACCGCGACGACCTTCTCGGCCACGACGGGTCTGGGCGACCTGACCTCGCAGTTCCTGCTGCAGCTGGCCAGCAACGTCGACCACTACAACCCGGCCGAGGCGGCGCGGCTGTCGACCGCCGCGCTCGAGGTCCTGGCGACCCGGTTGGCGCACGAGCTGGAGCTCGACACGTGGGGCACCCCCGAGGCCCGCCGCCATGCCTTGCTCACCACCGTGCAGGCCTTCATCCACCAGCACCTCGGAGATGCCGAGCTGGCGCCGCGCGACGTCGCGGCAGCCCATCACATCTCCCTGCGTTCGCTGCACCAGCTCTTCCACGACGAGGGGCTGACGGTGGCCGGCTACATCAGGCAGCGACGGCTGGAGCGGTGTCGCCGCGACCTCGCCGACCCGGCACTGGCGTCCCGCCCGGTGGCAGCCATCGCGGCCACCTGGGGCTTCACCAGCGCCGCGGAGTTCAGCCGCGCGTTCCGCGCCGCCCACGGCATACCGCCCGCGGAGTACCGCAGGTCTGCACTCCTTGCCAACACCTCTGCGCGCTAGCCCAACGACAGGGCGGCGCTGGCAGCCGATCCTTGCCGCCATGAGTACCTACGCATTCGACCAGGCGTGGCAGCAGGAACAGGGCCGGCTCACCGCGCTCGAGGTGGTGTACGACGGCGCGTCCCGCCGGCTATTGGACGGTCTCGGCCTCACGACCGGGTGGCGCTGCCTGGAGGTCGGTGGCGGCGCGGGCGGCATCGCGCGGTGGCTGGCCGACCGGGTCGGCGAGAGGGGCCACGTGCTCGCCACCGACATCGACATCCGGCATCTCGACGGGCACGGCCGGACGAACCTCGAGGTCCGCACCCATGACATCGTCAGCGACCCGCTCGACGAGGCCGCCTTCGACCTGATCCACGCCCGGGCGGTGGTGGAGCACCTGGCTGATCGGGACCTCGTGGTCAAGCGGCTGGCGGCTGCCTTGCGTCCCGGCGGCTGGCTGCTGATCGAGGAGACGGACTTCGGCGGGGTGACGGCGGGCCTGCTCGCGGCGTACGCCAACGTCCCCGAAGCGCAGCGCGGCGCCGTGGAGCGGATCTACCTCGCCGTGGCCGACGTCTTCTGCGCGATCGGCGCGGACCCCTCGTACGGCCGGCGGCTCGTCGACGTGCTGACCGATGCCGGCCTGGCGGGGGTCGCCGCGGAGCTCCACGCCCCGGTGGTGTCCGGCGGCAACGAGCAGTGGACGAGGGGCAGCGTCGAGCAGCTCGCCGGGCGGATCGTCGCGAGCGGCGAGGCGAGCGCCGAGGACGTCGACTGGTTCCTCGCCGCCACCGCGGAGGCCGGCTTCCACTACCTCCCGCCGCTGATGGTCAGCGGGTGGGGACGGCGCGATCCGGACAAGCCCTGAATCCGATGAGGCCCGGTCTGCGCGACGAGCGGACGCCGCACGGGATCCACTCCTTCGACGTGGACCGGCTCAGGTCGCACTTCGACTTCCCCGCCCGGGGGCGGATCGTCACCAACAACGCGGCGAGCACGCAGCCGCCTCGGGAGCTGGCCGCCCTGCTGACGAGGCTGACGGAGGGCTACGAGAACGTGCACCGCGGCCAGTCGGTGGCCTCGCAGCGGATGACGGCGCTGTTCGAGGAGTCCTACGACATCTTCGCCCAGTGGCTCAACGCACCGAGCAGGCGCACGATCGCGACCTACCGCAACACGACCGAGGCGGTCAACGCGGTGATGTACTCGCTGCTGACGGACTTCCGCGACGGCGACAACGTGGTCACCACGCTGGTCGAGCACAACTCCAACTTCGTGCCGTGGTGGGCAATGTGCCGCGAGATCCTCCCTCGCTTCGGGCGGCGCGTCGAGTGCCGCGTCGCCAGGTTCGACCACCGGAGCGGCGAGCTGGACGTGGACCACCTCGCCAGCCTCGTCGACCACAGGACCAAGCTCGTGTGCGTCACCGGGGCCTCGAACTTCCTGGGCACCAAGCCGCCGCTCGAGACGATCCGGTCGATCGCCTCCGGCAGCGGCTACGTCCGCGACGACGGCGGCTCGGGATCACTCCTGCTCGTCGACGCCGCCCAGCTGGTGCCCTCCAGCCACGTCGACGTGCAGCGACTCGACGTCGACTATCTGGCGTTCTCCTGCCACAAGGTGCTGGCGCCGTTCGGGGTCGGCGTCCTCTACGCCAAGGAGGCGCTGCTGGCGCGGTCCCGGCCGTTCCTCTACGGCGGCGACATGATCGCCACGGGCCGGGTGTCGCCCGACCGGGTGGAGTACAACGACCTGCCCTGGAAGTACGCCGCCGGGACCCCCAACATCCTGGGCGTGATCGTCTCCGCCCACGCGCTGCGGCTCCTGGTCGACATGGTCGGGGTGGACCGGTCAAGGTGCTGGTTCGGCTCCTCGGCGCCGCTCCCGCCCTCGATCGTTGCGCGGACGATGGAGCTGGTCCGACAGCACACCGCCGAGCTCGCCGAGCTGGCGCTGTGCGAGGCGATGGCGGTCGACGGGTTGACCTGGTACGGCCCGGGGCCCGGCCTGCCGCGCTCGCCGCTGCTCGCGTTCAACGTGGCCGGCGTCGACCCCTTCGCGCTGGCCGGGGCCCTGGGACGCGAGGGTGTCGAGGCCCGGGCCGGCTGCCACTGCGCGACCCTGGCTCACCGCGACCTCGGCCTGGACCCGCCCGCGAGCTGCCGGGTGAGCTTCGCGGCCTACAACACCCGCGACGACGTGACCCGGGCGATGGACGCCGTACGCCGGATGAGCGACCGCCTGCGGCGGTAGCTGGCTACAGCTCTTCGCGCAGGATCTCGGCCGCGCCGGCCATGGCGCGCATCTTGCCCTCCGCGCTGGCGCGGGGGAGGTACTTCATGCCGCAGTCGGTGGCGATCGTGATCCGCTCCGGTGGGGCGTAGGGAAACGCTCGGCGCACCCGGTCGGCGACGAGGTCGGCGGACTCCACCTCGTGGTCGTCGAGGTTGATGACGCCCAGGATGACGTGCTTCTCGCTGAGGTCCTTCAGCACGCCGAGGTCCAGGCCCGACTGCGCGGTCTCGATCGAGATCTGGTCGGCCGGGCAGCCGGCGAGCTCGGGCAGGAACGAGTAGCCCTCGGGCCGCTCGTGGATGATCGCGGCGTACCCGAAGCAGATGTGCACCGCGGTGGTGCCGGTGACCCCGTCGAGCGCGGCGTTGAGTGCGGTGACGCCGTAGTCGCGGGCCGCCTGGGGCCGGGCCTGCATGTACGGCTCGTCGATCTGGACCAGGTCGGCGCCGGCGGCGTGCAGGTCCTTGATCTCGGCGTTGACCGCGGCGGCGTACGCCAGCGCGGCCGACTCGAGGTCGGGGTAATAGTCGTTCTGGGCCTGCTGCGACATCGTGAAGGGGCCCGGCACGGTCATCTTGACCGTGTGGTCGGTGTGGGCCTTGAGGAACTCCACGTCGCGGACGCCGACCGGCTGGGGCCGCACGATCGGGCCGGCGATCCGCGGCACCGGGTTGGGATGCCCGCTGCGGTCCAGGGCCGTGCCCGGGTTGTCGATGTCGACGCCCTCGAGCGCCGTGGCGAAGTGGTTGCTGTAGGACTCCCGCCGCATCTCGCCATCGGTGATGATGTCGAGCCCAGCCTCCTCCTGGGCGCGGATGGCCAGGAGCGTGGCGTCGTCCTGCGCCTGGGCGAGGTGCTCGGGCTCGACCCGCCAGAGCTCCTTCGCACGGACCCGAGGCGGGAACCGGCCGGCGAGCTTGGCCCGGTCGATCAGCCAGTCGGGCTGGGCATAGCTGCCCACCAGCGAGGTCGGCAGGATCGGCAGTGAGGACGGTGTCGAGGTCACCCTCGTGACTCTAGGGCGGTCCGCTGCCGGTTGAGGAGGGGCGGTCAGTGGTTGCGCAGCGCCTTGACGAGCTCGGACTTGTTCATCCTCGACCGGCCCTCGATGCCGATCTGGCCCGCTCGCTTGCGCAGGTCGTCGACGGTCCAGTCGTCGTAGGCCTCGGACCTGCCGCCCTTGCGGCCGACGGACTTCCGGCTCGATCCGGCCGCCGCGTTGGCGATCCGCGCGGACTTCTCCTTGCTGTTGCCCTCGTCGCGGAGCTCTTCGTAGAGCTCCTTGTCCTTGACACTGGGACCGGGTGACTTCCTGCCAGGCATGCCATGCCGGTACCCGGCGCCCCATGGCCCATCCGTCACCCGGACGGGTGACCTCAGGCCAGCGCAGGCACCGGCTCGTAGCAGTCGTAGGAGCTCTGACGCAGGATCCGCCCGTCCCGGAACTCGTAGAAGATCGCCACGTGCGCGACCAGCTCGCTGCCGGCTGGGAGCGGGCCGGCGTCGAGCGCCGTGGTCGCCGTCCAGGTCAGCTGCACGGCCACCTGCGCGCCGTCGTCGACGACGTTGCGCACGTCGTAGCGCTGCTGCCGGAGCAGTCCGGAGCCGGCCTGGTAGCCGTCGAGCATCTCGGCCAGACCGCGGGTGTGGCCGCGCGGGCGCATGACGCTGGGGTACTCGATCTGCTCGGCCTCAGGGTGCCAGTACGCCGCCACCTCCTCGGCCGGGACGTCGCGGGCGATCGCGTCGAGGAGGTTGCGGACCAGGGATTCGTGTTCACTACGCATGTTGCACAACCATAGTTGTGTTTTTGGCGAAGCACAACCGGGGTTGTGTAACTATGGCGATGTGACCGACGACCCGCGGGTGCTGGACCTCGACCTTCTGACCTATATCGGAATCGTGGCGCCCGCCCTCAACGACGTGGTGGTGGAGCGGCTGGCCCAGCAGGGATTCGAGGGGGTGAAGGTCTCGCACGGCTACGTCGTGCAGCGGCTGCTGGCCGGCGAGCCCACGATCACGCTGCTGGCGACCCAGCTGGGCATGACCCAGCAAGGCGCCTCCAAGCAGGTGCTCGACCTCGAGCGGCTCGGGTACGCCGAGCGGGTGTCGGTCGTGGGCGACCAGCGCCGGCGGGCGGTGCGGCTGACCGACCGGGGCCGCCGGATGGTCGAGGCCACCCGGGCGATCCGAGCCGACCTCGAGCGGAAGGTCCTCCGGCGCGCCGGCCGCGAACGCATCGAGCACGCCAAGGACGTGCTCGCGGTCCTCTTCGACGTGCTGGACCTCTGGACGCCGGTCGCCCAGCGCGCCGTACCGCCACCCACCGAGCCGTAGCGGCACGGCGCGGGGGTGGTGCTACTCCGGCATCCCGCTGGCCGGGGGAGCGTCGTCGGCCTGGCCGGAGTCGTCCGGGGCGATGTCCGCGTCCCCGACGTCGGTGGTCAGGACGTCGGTGAGCGGCTTGCCCACGCCGTCCTCGAGCTCGACGATCTCCATCCCCGAGATGCCGAAGTGGCTGTCGGAGGAGTAGCGGTACGGCGCGAGGTTGGGTCCGGCGAAGTCGGCGCCCTTGTCCTCGATCGCCTTCACCAGGCCGTCGCGGGTCAGGTCCTTCCCGGCGGCCTGCAGCGCCTGGACGAAGGTGTAGGCGAAGGACATCCCGTAGATCCGGTAGTTGCTCAGCTCACCGTCCTTGCCGTACTGGTCCCACACCTTCTTCCACAGCTGCACCCACGGGTTGTCGGGCTGGTCGATGCCCGGGATGTACTCCGAG
Source organism: Nocardioides sp. (assembly GCF_036274455.1). GTDB lineage: Bacteria > Actinomycetota > Actinomycetes > Propionibacteriales > Nocardioidaceae > Nocardioides. The sequence continues at coordinate 32,519 of NZ_DASUFR010000246.1, read as the reverse complement.
GTCATCACGCCGTTCAGCGAGGACGCCGAGCCCGGGACCGCACCCTTCGAGAACTGGTCGAGCAGCGCGCCCACGAGGTTGGGGTCGGAGCCGACGTTGGAGACGTACCACTTCGGCGTGTAGCCGAGCTTGAGCGAGACCAGCTGCCCGAGTGCGGTGTAGGCCGGAGTGCTGAACGACAGCACGAGGTCGGCGCCGCTGGCCTGCAACGCGGCGATCTGCGGGCCGACGTCGGTGTTGCCCGAGGTGTAGCGCTGGGTCTCGACGACCTGGGAGTCGATGTACTCCCGCACGCCCTTCTCGGCATCCGCGCCGAAGTCGTCGTCCTGGAGGAAGAGGCCGACCTTGGCGTCCGGCATGTTCTCCGATACCCACTGCCCGATGATCTTGCCCTCGATCTCGTAGTCCGGCTGCCAGCCGAAGGTGAAGGGGTGCGAGCCCGGGTCGTCGCCCCAGGCCAGCGCGCCGGACGAGACGAACAGGTCCGGCACCTCGTCGTCGTTCAGCTGGTCGACGACGGCGTTGTGCGTCGGTGTCCCGAGTGACCCGAGGGTCGCGAACACCTTGTCCTTGAGCACCAGCTCGTCGGTGAGGCTGCTGGTCTTGGTGGGGTCGTAGCCGTCGTCCTTGACCAGGAAGGTGATCTTGCGCCCGTTGACGCCGCCGTTGGCGTTGACGTAGTCGAAGTACGCCTGGGCCCCGGTCGGGATCTCGCTGTAGCCGGGGGCTGCCACCCCGGTCAGCGGGAAGGTGCCGCCGATCGTGATCGAGTCGTCGGTGACCCCGACCTCGGCGGACCCACCGCCGCTCTTGTCGTCGTCGTCCTTCCCACCGGCACCGCAGGCACCGGCCAGGACGGCGAGCGCGACGACGCTGGTCGTCGCGACCAGCCTCCGCGTGCGTGTGTTCATCTGCTGTCTCCCTTCGAGGTGGCGACGGGCGCACGCGAGGGAGCGGCGTCCGAGGTGGTGATGGAGCCCGGGGGTACGACGGGGTGCCGGTGGTGCCGCAGCCGGCGCCAGCCGGCCTCGATGCCTCCGACGAGGCCACGCGGGGCGAGCAGGATCACGAGCACGAGCACCACGCCGTAGACCAGCGGCGCGAGTTCGGCCGCCGCGATGTCGTCGAGCCCCATCGACGTGCCCGCATCGGTGATCACCGACGGGAGGAAGGTGAGCAGGGCCGCGCCCACAAGTGCGCCGGTCAGGCTGCCCAGCCCGCCCAGCACGACCGCGGTCAGCAGCCCCAGGCTGAGCGTGAGGGTGAACCCGGTGGGTGCGGTCAGCCGGACGGCCAGTGCCATCACCGAGCCGGCCGCCCCGGCCGCGGCCGCGCTGACGACGAACGCCGACACCCGGGCCCGGCCGAGGTGGATCCCGGCGAGCTCGGCGGCGACCTCGTCGTCGCGCACGGCCCGCCAGCGGCGCCCGACGCGGCTGCGGGCGAGGTTGGCCAGCAGCAGGTAGACCACGACGAGGGTGAGCCAGGCGATGTAGGCGACGTACTTGCTCCGGGTGAGGTCGTGCCCGGTGATGAAGAAGGCGGTCTCCAGCACCCATCCGGGCGTCTCCGGGACCCGCAGCCGAAGCCCCTGCTCGCCGCCCAGGGTGCCCTTGAAGTGCAGGGCGAGGCCGGGCAGCGCCACCGCGAGCGCGAGGGTGGCGCCGGCGAGGTAGGGGCCGCGCAACCGGGCCGCCGCCGCACCGATGAGGACGCCGACCGCGGTGGTGGCCGCCGTCGCGAGCACGATCGCCACGACGAGCGGCACGACCGGGTCGTCGGAGACCAGCAGCGCGGTGGTGTAGGCGCCTACGGCCATCAGCGCGCCGTGGCCGAGCGAGATCTGTCCGTTCAGGCCGGTCAGGAGGGTGAGCCCGCCGGCGGCGATGCCGAGGTAGGCCATCTCGGTCAGCTGCACGGCCCGGAAGTCGTCCACCGACTCCATCACCACGACCAGGACGAGCAGGCCGGCTGCCGCGGTCACCAGGTGTCGGGTCAGCGTGATCCGCCACGCTGCGGCGGCCAGCCTGCGCATCACACCCGCCTCTCGCGGGCCGGGGCGAACAGCCCGTCCGGCCGCAGGAAAAGGACCGCCATCAGGATCGCCAGGGCGGCGAGGGCGACCAGCTGCGAGCCGACGTACCCGGACACGAAGCTGAGCGCGATGCCCAGCGACAACCCGCCGACCACCGCGCCCACCGGGCTGTCCAGCCCGCCCAGCACGGCCGCCACGAAGCCGTAGACGACGACCGTGTCCATGTAGCTCGGTGAGACCAGGCTGCCGCCCGCGATGAGCAGCCCGGACAGCGACCCGACGACCGCGGCCAGCGCCCAGCCGAGCGTGAGCAGCCGGCCCACGCGTACGCCGAGCAGCCGGGCCACCTCCTGGTTGAACGCGGCGGCGCGCATCTTGAGGCCGAGGTCGGTGAAGCGGAACAGCAGCACGAGCAGCGCCATGACCGCGAGCACCGCCAGGATCGTGAAGATCCCGAAGCCGGTCAGCGCGATCGTCGTGTCGCCGACCTTCATGCCGCGGATGCCGAACGCCGCGGGGAAGGAGCGGTAGCGGTTGCCGAAGACCACCTCGGCCGCCGCGTGCAGCACGATGAAGAGCCCGAGGGTCAAGATCACCGCATTCAGCTCCGGGCCGCCCTCGACGGGCCGGACCACCACGCGCTCCACGACCGCGCCCAGCACGGCCCCGCTGACCAGGGCGACGACGAAGGCGAGCCAGTAGGACTGGCCGTGCTCGATGAGCTCGAGCGCGATGAACGTCGTCACCATCGCCATCGGCGCCTGCGCGAAGTTGACCACCCGGGTCGATCGCCAGATCAGCACCAGCGCCAGCGCGAACGCGGCGTAGACCATCCCGAGGGTGATGCCCCCGAGCAAGGTGTTGACGAACTGCTGCACGGCGACCTCTCAGAACCCCAGGTAGGCGTGGCGGAGCTGGTCGTCGCGGGCCAGGACGTCGGCCGGCTCGTCGACGACGACCCGCCCGAGGCTCAGCACGACCGCGCGGTGCGCGATGGAGAGGGCGCTGCGGGCGTTCTGCTCGACCAGGACGACGGTCAGGCCGTCGTCGGCGACCAGCCCGCCGAGCAGGTCGAAGATCTGGGCCACCACCCGCGGCGCGAGGCCGAGGGAGGGCTCGTCGAGCAGCAGCAGGGCGGGCGAGGCCATCAGCGCCCGGCCGATCACGAGCATCTGCCGCTCGCCGCCCGAGAGCACGTGGGCGGTGGCGCCACGCCGCTCCTCGAGCATCGGGAACAGCGAGAACACCCGGTCCAGCCGCTCGGGCCGGACCCGGTTGTCGCGGCCGAGCCCGCCGAGGCGGAGGTTCTCCTCGACCGTGAGCTCGGTGATCACACCGCGGCCCTCGGGCACGTGCGCGAGCCCCAGGCCGGGCAACCGCTCCGTCGAGGTCCTGGTCAGCTCGCGGTCGCCGAACCGGACGCTGCCGGAGTCCGCGCGGACCAGCCCGGAGATGGTCCGGAGCAGCGTGGTCTTGCCCGCGCCGTTGGCACCGAGCACCGCGGTCACCTTGCCCTCGGGAGCGGTGAAGCCGACGTCGTGCAGCGCACGGACTGCGCCGTACGACGCGGAGACTCCCGAGAGGGTCAGCATCAGGCCAGGTCTCCCGACCTGCGGGCGTCGCGAGCGGCGCATCCACGGGATGCTCCGCAAGGCGCCGGAGTGAAGCCGTACCGGGGTTGTCGTGCAGGCGACGGCAACGCCGCGGAGCGCCCGTGGGGCGCCGCGCAGCAGGTCGCAGTGGCGGGAGTCATGGCCTAATCCACGGCCTCACCCAGGTAGGCGGCGAGGACGGCGGGGTCGTCGCGCACGTCGTCCGGCGCGCCCGAGGCGATGACCTTGCCGAAGTCGAGGACGGTGATGTCGTCGCAGACCGACATGACCAGATCGACGTGGTGTTCCACCAGCATCACCGACATCCGGTCGGTCAGCCGGCGCAGCAATCCGGCGAGGTCGTCCAGCTCGGCGTCGGACAGGCCGCTGGCCGGCTCGTCCAGCATCACCAGCTCGGGCTCGCAGACCAGGGCCCGGGCCAGCGCCACCCGCTTGCGGCTCGCATAGGGGAGCGCGCCCGGGTGGCGGTCGGCGTACGCCGCGACGCCGAGCTCGTCGAGGACGGCCAGGGCTCGCTCGCGCAGCCGCTCCTCTTCCCGCCACGAGCGCCGCAGTCCGAGCAGGCCGGCCACGAAGCCGGCCCGGGCGTCCACGTCGCAGCCCACCAGCACGTTCTCGAGGACGGTCATCCGGTCGAAGAGGCCGAGCCCCTGGAGCGTGCGCCCGATGCCGAGGCCGGCCAGCTGGTGCGGACGCAGGCCGCGCAGCTCGCACCCGCCCCACGTGATGGTCCCGGAATCGGGACGGACGAAGCCGCAGGCGACGTTGAACAGCGTTGTCTTGCCGGCTCCGTTCGGCCCGATCACCCCGAGCACCCGGCCGGGCCGGGCAGTCAGTGAGACCTCCGAGAGCGCCGCGATCCCCCCGAACCGGACGCTCACGTCCTGGAGCTCCAGACTCCGCGTCGAGGTCCCCACGTCAAACACTTTGGTGTCGGCGCACAGTGGCTCGCGATGGGCTCTGCGCCCAACATCGATGGGGCTTTGAGCCACGGTCCCGCGAGAGGGTCTGGTCATCCCTGTGCTCAAGTGCCATCGTGCGAGACATGCGTGCGCCGGCCGACACGCCGGAGCGGGACCTCGACGCCCGGGTCGCCGCCGCCTGGCTGACCCTGCTGGACCAGGCCGACGAGATCGCCGACAGCATCTCGCTGGCGCTGCTCGAGAAGGACGCGGAGGTCTACGAGCGGGCCGGCCCGGAGTTCAAGGCCGACGTCCGGGCCAGCACCCGCGAGCACATCCGCCGCGGTATCGAGGCGATGGCCGGCCTGGAAGGTGCCACCCACGTGACCGCCCAGCTGTGGCGGGAGACCGGCCGGCGGCGGGCCCGGCAGGGGATCGCGATGGAGCTGGTGCTCAACGCCTACACGCTGGGCACCCGGGTGCTGTGGGAGGCGCTGCTGGCCCAGGGGGAGCGCGGGAGGCTCGACGACCAGGTGCTGCTGGTGGCCGGCCAGCGCGTCTGGTCGGCCCTCGACGTGCAGAACGCCGTCTTCATCGACGCCTACCGCCGGGAGAGCGTGCGGCTCCAGCGCCGGGACCTGCAGCGGCAGCAGAGCACGCTCGACGCCCTGGTCGAGGGCCGTGGGACGGACCCGGCGTTCGCCGCGGAGGCCCGCGAGGTGCTCGGGATCGGCGCCGAGATGCAGGTGGCCTGCGTGGTGGCGCCCTACGACGGCTCTCTGGACGAGCCGCTGACCCCGCCGGGCGAGCGGCTCGGCCGGCACGGGATCGTCTCGCACTGGCACGTGCGGGGCGGGGTCTCGTTCGGGCTGCTCGCCGGCGAGCTGCCGGACGTCGAGGAGCTGGTGCGGCTGCTGCAGCCCCACGCGATCGGCCGGGTCGGGGTCGCGACCTCACACGACGGCGTGACCGGCTTCGCGACGGCCTTCCAGCTCGCCAGCCGTGCCGCCGAGACGGTGCCGCGCGACGAGCGTAGGGCGGTGGCGGTCTCGCAGCGGCTGCCGGAGGTGCTGCTGGCGGCCAGCCCGGAGGTCACCGCGCTGCTCGTGCACGAGACACTGGCGCCGATCCTGGCCCAGCCCCCGCACGTGGCCGAGGTGCTCGTGCAGACCCTGAGCGCCCTGCTCGAGCACAACGGCTCCGCCAAGCACGCTGCCGAGTCGCTGTTCTGCCACCGCAACACGGTGATCTACCGGGCCCGGCAGATCGAGGAGCTGACCGGGCGCAGCCTCGGCGACGCACGGGACCGGATGCTGCTGGGGCTCGGCCTCCTGGCTCGCCACCAGGTGACCGCCAGCTCCTAGTCGGCCCGCGCCTGGTCGGCCAGGGCCGGCTCGGCGTCGTGGGCCAGGTGCCGCTCGGCCGCGCGGGCGGCCGGGTGGATGGCCACGGCCGCGGCGACGATGATCGCGGCGATGACGATCCAGCCCGGCGTGCCCCAGTCCATCGCCAGGAAGGTGTAGACCGCCGGGGCCCACACCGAGCCGAGGGTGTAGCCGAGCTGGGTGACGCCTTGGTACTCGCCGCGCCGCGCCGGGTCGGACAGCTCTGCCTGCAGCCCCCACTCGCCCGCGGAGTCGAACAGCTCGGCGCCGGTCACGGTGACGTGGCCGACCCAGACCAGGACGATGGTGACCCAGCCGATGGTGTCGTGGGTGACCATCACGATGCCGCAGGAGAGGACGAAGAACGCCGCGCCCCGACGGATCGCCCGCAGGGAGTCCTCCACCGTGACGACACCGCGCGCGGCCGCCACCTGGAGGAGCACGGCCAGCACCGTGTTGGTGCCGAACAGCCAGGCGAGCAGCACCCGCGGCGCATCGGTCTCCTCCACCAGCCAGAGCGGGATCACCACGTTGAGCAGGACCTGGTGGGTGCCCAGCACGCCGCCCAGGATCGACATGACCAGGAAGCCGCGGTTGCGCATCGCGCTGGTCCTGCTCCGGTCGCCGAGCGCGGCCTCGAGCGCAGCCTCCTCCTCGGCGTGCTGGGTGGTCCGGGGCAGCCGGGCCACGAGCGTCGCGTTGGCCAGCAGAAGCGCGGCCGTGGCCACCGGGACCAGCCGGACCACGTCGTCGCTGTTGGTGGCCAGTGCGACACCGGCCAGCAGGGCGCCGAGGGTGTAGCCGACGTTGCGCGCCGCGCGGAAGTACGCGTTGGACGACACCCGTTGCTCGCGTGGGAAGACGTCGAACCGGTAGGCGTTGCGGGCCGAGCGGCTCGCGCTGCTCACCACCTGGATCGCGATCATCACCGCCACGAAGCCGATCCAGCCGCCGACCTCGAGCCACGCGAGGTAGAGCACCGCCTCGACCGCCGAGGCTGCGGCCCACACCCGCTTGGCGCCGAGCCGGTCGCTGAGCTTGCCGAGTGGTACGGCGAGGACGAACGTCACGATGCCGGTGATGGTCAGGCCGAGGCCGACCTGCGAGGCGGAGAGCCCGACGATCTGGGTGAAGAAGACCGCGCTGCCGGTGAGGAAGACGCCGTCGCCGAAGGCCGACAGGACCGACTGGGTCGAGAGCCGCCTGACCAGCGGGGTGGGTCCGGCGATCCGGAGCACGGCGGCTGGCAGGTCTCTCGACATCGAGACGAACCGTACCCGCCGCCCTCGGCCGTCGTCGCGTGGATTATCCCCGGCGCGGGCGCACCAGCAGCGTGACCGACGTGGCCAGCAGCCAGACCAGGAGCAGGACCGTGCCGACCGGTCCGGTGACACCGTCCGGGGTCCCCGTGGCGGCCAGCTGCACCGGCAGCTCCACCACCTTGAAGACGCCCAGGAGCACGCCGAGCCAGGCGACCGTCCGCGGCAGCACCGAGGCGCGCAGACAGAGCGCCGACGCCACGGCGGCCGAGACCCCGAACAGGAAGCCGTCGCAGAACGTCATCTGGCGGACCAGGCTGAACAGCGCCATCACCGCTCCGTCACCACCGCCGCGCTGTCCCGCGTCGGCGAGGCCGAAGTAGGTCCCGACCTCGGCCCACGCGACGCCCACGTTGGCAACGATGGCACCGAGCGCGATGGTCCGGAGGGCGCCGCGGTCACCGCTCAGCCAGACCAGGCGGCCGAGCACGAGCGCCATGACGCACATCTGCAGACCGATCTGGAGCCCGTTGACCGCGATCTGGGTGGGGTGTGCCTGCACCCATGCAACGACCTCCTTCGGGGTGTCGTCGGAGAAGAACTCGCCGCCGAGCGTGACGAAGGCTGTCGCGATGAAGGCGAGGCCTCCCAGCCCGGTCAGCCGGTTCAGCTGGATGCTGGTGCGGTCCGGCACCTCGGTCTGCGGTGTCGCGAGGGTCGTCATGCGGTTCCTCCCGTGTCGTGGGTCAGGTCGTGACCTCGACGTTAGGAACCGGCAGCCGCACTGCGCGTCCGTCGCCCGACGGGACCTTCGTGGCCCTGCGGAGTCCTCCTGAAGGAGGACCCGCGAGGCCCGGGTCGCGGCGTACCGTCCCAGCCGTGTCAGCGCGAAGCACGCGGCTCCTGCCATCGGCGGACACCGCCCTGGCGCTGGGCTTCGTGCTGGCCGCGGCCGTCGAGTTCGCGTGGCGGAGGGACGGTCGGCTGTGGCTGGCGGTGCCGGGGGCGTGCCTGATGCTCGTCCTCGTCGTGCGCCGGACGCATCCGTTGCTCGCGGTCACCGTGTTCACCGCGGCCAACTGCCTGGCGGTCGTCGTGCAGCATGCTCTGGACGACGGGGACGGCCAGGACTCCGGTGCGTTCGTGGCGATCTTCGCGCTCGTGGTGATGATGTACTCGCTCGGCGCCCATGCGGACACCCGACAGCTGCTGGCCGGCTGCTGGCAGCCCGTCCTGATCGTCGTGGTCGAGGACCTGCTCGAGCCGGGGGGCAACTCGCTGGCCAGCGGGCTGGCGTTCTTCTCGCTGCTCGTCGTCGGGTTGCCCGTCGCGGCCGGCCGGCTCGTCCGGGGCCACCGCCTCCTGGTGTCCCGGCTGCGCCACCAGGAGGCGCTGCTGGCCGCGGCGCACCACGACCGGCTGGCGGCCGCCCGGGCGGCGGAGTCGCTGCGGCTGGGCCATGCCTTGGAGGCGATGCTGAGCGCCGGGCTGGGGCGGCTCGAGGACCTGGCGTTGAGCGGTGGTCCGGACACGGCCGCCAGGGTCGAGGCCGAGGCGCGGGAATTGCTGGCCCGCACCCGGACGGTCGTCGTGGGGCTCAGCCAGCCGCTCCCCGAGCGGGCGGACCCGGCACCAGACGTCGACGCGCGCCCGCCGACGCCGGTCGTCGTCCTCGGCGCCGAGGTGGTGGCCTGGACCGCCGTGGTCGTCGGGGGCCGGCTGCTCGACCCGCTGGCCCATGGCATCGTCGGCGCGGTCGTCGCCGTCGCGCTCGCGTTCACCGGTGGTGCCCTCCTGCGGCTGCGCCCCGCAATCGTGGCGCTGGGGGTGTGCCTGGCCGGGGTCGCTGCTGCGTACGGCCCCGACGACGCCCCCGGGATCGCGGTGTTCGCCGTGCTGGCGTGGCTCGCCGGCTGGTTGACGGGCAGCCAGGCGCGGCTGGCTGCCAGGCTGCGGCATACGACGGCGGAGCTGGCCGAGCTGCAGCGCGGCGAGGTGGAACGGGCCCGGCTCGAGGAGCGGGCGACCGCTGCCCACGAGCTCCACGACTCCGTCGGCCACGCGTTGACCGCCATCACCCTCCAGGCCGAGGCGGCCCGGCGATGGTGCGACGCCCGACCCGAGCGCACCCGCGAGGTGCTGGCCACGGTCGCGCAGGTCGCCGCGGCTGCACGCACGGACCTGCGCTCCGGCTTCGCCGGCGGCGACGACCTCGCCGGGCTGGTGGACGGCGCCCGCGCTGCCGGGCTGCAGCTGGCCGCGGAGCTGGACGAGTCGTGCGTCCCACCGGCGCTGCGCCGGGTCGTCTATCGGGTGCTCCAGGAGGCGCTGACCAACGTGCTCCGCCACGCCCCGGGCGCCGCCGCGGAGGTTCGGCTGGGCAACCGGGACGGAGCGGTTGCCCTCGTGGTGCGAAACGGGCCGGGCGCCCGGCCCGGCGAGCCCAGCACCGCCGTGGGCCTGGCCGGCATGCAGCGGCGGATCGAGGACGTCGGCGGACGGCTGGCCTGGGAGCAGCGGCAGGACGGCGGCTTCGAGCTGCGGGCGAGCTTCGCCGGGGTGGTCGTCGGATGATCTCGGTGGCCGTCGTCGACGACCAGGACCTCGTCCGGGGTGGGGTCCGCATGATCCTCGAGACCGAGCCCGATCTCCTCGTGGCGGGTGAGGGCGCCGACGCCGACACGGCGGTCCGGCTCGTGGCCGAGTGCCGCCCCGACGTGCTCCTGCTCGACATCCGGATGCCCGGGGAGGACGGCCTGGCCGCCCTGGGGCGGATCCTCGCGCTCGACGCACCGACGCGGGTGCTGATGTTGACCACCTTCGACCTCGACGAGTACGTCTACCAGGCACTGCGCGCGGGAGCGTCCGGGTTCTTGCTCAAGGACATGGCCGGGGACGAGATCGTGCACGCCGTACGGCGCGCCGCCTCCGGAGCCGACAACGTGCTCGCCCCCGCCGTTGTGGGCAGGCTCGTCGACCGCTTCACCCGCACCGGTCTGCCGGGCGCCGGTCCGGAGTCGCTCTCCGCGCTGACCCCTCGCGAGGTGGAGGTGCTCCAGCGCATCGCGAGCGGGCTCTCGAACGCCGAGATCGCGCGCGACCTCTGGATCGGCGAGACCACGGTCAAGACCCACGTGGCGCGCATCCTGATGAAGCTGGGACTGCGCGACCGGGTCCAGGCCGTGATCGTCGCCTACCAGTCGGGGCTGGTCTCCTGACCGGACCGGCGACTAGCGGTCGAGACGGTAACTGTGCTCGACCACGTCCCTTCTGACGCCGTCGGCATGGGCTGTCTCGGACCCGATGTGGACGAAACCCGCACGGGCGAGCACCGTGGCGGAGCCGATGTTGTGCGAGGCGACCCGACCGAACAGCGGCCGCGCCGGCTCGATCCGGAGGAGCGCTTCGAGGGCCGCCGAGGCCAGCCCGCGACCCCACTGCGACGGGTCGATCCAGTAGGTGACCTCGCGCTGACCCTCCATCGTGAAGCTGCCGATCGTGCCCACGAGGACACCGTCGTCGTCGATCGCGAGCAGCGTGCAGTCCGGGTCGGCGCGGATGCGCCGGTAGTGAGCGTCGAAGGCGTCACGGTCGGACGGGTCGCGACTCGTGAACGCCGCCATCGCGACAGCAGTGGGATCTCGCTGCCACTCGAAGATGTGGTCGAGGTCGGCGTCCTCGACGCTCCGCAGGCTGATGCTCATGGGGCCACGCTAGGGATCACGACCGACGGGCCGGCGGCCGCCCGGACGCACGGAGCACCGCCGGGTGACGTCCTGCGGACGACCACGAGCCCGGGACGGCGATCACGGCAGCTGCCGAGGTCGGCATCGGTGCCCACTGACCGGTCAGGCGCGCGACCAGGTCCTCGAGCCCGGGGTTGTGACCGACCACGACTGCTGTCCGGACGTCGTCGGAGAGCTCCCGCACGACAGCGAGGAGCTCGTGGTCCGACGCGGCGTACACGCGGTCGTCGACCAGCGTCGGAGGGCGCACGGCGAGCTCGGCCGAGACGAGCTCCCAGGTGCTTCGAGCACGGCTGGCGGGCGAGACGACCGCGAGGTCGATCCGGTTGACGTTGCTGGCCAGCCATCTCCCGGTCTCGGGCGCCTGACGGCGGCCGCGGTTCGCCAGGGGCCGGTCGATGTCGGCCTCGCCGCCGGACCAGTCCGACTTCGCGTGCCGGAGCAGGATCAGGGTGCGCTCAGACATCGGGTCCCGATCGGGTAGGGGCTGCCTCAGCCCGGAAGCGCGGCAGCTGCCTCTCCAGACGTACGCGCGTCCGCGGCGGGGTGCTCCACGAGCGCCAGCACCCGGCTCGCCATGAAGCGCGCCGTGCGGACCGGGTTGCCGGACCGGGTCACCTCGGTCACGGTGACCAGTCCGCGGCCGGTCTCGACCTCCACGCGGCGGCCGTTGCGGGTGGCGACGATGTCATAGGTGCGGACCTCGTCGCCCGCGTCGATGACGATCTCCACGCGATCACCGCGCATGGCTGCACGCTACTCCCGGCTCGATCTAGTCTCCGCCCGTGGACGACGACCAGCGGCGGGCCAGTGGTCAGTGCCTGTGCGGGGCCGTGACGTACGACGTCCGCGGTCCGCTGCGCGACGTCGTCGACTGTCACTGCCACCGCTGCCGGCGGTTCACCGGTCATTTCATGGCGGCGAGCAGCGCCCGGGTCGAGGACGTCGAGATCACCGATGTCGAAGGTCACCTGACGTGGTTCCAGCCTGTCGACGAGGCGGCGTACGCCTTCTGCGGCCGGTGCGGGTCGTCGCTGTTCTGGGCGGCGACCAGCTCGCCGGACCGGCTCTCGATCTGCGCAGGGACGCTGGACCCGCCCACCGGCCTGCGCACCGTCGAGGCGTGGTGGGTCGGCGAGGCCAGCGACTACTTCGAGCGCCCGGACCTGCCGGAGCGCGAGACCGAGTAGCTCACACGAACGCCGAGACGCCGGTCTCGGCGCGGCCGATCAGCAGCTTCTGCACCTGGCTGGTGCCCTCGTAGAGCGTCATGACGCGGGCGTCGCGGAGGTACTTCGCGGCGGGGTACTCATCGACGTAGCCCGCACCGCCGTAGACCTGGATGCAGTGGTTGGCGGCGCGCACCGCGGCCTCGGAGGCGTAGAGCTTGGCCTTGGAGGCGGCCACGCGGAAGTCGAGGCCGCGGTCGATGAGGTCGGCGGCGCGCCAGACGAGGAGCCTGGCCGCGTCGGCGTCGAGCGAGATGTCGGCGATCATCTCCTGCACGAGCTGGAAGCCCGCGATCTCGCGGCCGAACTGGGTGCGGCTCTTGGCGTAGTCGACCGACGACTCCAGGCAGGCCTGCACGAGCCCGACGCAGCCGGCCGCCACCGACACCCGCCCCTTGTCGAGGGAGGACATCGCGATCTTGAAGCCCTGGCCCTCCTCGCCCAGCCTGGCCGACTCGGGCAGCCGGACGTCCTCGAGGAACAGCTCGGCGGTGGCCTGGCCGCGCAGCCCGAGCTTGCCCTTGATCTCGCGCGCCTCGAAGCCCTCGGTGTCGGTCGGCACGAGGAACGCCGTCACCCCCCGCGGCCCGTCGTCCGACGTGCGGGCGAAGACCAGCGCCACCTGCGCCCAGGTGCCGTTGGTGATGAACAGCTTCTGACCGTTGAGGACGTAGTCGGTGCCGTCCCGCGTGGCCCGGGAGGTGAGGTTGCCGGCGTCGGAGCCGGTACCCGGCTCGGTGAGCCCGAAGCAGCCGAGCTTCTCGGCGCTCGCGATGCCGGGCAGCCACTCGTGCTTCTGCTCCTCGGTGCCGAAGCCGAGGATCGACTTGCCGACCAGTCCGTTGGACACCGAGACGATCCCGCGGAGCGCGGAGTCGGCACGGCCGAGCTCCTCCATGCCGATGGCGTAGGTGACGTAGTCGCCGCCCAGGCCGCCGTACTCCTCGGGGATGGTGAGCCCGAAGAAGCCGATCTCGGCCATCTTCGGGATGATCCCGAGGTCGACCGACTCGGCCCGGTCCCACTCGACGCGGTGGGGAACGGCCTCCTTCTCGAGGAAGTCGCGGGCGAGCGACCGGAACGACTCCTGCTCCTCGGTGAGCGAGAGGTCGACCATCAGCTGTCCTTCCCGGCCGCCTGGCGGGCCAGCTCGGCCCGCGCCAGCGACGCCTTGTGCACCTCGTCCGGGCCGTCGGCGAAGCGGAGCGTCCGGACCGCGGCGTACGACGCCGCGAGGGGAAAGTCCTGGGAGAGCCCGCCGGCGCCGTGGACCTGGATGGCGCGGTCGAGGATCTCCTGGACCACCTTGGGTGTCGCGATCTTGATCGCCTGGATCTCGGTGTGGGCGCCGCGGTTGCCGACGGTGTCCATCAGCCAGGCGGTCTTGAGCACGAGCAGTCGCAGCTGCTCGACGGAGACCCGCGCCTCGGCGATCCACTCGCGGATGACGCCCTGGCGGGCCAGCGGCTTGCCGAAGGCGACGCGGCTCTCGACCCGGTCGCACATCAGCTCGATGGCCTTCTCGGCCACGCCGATCGCCCGCATGCAGTGGTGGATCCGTCCGGGACCGAGCCTGGCCTGGGCGATGGCGAAGCCGAGCCCCTCCTCGGCCACGAGGTTGGTCGCCGGGACCCGGACGTCCTCGAAGCGCAGCTCGGCGTGGCCGCCGTGCTCGTGGTCGTCGTAGCCGAGCACGGTCATCGGACGGACGACGGTGAGCCCGGGGGTGTCGCGGGGGACCAGCACCATCGACTGCTGCTTGTGCCGGTCGGCCGACGGGTCGGTCTTGCCCATCACGATGAAGATCTCGCACTCGGGGTTCATCGCCCCGGTGATCCACCACTTGCGGCCGTTGATGACGTACTCGTCGCCGTCACGAACGATCGAGGTCTCGATGTTGGTGGCGTCGGACGAGGCGACGTCGGGCTCGGTCATCGCGAACGCCGAGCGGATGGTGCCGTCGAGCAGCGGGGCGAGCCAGCGCTCCTTCTGCACGGGGCTGCCGAACATCGCCAGCACCTCCATGTTGCCGGTGTCCGGAGCCGCACAGTTGAGGGCCGGCGGCGCGAGGTGACCGCTGCGGCCGGTGATCTCGGCCAGCGGGGCGTACTGGAGGTTGGTCAGCCCCGCGCCGTACTCCTCCCCGGGCAGGAAGAGGTTCCACAGCCCGCGCTCGCGGGCCTCGGCCCGCAGCTCCTGCAGCACCGGCGCGGTCGACCACGCGAACCGGTCCTCCATCGCCTCGAGCTGGTCGCGGAAGACCTGCTCGGACGGCTCGATCCGCGTGGTCATGAAGTCGAGCAGCTGCTCCTGCAGCTCCTGGGTGCGGGCGTCGAGTGCGAAGTCCATCAGCTGTCCTCCATTGCGTGCAGCCCGGCGGCGATGATCAGGTCGAACCCCTCGCCGATCCGGTCGAACCCCTCGCCGACCGTCTGCCCCTGGAGGTAGCGGTAGTGGATCCCCTCCAGGATCACGGCGAGCTTGAAGTAGGCGAGCGCGAGATGGAAGCCCATGTTGCCGGGCTCCCGTCCGCTGGCCGAGGTGTACGCCGCGAGCTGCTGCTCGTTGGTGGGCCACCCCTGCGCCCTGGCCACGTCGGACACGAGGTCGCCGCCGGCGGTGGCACCGAGCGTCTCGTAGACCAACATCAGCGCCAGGTCGGTCCGGGTGTCGCCGAGGGTGGCCATCTCCCAGTCGACCACGGCGTTGATCTCGTCGCCGCCCCGCCCGTCGCCGCCGACCAGGCAGTTGTCGAGCCGGTAGTCGCCGTGCACGACCCCGACGACCGACGGGTCACCGGCCACCTCGGCCACCTTCTCGGTGAGCCGCCGGTGCAGCTCGTCGGCGTCCGGGTGCTCACGGGTCCTGGAGCCCTCGAGCTGCTTGCCCCACCTGCGGACCTGCCGCGCCAGGAACCCGTCCGGCCGACCGAACTCGTGCAGCCCCACGGCGGCGGGGTCGACGGCGTGCAGCCTCGCCAGGACCTCGACGAGCCGGCCCGCGATCTTGCTCGCGCGCTCGGCCCCGAGCTCGTCCAGCTCACGGGCCCGCCGGTAGGCACGGCCCTCGACCTTCTCCATGACGTAGAACGGCGCACCCAGGACATCGGGGTCGTCGCAGTGCGCGTAGGTGCGGGGGACGGGTACGTCGGTGCCGGCCAGCGCGGACATCGCGGTGTACTCGCGGCCCATGTCGTGGGCAGTGGCCTGGACGTGCCCGAGCGGCGGCCGGCGCACGATCCACCAGCGGGTGCCGTCGGTGACCTGGTAGGTCAGGTTGGACTTCCCGCCCGCGACCAGCTCGGCGCGGAGCTCGCCGTCGATCTCGCCGGGCCGCTGCGCGTCGTACCACGCGCGGAACCGGCCGAGGTCGAGGCCGGGGACGTCGTCACTCATGGCCGACCCCCGTCAGCTCGTCGACCTTGGCCTGCAGCCTCCGCATCCCGGCCAGCCAGGCGTCGGTGTCCGTCGCGCGGGCCGCGTAGTAGCCGGCCACCTCGGGGTGGGGCAGCACCAGGAACCTGTCCTCGTCCAGGGACGCCACCCACGCGTCCGCCACCTCCTCGGGCGTGAGCGCCGCGTCCCGCGTCAGCAGGTCCTTGAGCGGGCCCGCCTGCTCGAGCATCCGGGTCTGCACGCCCTGGGGGCAGATGGCCTGGACGGCGATCCCGCGGTGCCCGTAGGTGACCGACAGCCACTCGGCGAAGCCGACAGCGGCGTGCTTGGTGACCGAGTAGGGCGCGGCGCCGATCATGGTGAGGAGCCCGGCCGCACTCGCCGTCACCACGAACCGGCCCCCGCGACCGTCCTCCAGCCAGCGCGGGACCAGCACCCGCGCGGCGCGGATGTGCGCCATCACGTTGGTGTCGATCATCCGGGCCCAGTCCTCGTCGGAGGCCTGGAGACTGTCCGGCTGAGTGCGGTCGATGCCGGCGTTCGCCAGGTAGACGTCGATCCGGCCGAGTGTCTCGGTCGCGGAGCCGATCAGCGATCGGACCCCCGCGTCGGACGAGCAGTCGCCCGGCACCGCGGCCGCGCCGAGCTCCTGCGCCACCGCTTTGCAGGCGTCCTCGTCGAGGTCGTTGACCACGACCCGCGCGCCCTCGGCGACCAGCCGGCTCGCGAGCGCCCTCCCGATCCCGTGCCCGGCACCGGTGACGACCGCGCCGGCGTCCCGCAGGTTCGTCATGGGAGCACACTGGCATGTCAACTACGGTTGACACCATCGGTGTCTGTCAACTACAGTTGACACCGTGACCGAGCTGAGAGAGCTGACCGACGCCGCCACCGCCGCGGACCCGCGCGCCGGGCTGCGCGCCGTCCGGGCACTCGGGCGGCTGCTCGAGCACCTCGAGCGGACCCAGGTCGACCGCGCCCGCGCGGCCGGCTGGTCGTGGCAGGAGATCGCGGACGTGCTCGGCGTGAGCCGCCAGGCCGTCCACAAGAAGCACGCGCGCCGATAGGAGCCAGGAAGATGTTCGAGCGGTTCACCCGCAACGCCCGCACCGTCGTCATCGGCGCGCAGGAGGCCGCCCACCGCCACGGCGCCTCCGAGATCAGGCCCGCACACCTGCTGGAGTCGCTGACCGTCCGCGACGGGATCCTCGCCATGCAGGTGCTCGCAGACCTCGGCGCGCCTGGCGACGAGGTGCGCCGGGTCGTCGGTGGCCTCCGCTCGCGCTACGCCGACGACCTCGATGCCGAGGACGCCGAGGCGCTCAAGCTGCTCGGGATCGACCTCGACGACGTGCTCAGCCGCATCGAGGGCGACCTCGGTGAGCGCGCCGGGCGGGGTCGGGGAGGTCACACGCGGTTCACGAAGCAGAGCAAGAAGGTCCTGGAGCTGTCGCTGCGCGAGGCGCTGCGCCTCGGCGACGGCTTCATCGGGAGCGAGCACATCCTGCTGGGGCTGATGCGCAGCGGCGACCACACGCTGCTGCGGGTGCTGGCGGCCTTCGACCTCGACCCCGACGACGTACGCCGGGCGATCGACGAGGCGGACCGCCGGGCCGGCTGACCCTCGACAGATGGATAGCGAGTACCTATTCTCGCTATCCATGCGAGAGGTGTTCATGGCGCTGCTCTCCGGGGGCAGCGGCCACGGGTACGAGCTGAAGCAGACGATCCAGCAGGAGTTCGGCACCCTGCTGCCGGAGCTCAACAGCGGGCAGATCTACTCGACGCTGAGCCGCCTCGAGCGCGACGGCCTGGTCGAGAGCGAGCCGGTGCCGGACGACAACCGCGGCAAGCGGGTCTACCGGCTGACCGGGCGCGGTCGGAAGCTGATCGAGCGATGGGTCGAGGCGCCGGTGCCGGGCGCCCGGCTCAAGGACGAGTTCTTCGTGAAGTTCGTCGTCGCCACGTCGGTCGGGCTGGCCGACCCCGCCGAGCTGATCGAACGCCAGCGCGACGAGTACCTCCAGTCGCTTCGCGACCTGGATGCCCGCATCTCGTCGGCCGAGCACGGTCCGACCGCCGAGCTGCTCGTCGAGGGGGCGGTTCTCCACCTCAAGGCCGACCTGGAGTGGCTCGACCTCATCGAGCAGCGGATGGGGAGACGGTCGGCATGACCGCGCTGCTGGAGGCGCGGGGACTGTCCCGGACCTACGGCGAGGGCGAGGCGGCTGTCGCCGCGCTCCACGACGTCGACCTCACGATCGAGCGCGGAGAGTTCGTCGCGGTCATGGGACCGAGCGGGTGCGGCAAGTCGACCCTGCTCAACCTGTTGGCCGGGCTGGACCGGCCGAGCGCCGGCGAGGTCTGGCTGGACGGCGCCCGCGTCGACCGGCTGAGCGAGACCGCCCTGGCGCGGCTGCGTCGGCGGCGGCTCGGCTTCGTCTTCCAGTTCTTCAACCTGCTGCCGACGATGACGGCGGCGGAGAACGTCGAGCTCCCGTTGCTCCTCGCGGGTCGCCGACGCCGGGCCGCTCGGCGTACGGCGCGCCGGGTGCTGGCCGACCTGGGCATCGCCGACAAGGCGGACGCCGCCCCGCGCGAGCTCTCCGGCGGCCAGCAGCAGCGGGTCGCCTTGGCCCGGGCGCTCGCCAACCAGCCGGACCTGGTCCTGGGCGACGAGCCCACGGGCAGCCTCGACTCGGCGGCCGCGGGCGAGGTGCTCGGCCTGCTGCGGGCCGCGCACGCCCGGGGCCAGACCCTCCTGCTGGCGACCCACGACGCCCGCGTGGCCGCGGCCGCGGACCGCGTGGTCACCATGCGCGACGGCGAGGTCACCCGGGAGCGGACCCTGGCCCCGTCGCGACCGGTCACCCTGCCCTTCGACCCCGACCCGGCATGACCACCACGCTGGTCCGGCTCGCGTTCGCCGGGATCCGGTCGCGGCTGCTCGCCACCACGCTCACCATCCTGCTGGCGGGGGCAGCGGCCGCCACGATCGTCCTGGTCCTCGAGGTCCGGGCCACCGGCAGCGACCCGTGGCAGCGGACCTTCGACGCCGCGCACGGAGCCCATGTCCTGGCCAACGTGCCGACCCGCGAGGCAGCGGAAGCCCTCCGCGGGCTCGACGGCGTCACCGAGTCGGCCGACCCCGTGCCGGAGGCCACGCTCGACCTGCGGACCGGCGGCGGCCGAGAGCCGTTGCGCGTCGCCGGGCTCTCGGGCCCGCCGGCCGTCAACCACCCCATCGCGACGGCGGGCAGCGCCGACCCACGCGACGGCGTCGTCCTCGAGCGCAGCCTGGCGCGGGTCCTGGGCCTGGACGTGGGAGACCGGCTGGTCCTGGACGGACCGGGAGGCCGCAGCACCCTCGTCGTCGTGGGCACCGCGATCGTGCCGAACCAGGGGCGCTACCCGCGCTCCAACCCGGGCTTCGCGTGGGTCGGCCTCGGGACGCTGGACCGGCTGCAGCCGGACCAGGGCACCTGGCGGTGGGACGAGGCGCTGCGGGTCGACGACCCGGCCACGGCAGGAGCGGTGGCCGACTCCGTCGTACGCGGTGCCCCGCCCGGCACGGTCTCGGCAGAGACCTGGCGGGAGCAGCGTGACCTGGCGCTGCAGGAAGCCGCGCCCCTACAGCTGGTCCTGTCGATGTACACCGGGGTGCTGCTCGTGGTCGTGTTCGTCGTCGTGGGGATCCTGGTCGGAGCCCGCGTGCTGGAGCAGAACCGCGAGATCGGACTGCTGAAGGCGGTCGGGCTCACGCCCCGGCAGGTGACGTCGGTGTTCGTGATCGAGTCGGCAGGGCTCGGGGTGGTCGCGACCGGGCTCGGGTACGTCGTCGGCAGCGCCACCGCACCGCTCGTGGCCGGCGCCATGGCGGAGACGATGGTCGACGGGCCGGTGTCGGCCGCGGACCCGGTGCACCTCCTGGTGGCCGGCGGGCCGGTACTCATGGTGCTGGTCGCGAGCACGTGGGCTGCGGCGCGCCGCCGGACCCGGATGTCGGTGCTGAACGCGCTGTCCTCGGGGCAGCCAATGCCCCCGAGGCGGTCCACGCTGGTCGGTCTGGTCCGGCTGCTGCCGCTGGGCATCTCCCTCGACGTGGGGGTCCGCGCCTTCCTGGCTCGCCGGGGCCGGCTGCTGCTGCTCACCGCGGCGATCTCGCTCACCGGTGCCGCGGGCGTCTTCGCACTGTCCATGCAGACCGCGCTCGACGACCGGCCTGCCGGCGAGCCGAGCGATGTACCGGTCGAGCTCCCGGCCCTCGTCTACGCCCTCGACGCGGTGCTGCTGCTGATCGCCCTCACCTCGCTGGTGGCCGTCGCGCTGCTCTCGGTGCGGGAGCGACTCCGCGAGCTCGGCGTCCTCAAGGCGGTCGGCCTGACCCCGCGCCAGGTCGCGGCGTCACTGGTGTCCCCCTTCGGGGTGCTGGCAGGCGTGGCGGGCGTGGTCTCGGTGCCGCTCGGCCTGGTGCTGTACGCCGCGGTCTACGCCGTCTCCGGCGGAGAGGGCAGGCCCGCGGTCGCGCCGTGGTCGTGGCTGCTCCTGGTCCCGGTCGTCACCGTCGCCCTGGTGGTCATCGCAACGTCCGTCCCCGCCCGGGTGGCCACCAGGTCGCCCGCCGCGGCGGCGCTACGAATGGAGTGACGCAGGCGCCGAGGTGTCCTCGTCCACCCGGGTCGCCTCGGCGAGCAGAGTGACCACGAACAGCAGGAAGACGGCGACGTGCACGCCGGTGCAGTAGACGCAGATCGCATCGAGCCGGTAGAGCTCGGCCCACACCAGGTAGATCGTGAAGACCAGGCCGCCGGTGACGAGCGCGACCCGGCCCCAGCGCACTGCCGGCGAGCGGCTCGCCCACGCCCACGGGCTCATGACCACGACCAGCACGACGAAGAAGGCCAGCCCCAGGTAGGCGACGGGGATGCCCTGGAGCTCGGAGTAGGTGCTGGTCGTGACCTTCGCGCAGTTGATGTGGCCGGTCTCGGGGCAGGCGAAGCTGTTGGAGCCGGAGGCGTGCTCGTAGGCGAGGTAGACCGCGTCGAGCAGCCCCGCGATCGCGATGACGAACGACGCCCACACCAGGGGCCGGGGCACCACGGTCACGACGTCGGGAGCTTCGCAGCCGCGGCCTGCACCCCGGACGAGGTGCACACGTTGCCGGGCTGGCCGTCGGTCGCCTTGCAGATGATCGCGGAGAAGAAGTTGGCCATCGCGTCGACGTTCTTGGCGATGTCGGTGCTCGGGTCCTGCATCGCCTCCGCCACCTCGGCGTGCGTCTTGCCCTTGAACAGGTCGGGTGAGTAGCTCGCCCCCTGCGACGCGTAACTGCCGAACATGGCGATGAACGGGATCGACCCGGCGGTGTCACTCGTCCCGACGTAGGGCGGAGCGTTGTACTTCTCGAACAGCGCCTCGTCGTCCGCCGACAGCGTGTCGAGCGGGTTTCCGTTGGTGTCCTGGGTCTCGTAGCCGGTGAACGAGATGTAGTCGCTGGTGTAGGACGACCCGTGGAAGCTCAGGGTCGGGGTGTCGGGGAAGACGTCCTTCGGCGTGGACGCCGTCTGTCCGAGGCCGCTGAAGGAGCCGAACCTGCCGAGGGCGGCCACCAGCGACCAGCGCTCGGCTGCGCAGAACGGGCAGTACTCCGCGCCGACGTACACGATGCGCGGCTTGCCGTTGGCGGTGAGCGGATCGGCCGTGATGGGGTTCGGCAGTGTCTTGATGCTGCCCGCGCCGACCTTGTCGAAGGTCTCGGCCGGGATCGACGTCACGCCGCTGATCACGTCGTCGCTGGCGGCGGTCGTCTTGGCCCCCTCCTGGTTGTGCATGAGCCCGACGGCCACCACGATCGCCAGGACCACGACCACGGCCGCGATGATCGCACCGACGCCCATCAGCCGGCTGCGCCGCTGGCGCGCGGCCAGCTCGCGCCGGGCCTGCTCTGCGGCCGCGAGCCGCTTGGTGCGGCGCTCCTCGGCCTTCGACCGGCTCGCGGACGCGGACGCGGATGCGGGGGCGGACAGGTTGGCGGGGGTCCCCGTGGGGCGCCGTTTGGATGCCACGCATCCGTTCTACAGGGCGCCGGCTGACAATGCGCGGGACCTCAGTAACTTCTCAGCAGTGACTATGGTCGCAGGAAGATGCCGGCGCAGGGCTTGGGCTCGAAGTAGGTCGTCTTGGGTGGCATCACCTCGTTGGCGTCCGCCAGCCTGGTCAGGGTCGCGATCGGGGGTGGCGCCAGCGTGAACAGCACGCCCCCGTCCGCGTCGCAGCGGCGGGTCAGCTCGTCGACGGGCGTCCGGGCGGGTGCGATCTCGACGGGCTGCGGCACCTGGTCGAGGACCTGGGCGCGGAGCACCTCGACGTCGAGCAGCGCACCCGGAGCGGTGCGCGCGACGTCGTACCACCGGCCCTCGGCGTAGAGCCCCAGGCGTCCGGGGCCCGGCGCAGGAGCCGCGGCCGCGGCGCTCACCCGGAACGCCGGCTCGAGCAGCCGCAGTACGTCGGCGAGGTCGACCGACCCCATCAGGCGGCGGTGGAACGCGGAGAGCCGCAGGCCGTCCATCGCGTGGACCACGCACAGGACGCCCGCCTCGCCGGGTTCGCCGCTGCGGCGCCACTCCGTGAGCGCGGCCGCGACGCGGTGGTGGCCGTCGGCGATGTAGTGGTCGGAGGCGGTGAGCTCCTCGACCAGGTTCGCGGTGGGCGCTCCCGCGGGCACCCGCCACACCGTCTGCCGCCACCCGCCGGGGCCTCCGAACTCCAGGATCGGCGGCGTGGCGCACACCTCGTCGAGGGTGCGGGCGTAGGTCGGCCCGGCATCGTGCAGCAGTGCCACCAGGGCGGGTGGCGTGTCGGTCGTCGCGTAGTGGTGGACCAGGCTCTCGACCCGTTGGGTCTGCACCGCCTCGTGGCCGCGCACCTGGCCGCCGACGAACGCGCGCAGCGAGACGTCGCAGACCACGCCCGCGCTGGAGAACCCACCGCGCTCCTGCCGGTAGACGTAGAGCGCCGGCTCCGCGTGGTCGTAGGCCGCCGGGTCGACGGGAGCCACGGGCGGGAGCGTGCCGGTGTCCTCGGGCAGCTCGGACAGGCCCGTGACCAGTCGCCTGGTCCACTCAGGCCGGACCACGCGCGCCGGAAAAGGGCCGACCACGCTCGATTCCGGTGACGGGTCCTTGCTCAGCGTCACCTCGGTCACGCTCAGCACGTGCGGGAGCTCGCGGAGGGCCTCCAGCAGCGACTCGCTCGCGCTCCCTGCCACGTCGATGGACGCGACCGCGGCGTGACCGCCTCTGAAGATCCGGTTCTCCATGTGCTCGACGTTCAGGCCCGCGGCACTGAGCCGGTCGAGCACCTGGGCGAGCACGCCGACCCGGTCGAGGTGACGGATCGTCAGGGTGACCGACCCGAGCCGCGTGGGCGCGAGGTTGACGCAGTCGCGCACCTCCCCGGCCATGAAGGCGTCGACGACCTCGGTGACGCCCGCGGCGATGGCCAGCTGCGCCTGCTCGGTCGAGGCACCGATGTGGTGGGTCGCGACCACCGCCGGGTGCCGGGCCAGCGGCGAGTCCCAGGCGGTGCGGCCGGTGCTGGGCTCGTCGACGAAGACGTCCAGGCCGGCGCGCACCTCGCCGGCGTCGAGGGCCTTGAGCAGCGCGCCCTCGTCGACGACGTCGCCCCGCGAGGTGTTGAGGAGGATCGCGCCGGGCCGCATCAGCCGGAGGAAGCTGTCGTCGACCAGGTGCCGGGTGTCGTCCGACGAGGGGACGTGCAGGCTCACGATGTCCGACGACGAGACGAGCTCGTGCAGGGAGCCGCACATCGTGATGCCGAGCTCCTCGGCCCGGCTGACGACATGCTCGGACCGGCCCGGCTTGGCCAGGGTCTGCACCTTGATGCCGAACGCCGTCGCGCGCTCGGCGACCAGCAGGCCGATCGAGCCGAGGCCGATGATGCCCATCGTGGAGCCGAGCAGCCCCTGGGCCTTGCTGTAGCCCTTCTTGTCCCACTGTCCGCTGCGCAGGTCCGCCACGTTGTCGGGGATCCGCCGGTCGATCGCCAGCAGCAGCCCCATGGTGAGCTCCGCGACCGCCGCGGCGTTGCGGCCGGGGACGTTGGAGACGAACACGCCCGCCGCCGCGGCGGCGTCGGTGTCGATGGTGTTGGTGCCGGCGCCGGCGCGGACCACCAGGGCCAGCCGGTCGGCGGCCTCGAACACCGCGGCCCTGACCTTGGTGCTGCGCACCACCAGCCCGTCGAAGCCGGCGATCCGCCCCGGGAGGTCGTCGGCGGTCAGCTCCGGCTCCATCACACAGACGTGGCCGCGCGCCTCGAGGTCCACGACCGTCTGCTCGGGGAGCCGGTCGGCGAACAAAAGGTGCATCGCACGACCTCCGCGACGTGCCCGCGCCGGGTCGGCGGGATCTCCGGTCACGCTAGCCCGAGCTGGAGCCGGAGCGCCATCGCCGGCCCGGCCTACCCTTCGACGGCCACGCGCTGACGCGACCTGCGGCGCTCCCAGAGGCCACAGCCGACCATGACCAGCGCAGCGAGCACCGCACCGGCCAGCACGTCGACGACGTAGTGCTCGCCGTAGTAGACGAGCGCGGTGGACATCGCCAGCGGGTAGAGGACGAGCAGCCAGCGGAAGGGCGAACGAAGCCGCCAGATGCCGTACATCGCGACGAGGAAGGTGATGCCGGCGTGGAGCGACGGCATCGCGGCGACCGGGTTGCCCACGCCCTGCAGGACCAGGTCGAAGCGGCCGAGCCCGATGTCGCGCCAGCCGCGGCCGGTGAGCCTCGGGATGGCCTCGTGGATGTAGCCCTCCTCGGAGGCCATCCACGGCGGCGCCATCGGGTAGAGGATGTAGACCGCGAGCGCACCGAAGTTGATGGCGACGTAGCGCCGCATCCACCGCAGCCACTCCTCGCGGTTGCGCACCCACAGGACCGCCGCGATCGTCAGGCCGGTCAGGAAGTGGCTGGCGTAGACGGTGGTGAAGAAGACGTCGTACCAGCGCGGGTCGCTCTCCCGCAGGCACGGGTTGCCGCACAACGCGTGCTGCAGGTGCACCGTCGGCAGGGTGTTGCCGCCGCCGAAGACCCCCGAGAGCCACTCGTCGAAGCGGATCGGGAAGGTGTAGTGCACCGAGGCCAGCCCGAGGTTGTCGGTGAGGCCACGGCTGTAGAAGTAGATGACCAGCCCGACCATCGGGATCGACCAGTCCCGCACGAAGCGCAGGTGGTAGCGCCACGGCGCCTCGATGTTCCACGCGATGGTGCCGAACCACAGCCACACGAACACCGAGATCGTGTCGTTGGGGATGCCGAGGAGCTTCGTGTACGCCGCCAGCAGGCCGGCGTAGACGACCATCGCCAGCGCCCGCGACCGGCGTCTCGTGACTGCCGGGAGGACGGCGGTCTCGGGCAGCGGCGCGGTTGCTGCGTCCTGCTCGAGCCCCTGTGCCACGGGCGAACTTTACGTGACCGGTCCCGCGCCGGGTCGAGGGGATTCTGCGCTCAGCCGAGGGGGTCGAGGGCGCCGTAGGTCGTGACCGCGCCGGCCAGCTCGCGCAGGTGGTGGCCACCGTCGCCGAGGAGGTGGTCGAGCGCAGTGAGGTGGGCGGTGTACATGCCGACGGAGTACTCCATCGTCATCGCGATGCCCCCGTGCAGCTGGATCGCCTCCTGGCCGATGTGCCGGCCGGACCGGGAGACCTGGAGCGACACCCGGCGGGCGGCGTCGGCCACGGCAGCCGGGTCGCCCCCGTCGTTCGCGGCCCGCGCGACGACCAAGGTCGCCCAGTCGACCATCGAGTGGGCGAGCTGCAGCGAGACGTACATGTCGGCGGCGCGGAAGGTGAGCGTCTGGAAGCTGCTGAGCGGCACGCCGAACTGCTTGCGGCTGCGGAGGTAGTCACACGTGGTCGGCAGCAGGAACTGCATCGCGCCCAGCGCCTGGTTGGCCGCCATCACCCGGGTGATGTCCTGGACCGTCGAGATGCTGCTGGTCAGGTCGGCGCCCGGCTCGCCCAGCGGGGTGGCGGCGGTGGCGTCGAAGGAGACCCGTGCGGTGCGGGTGCCGTCGTAGGTCGCGTAGCCGGTGCGGTCCGCGTCCGAGCCGTCGACGACGAACAGGCCCGTGCCCCGCTCTGCCGAATCCGACGCGGGCAGCTTCGCGCTCACCACGAGCACATCCGCGCGGGCGCCGTGTGCGACCGGCTCCTTGACGCCGCTGATCGTCCACGAGTCGCCGTCCTGGGATGCCTCGACCTGGTCCGCGGTCGGGGTCCAGCCCCGGCCCGGCTCGTTGTGCGCGAAGGCAGGCACGGACTCGCCGGCGGACAGCGCGCCGAGGAGCTCCTGGCGCTGCTCGGCGGTGCCGCAGGCGGAGATCAGGCCGCCGGCCAGCACCACCGAGGTGAGGTAGGGCTCAGGCGCCAGGACGCGGCCGAGCTCCTGGCAGACGATGCCGATCTCGACCGGGCCGGCCCCCACGCCGCCGTCCTCCTCGGCGAAGGGCAGCCCGAGCAGCCCCATCTCGGCCATCCGGACCCAGAGCTTCTCGTCGAAGCCGGGGTCGCTCCCGCCTTCTGCGGGAGCCACCGTCCTGCGGCGGTTCTCGTAGTCGCCGTATGCCTTGCCGACCAGCCCCTTCACGGCATCGCGCAGCGCGTCCTGCTCGTCGTCGTACAGGAAGTCCACGGCTGCCCCTCAGAGTCCCAGGATGTTGCGGGCGATGATCTGGCGCTGCACCTCGTTGGAGCCGCCGTAGATGGAGGCCTTGCGGAGGTTGAGGTACTGCGGGCCGGCCAGCCGCTCCCACTCCTCGGAGCCGCCGGGGCCGGCCAGGTCGAGCACCAGCTCGCTGACCGCCTGCTGGAGCTCGCTGCCCTTGAGCTTGAGCACCGACGAGGCGGGGTCGGGCCTGCCCTCGACGGAGTTCGCCGCCACCCGCATGGCCGTCAGCTCGAGCGCGAGCAGCTCGTTCTCGAGCCCGGCGATCCGGGCCCGCAGCAGCGGGTCATGGGCGAACCGGTCCGCGGCCAGCGCCTTGATCCGCGCGATCACCCGCTTGACGACCCCGGGCGGCGCGACGCCGACCCGCTCGTTGCCGAGCAGGAACTTGGCGATCGCCCAGCCGCCGTTGAGCTCCCCGACCAGGTGGTCACCGGGGACGCGGACGTCCTCGAACCAGACCTCGTTGACCTCGTGGCCGCCGTCGATCAGCTGGATCGGCCGGATCTCCAGCCCCTCGCTCCGCATGTCGATGAGCAGCATCGAGATGCCGGCCTGCTTCTTGGCCTCGGGGTCGGTGCGGACCAGCGTGAAGATCCAGTCGCCGTACTGGCCGAGCGTGGTCCAGGTCTTCTGGCCGTTGACCACCCAGTCGTCGCCGTCCCTGACCGCGGACGTGCGCAGCCCGGCCAGGTCGGAGCCGGCGTCGGGCTCGGAGAAGCCCTGGCTCCACCAGATGTCGAGGTTCGCCGTCTTGGGGAGGAACCCCTTCTTCTGCTCCTCGGTGCCGAAGTGGGCGATGACCGGGCCGATCATCCCGGCGTTGAACGCCAGCGGCGTGGGCACGCAGGCGCGCTCCATCTCGGCGTGCCAGATGTGGTGCTGCACCTCGGTCCAGTCCTGGCCGCCCCACTCGACCGGCCAGCGGGGTACGGCGTAGCCGGCCGCGTTGAGCGTCTGCATGCTCTCGACCATCTGGTCCCGGGTCAGCTCCCGGCCGGCGGCGACGGTGTCCCTGATCTCCTCGGGGACCTTGGTCGTGAAGAAGTCGCGGAGCTCGTCCCGGAACGCGCGCTCCTCCTCGGTCAGCTCGAGCTGCATGGTGTTCCTCGCTGTTCGGCCGTGGTCTCGCAGAGGCTACTGGCCAGTACACACCATCGCGCCAGCCGCGTCGTTGGGCGCGGTGAACAATGCTGCTCAGCGCGTGGTGAAGGCCCCGCCGTTGACGTGCAGCACCTGTCCGGTGATGTGCCGCGCGCCGGAGGAGGCCAGGAAGAAGACCGCCTCCGCGATGTCGTCGACGGTCCCGGCGCGTCCGTCATGGGTGGCCGCGATCAGCCGGGCGCGACGCTCGTCGCTGAGCCGGCCGTGGAAGAACTCCGTCCCCTCGGTCAGCCCCGGAGAGACCGTGTTGGCGGAGACTCCGGCCGGGCCGAGCTCCGCCGAGACCCCGGCGGTCCAGGCCGCGAGTGCCGCCTTGGTCGCGCCGTAGGACGAGCCGGCGTACTCCGCCCCGATAGAGCCCACCGTCACCACCGAGCCGCCCGCACGGAGGACGGGCTGGAGCGCCGCGGTGGTGATCACGGCGCTGACCACGTTGAGGTCCCAGTTGGCCCGCCAGCGCTCCGCCTGCTGCTCCAGCGACGCGTGGTCGGGGAGTGGACTGGCCATGTCGAGGTTGCCGCCGGCGCAGTGGACGAGGACGTCCAGCCCGTCGGTGATCGTGGCGGCCAGGCCTCGCACGTCGCCCGGGTCCGTGTGGTCGCACCGCACCGCCCGGGCGCCGATCTCGTCGGCGGTCCGGCCGAGTGCGACCTCGTCCCGGCCGGTGACCACCACCTCGTCCCCGTCGGCGCGGAACCGGGCGGCGACCGCCTTCCCGATCCCGCGGCTCGCCCCGGTCACCACGACGACGCGTCCGGCCATGCGGACTCCTCCCGAGAGCTGTCGGCCCTCCTCCATGCAACACGATCGGCCAAGCGAGCGTTCATGATGCGTGCAGGCGATGGTGCAGGAGGGAGCGTGGGTGGACACCGGTGCGCCTGGCCAGGAATCGACACCGTTCGATGGATGGGTCGCGGCCCGCGGCCCGGCGCTGCTCAAGCTCGCCTACACGCTGACCGGCAACGCCGCGGACGCCGAGGACGTCGTGCAGGAGGCGCTGGCCCGCGCACTGCCGCGCTGGGAGCGGATCTCCAGGGTGGACAACGTCGACGCCTACGTCCGCCGGATGGTGGTGAACGCGCACACGTCGTGGTGGCGGAGGTTCCGGCGCCGCGAAGCGCCGGTCGAGCTGGTGCGCGAGCAGGTCGTCGTCGCGGAGGCGGTGCCGCCCGACGAGCGTGCGCGCCTGTGGCGGGCCTGCCAGCGGCTGCCCGAGGCGCAGCGGACCGCCATCGTGCTGCGTTACTACGAGCAGCTGGAGTACGCCGAGATCGCCGAGCTGACCGGCGTGCGGGAGGGGTCGGTCCGGTCGCGGGTCTCGCGCGGGCTCTCGGCCCTTCGAGAGGCGATGGGAGAAGCAGATGAATGACCTCGAGCAGCGGCTGACCGACGCCCTCGTCGGCGGGGCGCAGGAGGCTCCGGCCCCGGTGGGGCTGGCCGACGCTGCGCGGGCCCGGGCCCGCAGCAGGCGACGAGCGAGGATGACCGGAGCCGCGGCGCTCGTCGCGCTGTGCATCGGCGTACCGACCGCGGTGGTGGCGGTCCGGGGCTCCGACTCCGCCCACCCCGGCCCGTCGAGGGTGACCGACAACCCCACCGGTGTGCCGAGTGTCCCCGAGGGTCAGCGGGTCGAGAGCTGGCACGGCGTCACGGCTCTCGTGCCGGACTCGTGGGGTCACGGCAGCCTCGAGGACTGGTGTGCGGACGGCGGGCGGCTCGAGCCGCGCGTCGAACGGCCGGGCGGCCTCAGGCTCGACATCAAGTGCGAAACATCGACGTACGGCTTGAGCTTCCAGCAGCTGCCCCCCGGCCAGGACCGCGACCAGGTCTTCGACTGGCCGGTCACCCTCCAGACGAGCAAGGGATGGCCGCCGGACGCCGAAGTCGGAGCGCACGGCATCGGCGACGTCCTCGTCGAGGTGACTGCACCGACGTCCGAGCAGGCACAGGCGATCCTGGGCACCGTGCGCCCGATCGGCCCCGAGGGTGACCCCAACGGCTGCATGTCCTCGCGCGGTGAGGCCCCGCCCGCGGTGCCCAACGGCCTGCTGCGGATCTGCCGCTACGACGCGGAGGGGCTGCTCGAGCAGAGCGAGACCCTCACCGGGTCGGACCCCGGTGCGGTGATCGCGGCCCTGGAGGCCGCTCCGGCCATCGACGCGAAGGCGAGCTGTCCCGACGCGGCGAACGGCCCCCAGCCGGTCGTCCGGCTGCTGGCTCCCACGATCCACGCCGACGTCGACCTCGGGGGCGACTGCGCCCGGATCCACGGGCTCGGCACGGATCGCGCGCTGACCAGCGACGTCCTCTACTGGTCGCTCTCGCCCGGGTGGAGCGGTTCCGTCCCGGCCAACGTCCCACTACCGTCGGAGCTGCGCACGGAGTAGTCGGGGGAGGTGGCCGTGCTCGCCAAGGTACGCGCGGCCGTCGTCGTCCTCCTCATCGCGGGCCTCGTCCTCGCCGGGGTCGTCGGCTACCGGCTCTTCACCGAGGAGCCCCCGGAGCACGAGCCGCCGGTCTCGCGCAGCACGGGCACGACCGACGACGGCTGGCAGGTGGTGACCTACCGCGGGGTGGACGTCGAGGTGCCGCCGGACTGGAGACGCCTGGAGGCCGCGAGCTGCGACGGCACCCCGGAGCGCTGGGGACCCGGCGGCCTCGACCCGTGCGCCCCGGACGCGGGCCTGTGGTTCAGGGACGCCACCACCTTCGACACCGGCTTCGATCCCGGCGTGCACGTCGCACCCGTGTCCGCGAACCTGCCCGAGGGAGGCTGGGCGGGGTACGTCACCCGCGGCGACGTGGTCATCGACGTCGCGGACCCCGACCAGGCCGTCGTACGCCGGATCCTGCAGTCGGTCGGCGCGACCATCTGAGGCCGGAGGAGCCTGGCGGCCGCGCGCGTAGCACGCCGCCGACTCCCGGCGGCGGTGACCTACCAACCCTTCTCAGCGGCCCAAGCGTTCCAAGGCCACCGCCGCCCCGGCGAGTCCCGCCGACACGACGCGATCCGGTAGGCGCGCGCACCAGCTGTCACGAGGCCGCTTAACCCGGTGCGGCCGGGCCGAGCGATCGAGCACAATGCTGCGACGTGGGACACGTCGACGTCGCCGGAGTGCGCTACGACCTGCCCGACGGGCGGGTGCTGCTCGACGACGTGTCGTTCCGCGTGGGCGACGGCGCCAAGGTCGCGCTGGTCGGGGCCAACGGCGCCGGCAAGACCACGCTGCTGCGGATCATCACCGGCGAGCTGGCGCCGCACGCCGGGGTCGTGACCCGCAGCGGGGGCCTCGGCGTGATGCGTCAGATGGTCGGCGCCGGCCTCGGGCCTGACGCCACCGTCGGCGACCTCCTGCTCAGCGTCAGCCCGCCCAGGGTGCGCGACGCCGCGGAGGCGGTGCACCGGTGCGAGCTCGCGCTCATGGAGCACGACGACGAGAAGACCCAGATGACCTACGCCGAGGCGCTGGCCGAGTACGCCGACGCGGGCGGCTACGAGGTCGAGGTGGTCTGGGACGTGTGCACGGTCGCGGGGCTCGGGGTCCCTTACGAGCGGGCCAAGTACCGCGAGCTCCGCACGCTCTCCGGTGGCGAGCAGAAGCGGCTGGTGCTGGAGTTCCTGCTCCGCGGCCCCGACCAGGTGCTGCTCCTCGATGAGCCGGACAACTTCCTCGACGTACCGGGCAAGATCTGGCTCGAGCAGCGGATCCGCGAGTCCGACAAGACGATCCTGTTCATCAGCCACGACCGGGAGCTGCTCAACAACACCGCGACCAGGGTCGTGACCATCGAGCTCGGCGCGTCGGGAGCCGGCAACAGCGCCTGGACCCATCCCGGCGGCTTCGCGTCCTACCACGAGGCCCGCACCGACCGGTTCCTCCGCTTCGAGGAACAGCGCCGCCGCTGGGACGAGGAGCACGCCAAGATCAAGGCGCTGGTCCTGCGGCTGAAGATCAAGGCGGAGTACAACGACGGCATGGCGAGCCAGTACAAGGCCGCCCAGACCCGGCTCCGGAAGTTCGAGGAGGCCGGGCCGCCCACCGAGCAGCCGCGCGAGCAGGCCGTGCAGATGCGGCTCAAGGGCGGCCGCACCGGCAAGCGCGCTGTGGTCTGCGAGCAGCTCGAGCTCTCTGCTGATGACGGTGGGGGGCTGATGAAGCCGTTCGACCTCGAGGTCTGGTACGGCGAGCGGGTGGCCGTGCTCGGCTCCAACGGCTCGGGCAAGTCGCACTTCCTGCGGCTGCTGGCGCGGGGCGGCAGCGATCCCGACGTCGAGCACCAGCCGGTCGGCGTACCTCCCGCGCCGGTCCCGCACACCGGGACGGCCAAGCTCGGCGCGCGGGTGCGGCCGGGCTGGTTCGTGCAGACGCACGAGCACCCCGAGCTGGTCGGACGGACGCTGCTGGAGATCCTGCACCGCGGTGACGACCACCGCGACGGGATGGGCCGGGAGGCCGCGAGCCGGGTGCTCGACCGCTATGAGCTCGCGCACGCCGGTGAGCAGAAGTTCGAGTCGCTCAGCGGCGGGCAGCAGGCGCGCTTCCAGATCCTGCTGCTGGAGCTGTCGGGCGCCACGCTGCTGCTGCTCGACGAGCCGACCGACAACCTCGACGTGCAGTCGGCCGAGGCACTGGAGGCGGGGCTCGAGGCCTTCGAGGGCACCGTGCTGGCGGTGACCCACGACCGCTGGTTCGCCCGCAGCTTCGACCGGTTCCTCGTCTACGGCGCCGACGGCGAGGTCTACGAGTCCGACGGGCCGGTCTGGGACGAGGGCCGGGTGAGCCGCGCGCGATGACTCCGCCCTCGAGCTCCTCGGCGCCCGTCGAGCTCGTCGCGCTCGACCCCTTCGACCACGCCGCCCTCGACGCCTGGCACGAGGTGTACCTCGTCGCCGAGCGCCGCGAGCTCGGCGAGGTGGCGACACCCCTCCAGCTCGAGGAGGTGCGGGCGATCATGCAGGACACCGGCTCGCGCGCCCGCAACCTCGGCTGGTCGGCGATCGTCGCCGGCGAGACGGTCGGTGCCGGCTGGATGCGCATGCCGCTG
>NZ_DASUFR010000245.1:0-21761 GCF_036274455.1 Nocardioides sp. | reverse complement strand
GTTACGTCGGCCAGCCGACGAAACTTTGCCTAACGGACCCGCTCGTAGGCGAGCGCCAGCACCCCGGCCGGGCCGGCCGCCTGGCGCGCGATCGTCCACCCGACCTCCGGCAGCCCGTCCTCGAAGAGCCGCGGGCCGCCGCCGAGGAAGACCGGGAAGACGGTCAGCGCCAGCCGGTCGACGAGGTCCGCGGCCAGCAGCTGCTTGATCACGCTCGGGCTCGAAGGCACCAGGATGTCGCCGCCCTCGCTCGCCTTCAGCTCGGCGACCACCTCGGCGGCCGGGCGGTTCTCGACCGTGGTCCGCTCCCACGGCGCTGCGCCGGGCGTTGGGTCGAGCGTCGAGGACAGCACCACCTTGTCCACGCCGACCAGCCACTTCGCGAAGCCCACGTCGCGCGGGTCGGCCCCTTCCATGTCGATGACCGAGGGCCAGAAGCCGAGGAACCCCTCGGCGTTCACGCGGCCCAGCACCGCGGTCGTGGCCGGCTCCCAGAGGCTGGTGAGGTGGTCGCGGGCGACGTCGGTGACGGCGTAGGGCATCACCCAGCTCATGTCGAGGTGGTTGTCGGGCATTGCGTAGCGGCCGTCGAGCGAGACAGCCAGGTTGGTGACGACCCTGCGGCCGCGGTTCTGCTCGGTCACGTCAGGCTCCTGTCGGGTTGGTGTCGGTGGTGGTGTCCTGTGCCGTGAGCAGCGCGGCGAGCCTGTCCAGGCTCTGGCCGAAGCCGAGCTCGATGCCGGCGACGAAGTCGGCCGCGTGGACGGTGCTGCCCGAGATGCGGTAGCCGACGACGAGCCGCGTGCCGGGCCCGGCAGCGCCGAGCTCGAGGGCCACGTGGGAGGTGAAGGCGGCGCTCCCGTCGGGGAGCAGCGGAGAGAGTCGGTAGGCGAGACGCCGAGCCGGCACGACGTCGTCCACGACCCCCTCCGCGCGGCCGGCGACCTGGTCCGAGCCGTCGGTGTCCTCCCGGTCGCGGTACTCCAGGACGATCCGTCCGCCGGGGTGCGCATCGAAGACCAGCTCGAAGACGCGCAGGTCGTCCGGGGTCCACCAGCGCTCCAGGAGGGAGACGTCGGTGAGGTGGCGCCAGACCACCTCCGGCGGGGCTGCGAGCGCGCGGTCGAAGTCGAACGACCGGTCGTCCGCCCAGCCGTCCCGCTGCGCGGCCAGCCGCTCGGCCTCGAGCTGCAGGCCGTAGCGGTCGAAGGCCTCGCGGGCACCGCCGAGCGCGTCGGCGGAGTCGGCCAGCCGGCCGAGCTCGGTCGCCAGCGCGCGCAGCGGCTCGGCGCGCAGCGCATAGATCCGCCGTTGGCCCGAGCGCTGCGAGCCGACGATGCCGGCCCGCTCGAGGGTCTGCAGGTGCTTGGTGGTCTGCGGCTGACGGGCCCCGGCGAGCTGGGCGAGCACCCCGACGGGTCGCGGCCGCTCGGCCAGCAAGGTGACCAGCCGCCAGCGGGCCGGGTCGGCCAGCGCGGTGAGGGTCGCGTCCATGACCACTAGTATTCGCAAACACGAATATTCGTGTCAAGGAATTATTCGACGATGACGAAAGCCCGGCGGCTCGTGCGAGCCGCCGGGCCTCCGCTCGGACTGTCAACGGGTCAGTCGGTGACCACCGCCTTGAGGACGTCGACCTTCGCCGCGGCCCGGGCCGGGCCGAGCGCCGCGACGACGCCGGCGACCGCCGCCACCGCCACGTAGATCGCGATCTGGGCGACCGGGATCGAGATCGACTTGATCCCTTCGTCCTTCAGGACCTGCGACATGGCCAGGCCGATGCCGATCCCGAGCCCGGCGCCGGCGACGGCACCGATCAGCGAGATCACCGCGGACTCCCAGCGGACCATCGCCCGGACCTGGCCGCGGGTCATGCCGACCGCACGGAGCAGGCCCAGCTCCCGGGTGCGCTCGAAGACCGAGAGCGCCAGGGTGTTGACGATGCCCAGCAGGGCGATCATCACGGCCAGGGCGAGCATCACCGTCATGAAGGTGAGCAGCTGGTCGATGAACCCGGCAGCCTCCTTCTCGAACTGCGACCGGTCGAGGACCTTCGCGTCCGGGTGGTCGGCCAGGGCGGCCGAGATGTCGTCCTGGACCTCGGCCCGGTCGGCGCCGGCCGCGACGGTCACGAAGGCACCGGTCACGAGCTGCGGACCGGCCAGCGCCTCCTGAGCGGCCCGGCTCACGACGAAGTCGTCGCTGATCCAGCCCTTGCCCTTGTAGACCGCCGCGATGTGCAGCCGGTGGGTGCCGGTCTCGACGAACTCCGCCTTCACGGTGTCACCGACCTGCCACCCGTGCGCCGCCGCGACGGACTTCGTCACCATGACGTCGTCCGCCCCGAGGTCGGCGAGCGAGCCCTGGGTGACACCCACGTTGAGCACCTCGCCGGCGGTGTCGGGGTCGATCGAGGAGTAGCCGGTGTCCTTGCCGTCGAAGCGGGCCATGCCCCACCCGGTGGCCGATACCTTGTCGACGCCGTCGGTGCCCGCCACCGCGGCCAGGACCGACGGGCTGTAGCCCGGCGCCTGGGCGCTGGAGGTGACGACGTAGAGGTCGGCGTCGACCTGGTCGGACAGGACGTCGCCGAACGACGCCTTCAGGGACGAGGCGAAGACACCCATGCTCACGACCAGGGTCAGGCCGATCATCAGGGCCGCCGCCGTGGCGGAGGTACGCCGCGGGTTGCGGCTCGCGTTCTCCTTGGCCAGGTCGCCGGGCACGCCACGCAGCCGCAGCGGGGTGGCGATGACCGAGGCCAACGGCCGGACCACGGCGGGCAGCGCGATGATCACGCCGACCATCGCGGCCGCGAGCCCGAGGCCGAACACCGGCATCCCGGCGTCGCCGTACAGTGCGCCGAGCAGGCCCGCGGCACCCGCGGCCACGACGACCAGCCCGAGCACGGTGCGCCACTTCGAAGGCTTCTCGGCGCCGGGAGCGGACTCCCGCAGCGCCTCGATCGGCAGCACCTTGGTCGCCCGCCTGGCGGGCACCAGGGCCGAGAGGACCGTGACGCCGACGCCGACCGCGAGCGAGATCCACAGCTGGCCGGCCTCGATCTGCAGGGTGGTGAACGGCAGGGCGAGGCCCACGGAGTCCATCAGCACCTTGAGACCCTTCGCGACGGCGATGCCGAGCCCGAACCCGGCCGCCGAGGCGAACACGCCGAGCCCGACCGCCTCGAGCAGCAGGCTGCCGAGGACCTGGCGCCGCTTGGCGCCGATCGCCCGCAGCAGCGCG
The DNA here is from genome assembly GCF_036274455.1 of Nocardioides sp. Classification (GTDB taxonomy): domain Bacteria; phylum Actinomycetota; class Actinomycetes; order Propionibacteriales; family Nocardioidaceae; genus Nocardioides. Next base: position 18,515 of record NZ_DASUFR010000245.1, on the reverse strand, counting down.
ATCTCGCGCGACCGCTGGGTGACGGTCATCGTGAAGGTGTTCCAGATGATGAACGAGCCGACGAACAGCGCGATGCCGGCGAAGATCCCGAAGATGATCCCGACGACCTTGAAGTTCTCCTTGGTCGCGTCTGCGTTCTCCTTGGCGACCGCCGCCCCCGTGACCGCCTCGGTGCCGGTGGGGATCACCTTCGACAGCCGGTCGGCGAGCTCGGCCTGGCTCACACCGCTCTCGGCGCTGACCAGGATCTGGTCGTAGGTGTCGGGCGTGCCCAGCACCTGCTGTGCCGTCGCCGGGTCGAAGTACGCCGACGTGGTGCCGCCGAGGTCCTTGATCCCGTCGCCGTAGCCGACCGTGCCGACGACGGTGAACTCCTGCGTCGGGCCCTGGAACAGGACCTTGATGCTGGAGCCGAGCGGGATGTCGTGCTTCTCGGCGCTGGTCGCGTCGATCGCCACCTCGCGGGCGTTGGTCGGGGCGTGGCCGCTCAGCAGCTCGACATCACCGCGGAGCTCCTCGTCGGACGGCATGCTGTAGCCGTTGGTCGGGGCGCCTCCGTTGGTGGTGACGGCCTTGCCACGGGTGTCGGTCAGGAGGGCATACCCCTGGACCGAACCCTCGGCGGCACGGACGCCGTCGACCTGGCGGACCTGGTCGAGGACGGCCGCGTCGATCGGGCCGCGGTTGGTGCCGACGCCGTCGGTCTGGGTGTACGGCGCCTCGGTGCGGACCACGGCGTCGGTGCCGGCGCCGATCTTGCCGAAGAGCATGTCGAACGCGACGCCCATGGTGTTGGTGAGGATCAGCGTGCCGGCGAGGAGGGCGACGCCGAGGGCGATCGACGCCGTCGTGAGGAGGAGGCGCAGCTTGTGCGCCACCATGCTGCGAAAGGTTGCGGTGAACATCGTCAGGCCCCCAGGTTCTTCATGTAGTCGAGGACGTCGTCGGCCGAGGGTGCGTGCATCTCGTGCGCGATCTGGCCGTCGGCGAGGAAGAGGACCCGGTCGGCGTAGGCAGCAGCCTTCGGGTCGTGGGTGACCATCACGACGGTCTGACCGAGCTCGTCCACCGCGCTGCGGAGGAAGCCGAGGAGCTCGGCGCCGGAGCGCGAGTCGAGCGCGCCGGTCGGCTCGTCGGCGAAGACGATCTCCGGCCGGGATGCGAGCGCCCGGGCCGCGGCGACGCGCTGCTGCTGGCCGCCGGACAGCTGTGCCGGCCGGTGGTCGAGGCGTTCGCCGAGGCCGACGGTCTCCACGATGGAGGCGACCCAGTCCGGGTCCGCTCGCCGGCCGGCGATCCGCATCGGGAGGACGATGTTCTCCGCGGCGGTCAGGGTCGGGAGCAGGTTGAAGGACTGGAAGATGAAACCGATCCGGTCGCGCCGGAGCTTGGTCAGCCTGTTGTCGCGCAGCGAGGTGATCTCGGTGTCGCCGAGATAGACCTCGCCGGACGTCGGGCGGTCGAGGCCGGCGAGCACGTGCAGCAACGTCGACTTGCCGGAGCCCGACGGACCCATGATGGCCGTGAAGCGGCCTCGGTGCAGGGCCACGGACACGTCGTCCAGAGCGGCCACCGTGGCGTCCCCGGCGCCGTAGCGCTTGGTGACGTTGACGGCGCGAGCCGCGGGTGCCGTGGTGACGGTCGTGGCCTGCTGGGCGGTGAGGGTGGTGAGGGACATTTCTGGTATCTCCTTGGTCGTTTCGCCGTCCGGTCCGGGCGGCGTACGACGAGCACACCGCAGCGCGGCGCCGCCGACGATCGGGCCGGCCGCACCGCCGGCGGCGCTGGCCGATCGGTGCAGGGGGCTGACCCGTGCGGACAACCCCACCCCCGGGGTGGGGCCAGCGCCCTCCCGCCCTCGCCCTCGAGCGAGCAGACTGCGGGCATGAGGTGGCCCTCGGCCCTGCGACGCAGGACCCGTCGGGAGTGGCTGTCCGCGGGCCTGGTGCTCGCCGGCCTGGTCGCCTTCGTGGGCCTGACCTTCCTCGTGGTGGTCGTCGGCGGCGGCCTCCTCATCGGGCACACCTCCACGCCGCACGTGGGCCTCTCCGTGGTCGCGACCGCGGTGGTCGCCCTGGGGTTCGACCGGGTGCTGACCCGTCTGGAGGCGCTCGCCGCACGCGTCGTGCACCGGGGCCGGCCCGCACCGTACGACGTGATGCGACGCTTCGCCGGCGCGGTCGGCAGCGTCGGACCGGCCGAGGACCTGCCACTGCGGATGGCCCGGCTGCTCGCCGAGGGCACCGGCGCGGAGTGGGCCCAGGTCTGGGTGGCCGTCGACGGACAGCCGGTGCCCGCGGCCACCTGGCCACCCGAGGCACGGGCCCAGCTGGAGGCCACGCCCGGCTGGGACCCGGGCACGAGGTGGCTCCCGGTGCGCCACGGCGACGAGGGGCTCGGAATGCTGGTCCTGCGCGAGCGGGCCGGTGCGCCGCTCACCCCGGTCGAGGAGAGGCTCTTCGCAGACCTGGCCGCCCAGGCCGGGCTCGTCCTCCGTGGGGCCCGACTGCGCGCAGCGCTCGAGCAGCGGCTGGGTGAGCTCTCGGACCGTGAGGAGGAGCTGCGCCGCTCCCGCGAACGGCTCGTCGACGCCCAGGACGACGCCCGCCGCCGGCTGGAGCGGGACATCCACGACGGGGCCCAGCAGCACCTGGTCGCACTCGCGGTCAACCTCCGGTTGGCCGCGACGCTCGCGGTGGCCTCACCCGAGCGGGCCGAGGCGCTGCTGGCGGCGCAGGAGGACGCGGCCGAGGACGCGGTGGCGACCCTGCTCCAGCTCTCGCGCGGGATCTACCCGCCACTCCTGGAGGAGGCCGGCGTCGCGGCCGCACTGCGCGCGGTCGCCGGAGAGGGCGTTGCCGTGGTGGAGCGCGGGACCACGAGGTACCCGATCGACATCGAGGCGGCGGCGTACTTCTGCTGCCTGGAGGCGATCCAGAACGCCGCGAAGCACGCCGATGCGGCATCCACCCGGGTCGAGGTCGACGCCGGCCCGGACGCACTGGTGCTCACCGTCACCGACGACGGCGGGGGCTTCGACCCGGCGCAGGTGGCGGCCGGCACTGGGCTCGCCAACATCCGGGACCGGGTGGACTCCGCCGGAGGCACCCTGCAGGTCACGTCCGGCCACGGCCGGGGCACCAGGGTCCGCGCCGTGATCCCCTGCCACCGTCCGGTGAGCGCCGAAGAGGTGAGCTGACGTGCTGCGCCGACTCGCCTGGACACTTGCCGCCATCGCCACGGTCCTGGTCGCCACCGACGTCTGGATCTCGGCGCAGGCGATCTCGCTGACCTCCGAGACCGCGGTGGCGGTGCACGGCTTCCCGTTCGTCCACGGCGCCTGCATCGGGTGCGCGGTGATGGGAGCCCTGATCGTCTCCCGCTACGAGCGCCACGCGATCGGCTGGCTGCTGACCACCGTCGGCGTCGTCACCTCGAGCTCCCTCCTCACCGAGGCCTACGCCTACTGGGTGCAGGAGAGCGACGGCCCGGACACCCCGGTGCTGGCGAGCGTGAGTGCCTGGGTCGCGCAGGTGTTCGGCGGCCAGCTCGTGATCGCCCTGCTGGCCCTGATGTTCCTGCTCGCACCCGACGGCCACTTCCTCTCGCGGCGCTGGCGCACCGTCGCGCTGGTGCCCCTGGGGGGCGCGCTGCTGTGCCTGGTGGCGCTGTTCATGGTCGACCCGAGGGAGTACCGGCTGATCGTCGCCGACGACGAGATCGACCCGGCCCGCGCCGTCCTGCTCAGCGTCGGCTTCCTCATGATCTGCGTGGGCATGGTCCTGGCGCTGGTCTCCATGGTCCGTCGCCTCCGGGGCAGCACCGGCGAGGTGCGTCAGCAGCTGCGCCTGATCGCCCTCGCCGCCGCGCTGGCAGCGCTCGGCCTGGTGATCCTCGGCACGTTGCAGGCGGTCAACGGTGGTGAGCAGACCTGGGCGTCCGGTGTCCCGCTCTACGTCGCCTTCCTCCTGATGCCGATCCTGTTCGCCGTCGCGGCGCTGCGCTACCGGCTCTACGACCTGGACGTGATCATCAACCGGACGGTGGTCGTGGCCGCGGCCGCGGCGTTCGCGGCGGTCGGCTACACCACGCTCGTCGTGCTCGCAGGCCAGCTGGTCGAGGGTCGGACGGGCGGGTTCTGGCTCTCGCTGCTCGGCACCGCGGTGGTCGCCCTCGCCTTCCAGCCGCTGCGCCGGGTCGTGGTCCGGTTGGCCAACCGGGCGGCGTACGGCGCGCGCGCCCAGCCCTACGAGGCGCTCGCCGACTTCAGCCACCGGTTGTCCGAGGCGCCGGACCCGGACGACCTGCTGCCGGCCGTCGCCGAGGCGGCGGCTCGCGCGGTGTCGGCCCGAGGAGCGAGGGCCACGCTGGACATCCCCGGCGGCCCGCCGGCCTCGGGGACGTGGGGCTGGTGGCCGTCCGCACCCGAGGCCGTGCCCGACGAGGTCGTGCCCGTCCGCACCGAGGGAAGGGAGCTGGGCCGGATCGCAGTCGTCCTCCCTCGCGGCCGCAGCCTGCGTGGCTCCGAACTTCGGCTCCTGGACGCGCTGGCCGACCAGACGGCGGTCGCGTTCGGCAACACGGCGCTGGCCGGCGCCCTCGCCGACCGGGTCGCCGAGCTCGATCGCGCAACGCGGCTGCTGGCCGGGTCACGGATGCGGCTGATCGCTGCCGACGACGCCGCGCGCCGTGCCCTCGAGGCCGCGATAGCGCGCAACGTGCTCCCGTTCCTGCAGTCGCTGCCCGGTGAGGTGAGCCGCGCGCGCTCCGCGGTGGCCGAGGGCACCGACCCCGGCCTGGACCGGCTGGTCGACGGCACCAACGCTGCGCTGGAGGCGCTGCGCGAGCTCACTCGCGGCGTGTTCCCTTCACAGCTGGTCCGCTCCGGGCTGGTGCCGACCCTCCAGTCGCTGGTCGCACGGGCCTCGGGCGGCGCCGAGCTCGTCGTCGGCGTGGCAGCCGGTCGCCGCTACGCCCCACGCGTGGAGGCCGCGGTCTACTTCTGCTGCGCCGAGGTCCTGCGCGCCGGCGACGGCCCGGTCTCGGTCGAGCTCGCCGAGGACGCCGGCCGGCTCGTGCTCCGGGTCTCGGGAGCGTCCGGCCGCATCGACCGCCAGGGCGTCGAGGACCGGGTGGAGGCTGTCGGCGGCCTCCTCACGGTGGCCGACGGCATGCTCGCGCTCTCCATCCCCGTCGTCGGGGCCCCGGCCGAGCAGTCAGCCCTCGCCCCGGACCCGGGTGGCCTCCTGCCAAGCGGCTGAGAGCCGGTCCGGGCCGAACGCCCCCTTGGGGATGTAGGTCGCCGCACCACCCCGGGCCGCGCCGACCTCGTCCTCGTCGTAGGTCGACAGCAGGAACACCACGGGTCCTCGCCCGTCGGCGCCGAGCCGCCGGGTCGCCTCGATCCCGTCGATGCCGGGCAGGTTGACGTCCATGAGCACGAGGTCCGGCGCCAGGTCGCCGGCCATGACCAGCGACTCCTCGCCGGTGGTGGCGGACCCGACGACGACGAAGCCCTCGGTCGCGTCGACGACGGAGGCCATGGCGCGGCGGAAGGGCTCCTGGTCGTCGACGACCAGGACGCGCACCTCACGCACGGCAGACCTCCTCATGGCTCAATACTCCCCGGCCGGCGCAGCGGAGGCAGTGGGGCTAGCCACACGCCGGCACGTGCTGCCCGGCGTCACCGTCCCGGAGCACCGCCGGTCGACTCGAGGTAGGCGAGCACCGCCATGACGCGGCGGTTCACGTCGGACTCGTTGACCAGCCCGAGCTTCTGGAAGACCGAGCCCACGTGCTTCTCGACCGCGCGTTCGCTCATGTAGAGCGCCTTCGCCGTCGCCGCGTTGCTCCGGCCGGTCGCGAGCTCCCGGAGGACCTCGAGCTCACGCTCGGTCAGCCCGCCCAGCGCTGAGCCGGTGTCGGTGCCCTTCCGCGCGAGCAGCCCCTCGACCACCTTGGGGTCCAGGGCGGACCCGCCCCGGGCCACGTCGTGCAGCGCGCGGACCAGCTCGTCGACCTCCGTCACCCGCTCCTTGAGCAGGTAGCCGAGCCCCTCGACACCGTCGGAGAGCAGGTCGAAGGCGTAGTCCTCCTCGACGTACTGCGAGAGGACCACCACGCCGGTCTCGGGGTAGTCGGCCCGGATCCGCTTGGCCGCGTCGATCCCCTCGGTCGTGAAGGTCGGTGGCATCCGGATGTCGGTCAGCACGGCGTCGGGTCGGTGCAGCACGACCGCCCGGAGCAGGGCGTCCGGGTCGGCCACGGTCTCGACGAGGTCGACCTCGGCGGTCTCCGCGAGCAGGCCGGCCACCCCCTCGCGCACGAGGTAGTTGTCGTCCGCGAAGACGACGCGCACCGTCATGGCGCTCACTGTAGGGCGCAGGGACCTCAGGCCGCTCGCAGCCGGCCGGTGGCTGGATCCACCGGTCGCCGCCTCGCGAGCGATGCAACCGGGAGCAGGAACCAGTGCCGGCGCAGGCAGCCGATCCTCGCGTGCTCCACCGGCCCATCGGTGCTCTCCATGACCGCACGCCACTGCACCTCGGCCAGTGCGCCGCACTCGGGGCAGAGTGTCGTGTCCATGCACATAGGTGCGCGCAGCACCCCGCCGAGATACATCCAGGCGGAACCAGCGCACAGTCACTGCACCTTCAGCGAGCTCCTCCCCTGGCTGCCGCCGCCCTGGACGGTCGACGTCGTGAAGGCGCCGTCGACGCTGCCCGCCACGTCGGTGACCACGACCCCCATCTGGAACGGCGTGCCCGGCTTCAGGCCGGGGAAGGAGATCTGGAAGTCCTCCGTCACCTGCACCGACTGGTCGGCCGGCTCGAGGTCGAAGCTCTGGTCGGTCGGCACGATGTAGTAGGGCGTGAGCCGCCCGCCGTCGAGCGTGACCGGTGCGCTGCCGCCGGTGCCCGCCTGGGAGACCGTCACCCCCTGGATCTCGCCCCGCGAGCTGAGCAGCAGCCGGAACTGCACGTCGGTGGTCTGCCCGTCCGCGGCTGTGTACGACGCGTAGAAGGTGCCGATCAGGCCGCCCGACTGCGCCTGGTAGATCGAGGACACCGGCAGCCCGCGCCCGCCGCCGCCGTTGCCGACCGCGGTGACCTGGTAGCTCCACGCACCCTGCACCTGGTCGCGACCGCCGGCATCGAGGTAGCCGGGCAGGTCGATGACCAGCGTCTGCCTGCCGGCGATCGAGGTGAAGACCTGCGTCTCGGCGCCGGTCACATTGGCCGACTGGCCGTCGCCGAGCTGGCCGGCGACCAGGATGCCGTCCGGTCCCTGCTCGAGGATCGTCGCGTCCGGCGTGGTGAAGTGCGCGGAGTGGTCCTGCTGGCCGGTCGCGGCTCCGGTCTGCGCGAGGTAGGACGAGACGAACTCCTCCCAGCCGGGCGGGCCGATGTGCTGGTCGACGTACTGCTGGGCGAAGGTGGTGAACTTCGGGAAGTAGACGCTGAGCCCGGTCGCCTGCTGGGTGGCCTGCCGGGTCACCTGGGTTTCCACGGCCTGGTCGAGCGCGGCGAAGACCGCGTCGCGGGCGACGGCGACGTCGTCGGGGACGTCCTGGAGGTGGCGCAGGAAGTCGCCGAGGTCGACGAGGTCCTGCGGCCCGACCTCGGGGTCGAGCCCCTTCACGAACTCCAGCGCTGCCGTGCGGGCCCTGCCGACCTCCGGCGCGATCTGCGCCATGTGGGCCGACGCGGCGTCGGCGAAGGACTGGACGGCCGCGTCCAGCCGCGCCATGGCGTCACCGTCGACCACGGAGGCCGCGGTGAAGTTGCCCCAGCCCTGGGGGCCGCCGTCGGCGTACCGGCCGTAGGCCTCGTTGTTGATCCGCCCCCACTCGGCGCCGGACACGCCCTGGCCGAGGGCCAGGATCGCGTCCGTGCTGAGCGTCGCGTCGCCGAAGGTGACCTCCTCCGAGCCCGCCATCGCCTTGGCGAACGGCGCCAGCGCCGAGGCGACCTCGTAGTTGGACATCAGGCACGCGTCGTGGTCGATCACCTCGAACCGGTCGATCCCCGCCGCCTGCAGCCCGGTGAGGATCCCCTCGCGCATCGCGGCGATGCTCAGGTGCGCCTGGCCGGGCGGGCCGGTGTCGTAGTAGCCGCCGGCCACACCTGACCCGTGGTCGGAGAGGACCAGTCCGTACTTGTCGGCCGGGAACCGGTCGGCCGCCTCCTCGATGAAACCCGACAGCACGCTCGGCCGCCCCATGGACACCTCGCCCAGGTCGCGGACCTCGTTCCACTTGTTGTCGCCGAGCACCAGCAGCTTGGCGGTCGTGAACGGCGCCACGCCGGGCAGCGTCGCCCGCGGGTAGCCCGGGTCGCTCTGCTCCGGCAGGTCGACCAGCGCGACGACGTTGACGTTCGCCATCGGCGGCAGCGCTGCGAACGCTGCGAGGTTGCGGATCATCTCGTCGGCGATGTTCACCGTGTCGGCGACGTCGTAGATCATCAGGGTCCAGTCGGCCCCGGTGTCGTCGGCCCCTGCCGACGCTGCGACCACCCTCGGCGCGGCCGCGGCGGAGGCCGCGACCAGGGCACCCGCCGTCAGGCAGGCCGCGCCCGCGACGAGAGCGGCCCACAGCCTCCGGCCGGCGCTCACTGGACCTGCCCGGAGGTGAAGGCCGTCGCACTGTTGCCGGCCGCGTCCTGGACCACCAGCCCCATGTCGAACCGGGTGCTCTTCGGCAGCTTCACGAAGCCGACCGCGAGGTCGTTGGTCACCGTGACGGTCTGGTCGGAGAGCGCCGGCTCGTAGCCTCCCGAGGACGGCATGAAGACGTAGGGCGTGATCGTGCCGCCGACCTCGAGCGAGACCCCCGCCGACGACCCGGAGCTCGCGTCGACGACGCTGACGCTCTGGATGTCGCCCTGGCTGCTCAGCAGCTCACGGAAGCCGACGTCGCTGACCGCGCCGTTGGGCGCGGTGTACTGGGCGAAGAAGATGCCGAGCAGGCCGCCGGACTGTGCTTGGTACTGCGCCGTGGCGGGCGCGACTCGCTTGCCGTCGGTCAGCGCGGTCAGGGCGTAGTTCCAGACGCCCTGCACCTGTCCCGGCCCGCCGGCGTCGAGGTAGGCCGGCAGGATGATGCCCAGCGCGTGCTCCTGCCCGCCGAAGTCGGTGAAGACGTAGGTGTCGGCACTGGTCGCGTTGGCGCGGGTGCCGTCGGTGAGCTGCCCGGCGATCTTGATGCCGGACGCGTCGGCCTGCAGCACCTGGGCCTGCTGGGAGACGAACTGGACACCCTGGCCGGTGCTGCCCTGCGACGAGCTCGCGCTCTGCACGAACGCCTCCACGAGCTCGCGCCACCCCGGCGGCTCGGTGCCGTCGTTGAGCACGTCGGTGTTGACGAACCTCGGGTTGGCCGGCAGGTAGACGTTGATGCCGGTGGCCTGCTGGGTGCCCTGCCCGGTCGCCTGCGTGGTGACCGCGCGGTCGACCGCGGCGGAGACCGCGTCGCGGGCCACCGCGACGTCGTCGGGGACGTCGGTGAGGTGCTTCATGAAGTCGCCGAGGTCGACCAGGTCGGCGGACTGGCCCTCGGTCCCCGGGAAGCCGGTGACGAACTCGAGCGCCTGCGCCCGGGCCCGGGCCAGCGAGGTCGTGATCTCGTCCATGTGCGCGATCGCGGCCTGGCTGAACGACTGCATCGCCGCGTCCAGGCCGGCCACCGCGTCGCCGTCGACGACGGACATCGCGACCAGGTCGCGGTAGGCCTGGCCGCCCGGCGAGGTCGCGATGGTGTCGAGCAGGTCGACATATCCCTGGACGAAGCCGTTCGCGACCGCCTCCCCGTCACCGCCGTCGGCCATCGGGGGGAACGACGCGGGGGCCAGCGGGTGGTCGATCATGATCTCCTCCGAGCCGGCCAGCCATCTGCTCAGTGGCGCCAGCGCGGAGACCGTCTCGTAGTTCGCCATCAGGCACGCGGCCTGGTTGATCACGTCGAACCGGTCGATTCCGGCCTGCGCCATGCCGCTGATCAGCCCCTGCCGCATCAGTGGCACGGTCAGCGCCTGGGTGCCGGGCGGTCCGGTGTCGACGTACCCGCCGGTGTTGCCGCCGCCGTGGTCGAAGAAGGTGAAGCCGTAGTGCCTGGCGGGGAACCTGTCCGCCGCCTCGGCGACGAAGCTCGCCAGCGTGTCGGGCCGCCCCATCGAGACCTCTCCGAGGTCGCGGACTTCGTGGTACTGGTGGTCCTGCAGCACCAGCAGCTTGGCGGTGCTGAAGTCGCCGACGCCCGCCACCGGCGAGGTGGGCGCGTCGGTGTCGGTCGCCTCGGGGAGGTCGAGCAGGACCACGACGTTGACGTCGGGGTCGTCGGGAAGCTGCGCGATCTCGTTGAGGTTCTCGACCATCAGCTGCGGCACCGACATCGTGTCGCCGACGGCGTAGACCATCATCGTCCAGTCGGCGGCCGACGCCTCGTCGGCGGCGTCGGCGACCGCCGCGCCGGTGGTGCCCAGGCCGGTCAGGACGACGGCCGTGCCGGCCGCCACGAGGGCGGCCAGCCCGGCCGTTCGCCGTCCGGCCCGGGGGAAGTGGATCCGCACCGGGTGTGTCCTCCGTGTGTCGTCGGGTCCGGTCAGAAGCTGCCGACCAGCGAGTTGAACATCTGCTCGTAGCCCTGCAGCAGGGGGCTGTTGTCGTCGTCCAGCGCACCCTGCTGGTAGAGCGTGAACGCCGTGACGCCGGTGCCGTCCTGGAGCAGGAAGTAGTACGCGAAGCCCTCGACCGGCAGGGTGCCGTTCTGCTGGGTCGCCAGGGTGCCCTGGAAGCCGAGCAGCACGCACTGCACCACCGACGAGCTCGGGATCTGCATCTCCTGGGGGTCGCTGACCGCGAGCTCCTGGATGCCGAGCGACTGCAGGCCGTTCAGGTGGTTGGTGACGACCGTCTGCATGTCGGTGGGCGGCGGGGTGGTGTAGGCGAAGAACAGGCCGCCGTCGCCGTAGACCTGGACGAACCCGTCCTCCTGGACCTCGACCTCGTAGCCGTCGGGCAGGTCGAAGCCGATGTCCCCGCTGACCGTGACGTGGCTGCCGCCGGTCGGGACGCCACCGATGCCACCACTGCCGCCGGTGTCCGGCGCCTCGGTCGTCCCGGTGGACGGCCCCGTGGTGAGGTCGGCGGAGGCGAACTGGCCGAAGCCCTTGGCCGCCGACGGCGCGGTGCCGGACGAGGCGCCCTCGGACGCGTCGGGGGTGGGACCAGGTGCTGGGACCGGTGTCGGCGCCGGGCCGGTCGTCGGACCCGACCCGACCTGGGTCTGCAGGTCGATCGGCGAGGTGCTCGGCGGCTGCTTCTCGTCGGCGGCCGCCGCGGCGGCCGCCTGGCCGACCACACCCGCGACCACGATCGTCGCGGCCACGACACCGACCACCAGCGCGGTGCGCTTGTTGTCCTGGGGCGCCACGCCCTCCGGTGTCGGGTTCAGCGACGGCCTGACCGGCGCCGCGGCGACCGGCTCGCCGGCCTCGTCGAGCACGGGCGCGGTGTCGTCGACCCGGTTGCGGGAGCGGGTCACCTTGCTGCCGGCCCGCACCGCCGTGCCGCAGGCCACGCAGAAGTTCGCGCCCGGCAGCAGCGGCATCTCGCACGAGGGGCAGTACGCCGTCCCGTGCGCGGTGTCCTTGAGCTCTCCGCCGGTGGCCGCGGCCTCGAGCGCAGCCTCCAGCACCGCGAAGTGGAGCAGGTAGCGCAGCCGCACCACGAGCGCCGCGGCGACGAGCGCCCCCCAGACCAGGCCGATGACCGCGCCGGTGGTGCCCTCGATCCGGGCGGAGAAGAACAGCCCGGCCTGGAACGCGATGTTGGCGATCAGAGCCTCGGCGAGCCCGCGGAAGTAGGCCGGCTTGAACCCGTCGTAGCCCTCACCGAGGCCGGAGTAGCTCGCCACCGCGATGCCCGTGGCCGCGCCGTAGACGATCGGCTTGACCACCGCGGCCGAGAGGATCAGCGAGACCCAGAAGCCGGCGTTGGGTGAGTCGACGTGGCCGAAGTCGCTGAACAGGCCGCGGTTGACCACGATCGTCTCGGCCGCGGCGTAGGCAGCGCCGGCGGCGACACCGAAGGTGAGCCCGTCGATCATGTCGTCGAACTGCGGACGGCCCGCCAGGATCAGCGGCCCGACCTCCTTGAGCACCTCGCTGACGATCGGCACCAGGAGCACGAGCACCAGCAGGCTCTGCCAGCGGATGCCGCCCGAGCCGTTGCCGTCGAAGTTCAGCGAGGAGATGTTGCTGTCGAGGATCCCGGCGTGCCAGAGGAAGGTGAAGCCCACGCCGAGCGCGGCGGCGGCCCCGATCGCCCCCAGCACGACGCCGATGGGCTGGTCCTCCCACTGGTTGACGTCGTACATGTAGACCACATAGATCGCCGGGACGACGACCGCGGCGGCGACGAACGCGAAGGCCAGGAAGCCGAGCGCGCCGGCCACGACCGGGATGAGGATCCCGACGCCGAGCGCCCACCGGTAGGTCTGCGGCGCCGAGCCCGAGGCCAGCGGCATCAGCGACGTCACGAGGTTGAACGACGCGACGGGCTCGCCGGGCTGGAGCGCGTAGCTCTGCCGCCGCTCACCACCGGCACCGGTGCCGGCGCTGAGCTCGGCCCCGGTGACGGGGTCGAACCGCGCACCGAGAGGTGCGAGCGGGGCACCGCCCGAGGGTGTCTCAGGTGTGGTGGTCACGATTCCTCCTGCAGGTGTCGGCCGACGTCACAGCGTGCTGGCCAGCGTGTTGAGCATGGTGTTGTAGCCATTGAGCAGCTTCGACTTGGGCTTGAGCGCGCCCTTGCCGTAGAGGGCGAACGCCGTCGCGCCGGTGCCGTTGGTGCGCACGAAGTAGTAGGCGAAGCCCTCGACCGGGATGGTGCCGCCCTGCTGCGTCGCGAGCAGCCCACGGAAGTTCAGCGTCGCCGCGCCGTTCACCCCGCTCAGCTGCACCGACTGGGGCTGGGTGATCTGCAGCTGCTGGACACCCATGTTCGCGATGCCGTTGAGGTTGTTGGTGATCAGCTTGGTGAGCGTGGTCTTCTTCGGGGTCAGGTAGGCGAAGAAGTAGCCCTTGTAGCCGAAGACCTGGATGAACCCGTCGGCCTGGTCGACGATCCGGAAGCCCTTCGGGACCACCATCAGCACGCTGTCGTTGCTGCTCAGCTGCTGGATGCTCGCGGCCGAGCCTGCTGCGTCGAGGCTGCGACCCTCGGCGGACCCGTCGCCGCCGAGATGGACGGCCGGGGTCCTGTTGAGCTGGTCCTCACCGGCCGACTGGTCGATCGTGACCGGGGTCTCCGCCGGCGGGCTCTCGTCGCCCTCGTTGCTCGCCGCCGAGGCCGCGGCCTGCCCGATCACACCGCCGACCAGGATGACGGCCGCGACGACCCCGACGACCAGCGCGGTCATCTTGTTGTCGTGGGGCGCCACCCCCGCCACCGCCGGCCGGAGCGATGGCTGCACGGTCGCCGGGTCGGCGTCCTCGGTGCGGTTGCGACCCCGGGTGACCTTGCTGCCGGCCCGCACCGAGGTGCCGCACACGACGCAGAAGTTGGCCCCGGCGACCAGCGGCATCTCGCAGGACGGGCAGTACGCCGTACCGACCACCGCGTCCTTGAGGGTGGCGCCGCCGGACACCGCCTCGAGTGCGGCCTCGAGCACCGCGTAGTGGAGCAGGTAGCGCAGCCGCACGACCAGCACCGCCGCGACCAGCGCACCCCACACCAGCCCGAGGACGGCACCGGCCGTGCCCTCGACCCGGGCGGTGAAGAACAGCCCGGCCTGGAACGCGATGTTGGCGACCAGCGCCTCGGCCAGGCCGCGGAAGTAGGCCGGCTTGAACCCGTCGTAGCCGGCACCCAGACCGGAGAAGCTCGCCACCGCGATGCCGGTGGCCGCGCCGTAGACGATCGGCTTGACCACCGCCGCCGAGAGGATCAGCGAGACCCAGAAGCCGGCGTTCGGGGAGTCGACCTGGCCGAAGCTCGAGAACAGGCCGCGGTTGACCACGATCGTCTCGGCCGCGGCGAACGCCGCGCCGGCCGCGACACCGAAGGTGAGCCCGTCGATCATGTCGTCGAACTGCGGCCTCCGGGCCAGCAGGATCGGCCCGACCTGCTTGAGCACCTCGCCGACGATCGGCACGAGGAGCACCAGGACGAAGAAGCTCGTCCAGCGCACGCTGCCCGAGCCGTGGTCGTCGAAGTCGACGGTCGCGAGGTCGTCGCCGAGCAGCCCGGCGTGCCAGAGGAAGGTGAACCCGACCCCGAGCACGGCGGCGGCCCCGATCGCGCCCAGCACGACGCCGACGGGCTGGTCCTCCCACTCGTTGACGTCGTACATGTAGACGACGTAGACGGTGGGCACCACGAACGCGGCGGCCACAAACGCGAAGGCCAGGAAGCCGAGCGCGCCGGCCACGACCGGGATGAGGATCCCGAGCCCGATCGCCCAGCGATAGGTCTGCGGGGCGGTGCCGGAGGCCAGCGGCATCAGCGACGTCACGACGTTGAACGACGCCACGGGCTCGCCCGGCTGCAGGGCGAAGCTCTGCTTGCGTGGGGTGCCCGGGCCGGTGCCACCACTCAGCTCGGCGCCCGTCATCGGGTCGAACCTGGCGCCCGCGGGCAGCTCGGGCGACGTCGAGGAGCCCTTGGAAGTCTCGGACATTTCGGTCAGCGCACCTTCTCCTCAGCGCTCTGCTCGAGGCGCGCGCGACCCTGCGACGATCCCCTCACAGATGCTCTCCACTCGGGGGGCCGAGATCCCCATGTTCCTTGCTCCGCAGCCGACGATGCCGGCGGCTGCCTGAGTGTGCCGTGTTGCCGGATCACCGTAAATGACCCGTTCGCGTGATCTCGGACGCGAAACGGGTCATTCCGGTTCCGATCCGGACCATCCGGGTCGCGCAGTGCCGCGGCCCGGGCGTGATCGTGGCGGGCGGCGTGTCCCGGTCCCCAGAGACACCTGTCCTGAGCCGCCCGGGACCCGTCTCCAGCGGGAAGTTACCGAGAAGTAGGATTCGTCTCACCGACGACCCGGTGCGCCGCGGTGCCCGTAGGCTGCCGCAGGCGGGCAGACCCTGGCGCTGCGGGTACAGGGTCGCCGTACTCGACACCGGGAAGAGAGCTGGGGCAGTGGATCTGTGGGTGCTGATCTTGGGGCTGGTGATGCTGGTCGTCGCGCTTCCCGTGGCCGGGCGCCGGGTGCTCTTCCTCTACCGGCTGGTGATGAGCGGCCAGCCGGCGCCGGACCGGGTAGAGCACGTCACCTCGAAGCTCGGTGAGGCGGTCAAGAACCAGGTCGTCGAGGTCTTCGGACAGAAGAAGCTGCTGAAGTGGACGGTGCCGGGCGCCGCGCACTTCTTCGTCTTCTGGGCGTTCGTGATCCTGGGCACGGTCTACCTCGAGGCGTTCGGGATCCTCTTCTCCCGCAACGAGCAGTGGGCGATCCCGGTGATCGGCCACTGGGACCTGCTCGGGTTCGCCCAGGACACCATCGCGCTGCTCGCGCTGGCCGGCATCGTCGTCTTCGCCGTGATCCGGCTGCGGAACCGGCCCGAGCAGCTCGGCCGCAGGTCGCGCTTCTCGGGGTCACACCTCGGCGGCGCCTGGCTGATCCTCTTCATGATCTTCAACGTCATCTGGACGATGTTCCTGTTCCGCGGCGCCGCGGCGGCGAACGGCAACCTCCCCTACGGCAACGGTGCCTACGCCTCGCACGCTGTCGGCCACCTGTTCGACGCGATGTCGCCGGACAGCCTCGACGCTCTCGAGGGCGTCGGGCTGCTCCTGCACATCGGAGTCATGCTCGCGTTCCTGGTGATCGTCCTCAACAGCAAGCACCTGCACATCTTCGTGGCGCCGCTCAACATCCTTTTCGGCCGCCACCCCGTCGCCCTGGGCGCGGTGAAGCCGCTGATGTCCGAAGGCAAGCCGGTCACCCTCGACGACATCGAGGACATGGACGAGAACACGACTCTGGGCATCGGCTCGATCGAGGACTTCTCCTGGAAGGGGATCCTCGACTTCGCGACCTGCACCGAGTGCGGCCGCTGCCAGTCCCAGTGCCCGGCGTGGAACACCGACAAGCCGCTCTCTCCCAAGATGCTGATCATGAACCTTCGCGACCACGCGTTCGCGAAGGCGCCGTACCTCCTGGCCGACGAGGGCGCTCGCGCCTCCCTGCCGCAGGCGGTGCTCGACGAGGCGGACCGGCCGCTGGTCGGCGAGACCGAGGGGCTCGCCTGGGAGCCCGAGGGCGGTGCGGTCATCGACACCGACGTGCTGTGGTCGTGCGTGACCTGCGGCGCCTGCGTCAACCAGTGCCCGGTCGACATCGAGCACGTCGACCACATCGTCGACATGCGCCGCTACCAGGTGCTCGTCGAGTCGAGCTTCCCATCCGAGCTCAACCAGCTGTTCAAGGGGATGGAGAACAAGGGCAACCCCTGGAACATGTCGCCCACCGCGCGGATGGACTGGGCCCAAGGGCTCGACTTCGAGGTCAAGGTCGTCGGCGAGGACGTCGAGTCGCTGGACGAGGTCGAGTGGCTGTTCTGGGTCGGCTGCGCCGGTGCCTACGAGGACCGCCAGAAGAAGACCACGCGCGCCGTGGCCGAGCTGCTGCACCTGGCCGACGTGTCGTTCGCCGTACTCGGCAACGGCGAGACGTGCAACGGCGACCAGGCGCGCCGGGCCGGCAACGAGTTCGTCTTCCAGGGGCTGGCCCAGCAGAACGTCGAGACGTTCAAGGAGTACAAGGTCAAGAAGGTCGTCTCGACCTGTGCGCACTGCTTCAACACGCTGAAGAACGAGTACAAGGACTTCGGCATCGAGCTCGAGGTCGTCCACCACACCCAGCTGCTCAACCGGCTGGTGCGCGAGGGGAGGCTGACCCCCGTGCGCGAGGGCGCCGGTGCCCACAAACGGACGATCACCTACCACGACCCGTGCTACATCGGCCGCCACAACGGCGTCTACTCACCGCCCCGCGAACTGCTCCAGGTCCTCCCCGGCGCCGACTTCGTGGAGATGCCGCGCAACTCCGAGCGGTCCTTCTGCTGCGGCGCCGGCGGCGCCCGGATGTGGATGGAGGAGAACATCGGCACGCGGATCAACTCCGCGCGCACCAGCGAGGCGGTCGCGACGGGCGCGGACCAGATCGCGGTCGGCTGCCCCTTCTGCCGGGTGATGCTCTCCGACGGCCTCACCGCCGCCATCGACAAGGGCGAGGCGCGCGAGGAGGTCGAGGTCCTCGACGTCGCACAGATGCTGCTGGCGTCGGTCAAGGGCGAGGTGGCCACCCGTCAGGCACCCGTCGCTGCCGGGCCCGGAGGTGGCGGTACGGCGCTGAAGGAGCGGCCGGTCGAGACCAGGGCCGAGCCCGAGCCGGGCGACGAGACCATCACCGCGGACACGGTCACCGAGACGTCCGAGGCATCACCCGCCGCGAAGGCCTCCGGTGGTGGCTCGTCGCTGTTCGACGTCGGCGACTCGGCGCCGGCGGCCGACGAGGCACCGGTCGCGAAGGCGTCCGGAGGCTCGCTCTTCGACGTCGAGGCCCTCGAGGAGGCTGCTCCGGCCGAGCCCGTCGAGCCCCCCGCAGCCACCTCGTCAAGCGGCTCGCTCTTCGACATCGAGACTCCCGAGCCCGAGGCCGGGACCACGACCGACACCACGCCGGTCGAGCCTGTCGAGACCCCCGCAGCCGAGGCACCCACCGACCCGGACACCGCGACCGAGTCCTACAGCGGCTCGCTGTTCGACATCGAGGCTCCCGAGCCCGAGGCCGGGACCACGACCGACACCACGCCGGTCGAGCCTGTCGAGACCCCCGCAGCCGAGGCACCCACCCAGCCGGACACCCCCGCCGAGTCCTACAGCGGCTCGCTGTTCGACATCGCCGCCCCCGAGGTGGTGGAGCCGCCTGCCGAGCAGGAGCCCGGGCCAGCACCCGAGGGCGAGGCGACCGCACCGGACGACGAGCCGGCGCCGGCGGAGCAGCCGACCGAGCGGGAGCCGGAGGACCAGTCCGGCGAGGAGAAGCCCAAGCCCACCTCCTCCGGCGAGACACACACGCCGAAGACCGACGTCGACATCGACGACTCGGGCTCCCTCTTCGATCTCTGATCTCCCACGGTGGCTGAGGTGCGAGGCGCCCCAGCGCCGAGCCTCGAAGCCAGGCGACCCCGAGGCCGGGACCGACGCGGGCGCCTACCCTGCGGAGGTCTCGACAGGCTCGACCAGCGGCGGACCACCACGGTGGCTGAGGTGCGAGGCGCCCCGGCGCCGAGCCTCGAAGCCAGGTGACCCGGTGCTGGGACCCACCCCGGCGCCCACCCCGCGGAGGTCTCGACAGGCTCGACCAGCGGCCGACAGCAGGCGCCCACCCCCCGGAGGTCTCGACAGGCTCGACCAGCGGCGGACCACCACGGTGGCTGAGGTGCGAGGCGCCCCGGCGCCGAGCCTCGAAGCCAGGTGACCCGGTGCTGGGACCCACCCCG
>NZ_DASUFR010000244.1:0-5437 GCF_036274455.1 Nocardioides sp. | reverse complement strand
CACGCTGATGCGCGAGCAGGCGATCGAGCGCGGCGCGCTGACCACGGTGCCCAACGTCGAGGTCCTCGGCATGGACGTCGAGGAGGGCCGGATCCGCAAGGTACGTACGGACAAGGGCGACATCGACGCCGAGCACGTCGTCATCGCCTGCGGCGTGTGGAGCCCCAAGATCGGCGACATGGCCGGGGTGAGCATCCCGCTGACCCCCGCCGTCCACCAGATGATCAGCGTCGGCCCGTGCCCGCAGCTCGCCGAGCACGAGGGCGAGATCACCTTCCCGATCGTGCGGGACATGGACACCTTCTGCTACGAGCGCCAGCACGGCGCCGACATGGAGGTCGGCTCCTATGCGCACCGCGCGATCCTGATGGAGCCCGAGGACATCCCGTCGATCGAGCAGTCCAAGCTGTCCCCGACCGAGCTGCCGTTCACCTCCGACGACTTCGACACCCAGCTCGAGCAGGCCTACGAGCTGATGCCGGAGCTGCTCGGCGCGGAGGGCGCCGAGATCCGCTACGCGATCAACGGCCTGCTCTCGCTCACCTGCGACGGCTCGCCGATCCTCGGCGAGAGCCATGTGAAGGGGCTGTGGACCGCGGCTGCGGTCTGGGTCAAGGAGGGCCCGGGCGTCGGCCGCGCGGTGGCCGAGTGGATGACCCACGGCTGGAGCGAGATCGACGTCGCCCACAGCGACATCGCGCGGTTCCACCCGCACCAGCTGCGCCGCGAGCACACCCGGCTGCGCACCACCGAGTCGTTCATCAAGACCTACGGGATCATCCACCCCGCCGAGCAGTACGAGTCCGACCGCGGGCAGCGGAAGTCCCCGATGTACGACTCGCAGGAGAAGCTCGGCGCGTTCTTCTTCGAGACCGCCGGGTGGGAGCGGCCGCACTGGTATGAGTCCAACGCCGCCCTCCTCGACGAGTACGGCGACCGCGTCATGCCCCGCGAGCACGAGTGGGACTCGCGCTGGTGGAGCCCGATCATCAACGCCGAGCACCTGCGGATGCGCGAGGCCGCCGGCGTCATCGACCTCACGGCGTTCGAGATCCTCGACATCGTGGGTGCGGCCGGCTCGGGGAGCGCCCTGGCCAGCGTGCAGCAGACCTGTGTCGCCCAGTGCGACGTGCCGGTCGGCAAGGTCGTCTACACGCCCGTGCTCGACGACAACGGCGGGTTCCGTTCCGACCTGACGGTGATGCGGCTCGGGGAGGACCACTTCCGCGTCGTCACCGGTGGCGCGCACGGGATGGCCGACGGGCAGTGGTTCACCGACCACCTCGTCGACGGCGCGACCCTGACCGACCGCACCGACCAGGTCTCCACCATCGGCCTCTGGGGCCCGCGGGCTCGGGACATCCTGGCCTCGCTCACCGACCCGGAGAGCACAGACGTGTCCGACGCGGGCTTTTCGTTCCTCACCTGCAGGGAGATCACCGTGTCGACACCGAGCGGCGGCGTACCGGTCCTGGCCTCGCGGATCTCCTACGTGGGCGAGCTCGGCTGGGAGCTCTATGTCGCCATGGACGACGCCGCCCAGCTCTGGGAGGCGCTGCTCGACACCGGTGACACCCACGGCACCGTGCCCGTGGGCATCGGCGTCTACGGCACCACCGGCCGGATCGAGAAGGGCTACCGCGCCTACGGCTTCGAGCTCGACGCCGAGCGCACCATCGTCGAGGCCGGGATGCAGCGGCCCAAGGTCAAGACCGCGGACTTCGTCGGGCGCGAGCGCTACCTGGCCCAGCGCGAGGAGGCGCCCAGGACCGTCCTGTGCACGCTCACCGTCGAGGACCACACCTCGGCCTCGGGCATGAAGCGCTACATGCTCGGCGGCGAGCCGATCCTCACTCGCGACCGCGGCACGCTGACCGACGGGCACGGCCACCACCCCTACGTGACCACGGCCGGCTCGGCGCCGTCGCTCGGCAAGCACGTGCTGCTCGCCTACCTCCCGCCGGAGGAGGCGCGGATCGGCAACGAGCTCGCGGTGTCCTACATGGAGGAGCTCTACCCGGTGGTGGTCAGGTCGGTCGACGCGACCCCGCTGTTCGACCCCGCGAACGAGAGGCTGCGCTGATGGCTGATGTCCTGGTCTGCGTCAAGCGGGTCCCGGACTCCTCCAGCGAGGTGGTGCTGACCGAGGACGCACAGGCGGTCGACGGGCGGTACGCCGGCTTCACGACCAGCCCGCACGAGGAGTGTGCGGTCGAGCTCGCCGTACAGATCACCGCGGCGACCGGCGGTGAGGTGTCGGTCCTGACGCTCGGCGACGCCGATGCCGTCGAGCAGCTCCGATCCGCGCTCGCGGTGGGTGCCACCGCCGCGACCCTGGTCGAGACCGACGCCTCGAAGCTCGGCCCCGCCGACGTCGCGCGAGAGGTCGCCGCCGTGGTCAGGGCCCACGAAGCAGGGGGCACCCCTCACGAGCTGGTGCTGCTGGGGAACGACGCCGCTGACAGCGGCGACTTCCAGGTCGGCATCCGGCTCGCCTACGAGCTCGGCCGCCCGGTCGTGAACGGCGCCAAGGTCGTCTCGGTCGAGGGCGACACGGTGACCGCGCACGTCGACGGGCCCGAGGGCGTCGAGACCTACCGGGTCCCGCTGCCGGCGGTGGTGACGATCCGGGAGGGCGGTGTCGAGCCGCGCTACCCCAGCGTGCCCGGCCGGATGAAGGCCAAGAAGGTGGCGATCGAGGAGCGCACACTCTCGGCGGAGCCCACCGGACCCAAGCGGGTCAGGCTGACCCTCCCGCCGCCGGTGCCCAGCAACGTGCAGGTGCTCGGTGAGGGAGCGGCCGCCGCTCCGGCCGTGGTCGACCTGTTCGAGGAGCTGGGGGTGCTGGCCCGATGATCCTGACCCTGGTCGAGAAGGACCTCGAGGGCGCCGCCGTCGACGTGTCGCTCGAGGCGCTGACCTTCGCCCGCCGGCTCTCCGCCGAGGGAGGCGGGGTCCCGGTCGACGCGGTCGTGGTGGGCGAGGCCGGCGACGAGCTGCGCAAGGAGCTCGCGGCGTACGGCGTCCGTACGATCTACCAGGTCGGCGGCGACGGCGTCGCGGCGTACTCCGGCGCGGGCTGGGCCTCGGCGATCCTCTCGGTGCGCAAGGAGGCCAACGCCGTCGTGGTGATGGCCGCCGGCACCGACCGCGGCAACGAGCTGATGGCGCACCTGGCTACCCGAGCCGGGGTCGCGATGGCGGCGAACGTGCTGTCGTTCGACGGCCTCTCGCCGTTCACGGTCACCCGGCAGGTGGTCGGTGGCGCGGCCCTGGAGGAGATGGTGCTCGACCAGCGGCCGGCGGTGTTCACCGTCGCCGGCCATGCCGTCGAGGCGTCCCCGGCCGAGGTCCCGGGTGCGGCCGACGTCGTCCCGGTGGCCCCCGAGATCGCGGCCGCCGACCTGGTCGCGCGGGTGGTGTCGACCGAGGAACCCGAGGCCGACGAGTCCGGCTCGCTGAAGTCCGCGCGGGTGGTCGTCGGCGCCGGCCGTGGCGCCGGCGGGCCCGACGGCTTCACCGACCTGCTCGAGCTCACCGAGCTGCTCGGCGCCGCGCTCGGCGTCTCGCGGGTTGTCACCAGCGCCGGCTGGCGGCCGCACCACGAGCAGGTCGGCCAGACCGGCAGCCGGATCTCGCCGGAGCTCTACATCCCGTGCGGCATCAGCGGCGCCATCCAGCACTGGGCGGGCTGCTCGTCGGCGAAGACGATCCTCGCGATCAACACCGACCCCGAGGCGCCGATGGTGACCCGGGCGACGTACGCAGTGATCGGCGACCTGCACGAGGTCGTGCCGGCGATCAACGAGGAGATCAAGCGCCGCCGCGGCTGAGCGCTGCCGCACGCGCCACCAGTTCCTCCGGGTACCTACCCTTGTCACACGGAGGGACTGATGGCGCGACATGGGGCACGACGCGCGCAGACCGCCATCGCGGTCTGCGCGGCGCTCGTGCTGTCGGCGTGCTCGGGTAGCTCGGGTGACCCGTCGGCGGACCCGACGTCGGCCGCGGCGACCCCGGGTGCGCCGGGCACGTCCGCGGCGCCGACGGTCGAGGACGCGCACGCCGTCCCCGCTCCCGGGCCGCGCCAGCCGGGGGTGCTGGCGCCGGCCGACATCCTTGTCACCCGGGCCGACACCATCGACGAAGCCACCGTCCGGGCGATCAAGCACGTCCCCGGCGTCACCAGCGTGGCCGTGATCTCGCTGTCCGAGGCCACCATCGAGAACCGCGCACTGACCGTGGCGGCGGTCGACCCGGCGACGTACCGCAGCTTCGTGCCGCGCGACTCGGCGGACTTCCAGGAGGCCTGGGACCGCCTGGCCGGCGGCGAGCTCGCCCTCAAGCAGCGGCTCAAGGATCGGGTCCCGCTCGACGCCGACGGCTACCTCAGGCTCGGTGGCGCCACCGATGCCCCGTCGGTCCACGTCGGCGCCTACATCCAGCAGCAGCCGCTCGTGGACGCGGTGGTCAACGACACCTGGGTGAAGACCCTCGGCATGAAGCCGGACAACGCGCTGCTGGTGCGGACCGGCAAGCACGCACCCAAGCCGGTGCGGAAGCGGATCGAGAAGCTGCTCGGCCCCGACACCTCCGCGCAGCTCGTCGACAAGGCCACCCGCACCGGCATCGACCCGTCGGCCCACCAGATCGCGGTCGTCACCGGCACCGTCGCCGACGCGGTGGGGGTCTACCGCTACAGCGTCCTCGGCGGCGGCCACATCGCCCCCGACCCGGCGTGGGTCCGCGACCACATCACCACCGAGCTGGTCCCGATCCTGGGCGCGGTCACCTGCAACAAGGTGATCTTCCCGCAGCTGAGGGCGGCGCTGCTCGACATCCAGGAGCAGGGGCTGGCCGGCGCGATCCACCCCGAGCAGTACGCCGGCTGCTACTACCCGCGGTTCATCGCCGGCACCACCACCCTGTCCAACCACGCCTTCGGGCTCGCCCTCGACATCAACGCGGTGGAGAACCAGCGCGGCACGGTCGGCGCCATCGACCGGTCGGTGGTCCAGGTCTTCGAGAAGTGGGGCTTCACCTGGGGCGGCACCTGGCACTACACCGACCCGATGCACTTCGAGCTGAACAGCATCCGCACCCCGCAGCTGGAGTCGTCGAAGAAGCAGTAGCTGTGGTGTCCCGGTTCCACGGGGGACCGCACCGCAAATTGGCCACCCAGGACGCCGAGATGTGGTGCAAATCAGCTGGACCCGTCTTTGCCGAGGTTCTCCGGCACCAGGTGCCGATTTCCCTCCGCAAACCCCATCAGCGGGGCTGGCGGGGGAATGGTGGTGGTGCCCGCGCTGTGCAACGGCGCGGTCGACGCTCTGGCCGGACAGCTCGTTGTACCGCGAGGTCACCTCACGAGCCTGTCAGGTCGCTCGGGAACCCCGGCCCCGAGGCAGGCTTCAGCCCAGGCGCGCCGCCGCACCCT
>NZ_DASUFR010000243.1:0-46331 GCF_036274455.1 Nocardioides sp. | reverse complement strand
ACCCGGGCTCGACCCTGACGATCGAGGAGCAGCAGTGGGAGGGCCTGGTGGAGCGCCTCACCACCTCGCTGTCCAGCGAGTCCGAGACGCCCGACGTCGTCGAGATCGGCAACACCCAGGCGCCGACGTTCACCTCGGCGGGCGCGTTCTCCGACCTGACCGACGAGCTCGACGACCTCGGCGGCGACGACCTGCTGCCGGGCTTCGTCGAGGGCGCGACGGTGGACGGCAAGACGTACGCCGTCCCGTACTACGCGGGCTCGAAGTACATCTTCTACCGCAAGGACCTCTTCGAGAAGGCGGGCCTGTCGGTCCCGACGACCATGGACGAGTTCGTCCAGGACGCCATCGCCCTCAAGGAGGCCAACCGCGAGCCGGCCAACTTCTCCGGCTTCTGGTTCCCCGGCCAGGACTGGCGCAACGGCGTGGCCTTCGTCTGGGACGCCGGTGGTGACCTCGCGGTCGAGGACGGCGGGGAGTGGCAGGGACACCTCTCGGCGCCCGAGTCGGTCGCCGGGCTCGAGACCGTCCAGACCTTGATGGAGCAGGCGTCCGGTGCGGCCAAGGACGGCAACGAGGAGAACCCGCAGACCCCGTTCTGTGCCGGCGAGGTCGGCATGATGTCGACTCCCGGCTGGGTGAAGGGGCTCATCGAGGACCCCGACTCCGGCTGCCCGGACATGATGGCCAACGTCGGCGTCTTCGCCCTCCCGGGTACCGACGGCCAGCCGGCTCCGGTGCTGCTCGGCGGCTCGGACATCGCGATCTCGGCCAAGTCGAAGAACCAGGACCTCGCCAGGGACGTCGTCGGCCTGATGCTCAGCGACGACTACCAGAAGCTCCTGGCCGCGGCCGGGCTCACCCCGGCAAAGGAGTCGCTGTCCAGCGAGCTGGGCACCGACGAGTTCGCCCAGGCCACGATCGCGGCGGCGTCCAACGCCAAGCTCACCCCGGCCGCGCCGGGCTGGGCCACGGTGGAGGGTTCGCGGGTGCTCGAGGACCTGTTCGTCGACATCGCCAAGGGCGGCGACGTCGAGGAGCTGGCCAAGGCCGCCGACGAGAAGATCACCGAGCAGCTCAGCCAGGGCTGAGCCACGACGTCGCTGCAGCTCCGTCACTGCACGACACAGATCGGCCGGGGCGGCGTCCCGGTGGAACCGACGCCGCCCCGGCCGCTCCATGCCCGACGATGATCGGACCCCGGGCAGTGCAGGACGCAACAGGCTCGAGAGGAGGAGGGGGTGAGTACGACGACCAGCGCACCGACCACCGCGCCCCCGGACATCGGGGTCCCCGCCGAGCGGCCGCCCCGGAGCCGCGGCGCCGGCGGGCTGCCGTACGCGCTCGCGCTCCCGGCGGCGTTCCTGCTCGCGCTCTCGCTCGGCTACCCGCTGGTGCGCCAGGTGGTGCTCTCCTTCCACGAGTACGGCCTGGCCCAGCAGTTCGGCCGCCCGGCCGACTTCGTCGGCCTCGACAACTACGAGGCCCTGGTCACCGACAGCTACCTGTGGAAGGTGCTGGTCCGCACCATCGTCTTCTGCCTGGTCAACGCGGCCGTGACAATGGTGCTGGGCATGGCCGTAGCGCTCCTGATGCGGCTGATGTCGGGTCCGGTCCGGGTCCTGGTGCAGGCCGGGCTGCTCCTGGCCTGGGCGATGCCGGTCGTGGCCTCGCTGACGGTGTGGCAGTGGCTCTTCGACACCCAGTACGGCGTCGTCAACTGGACGCTGACCCGCCTGGGCGCCGACTACGAGGGACACGCGTGGCTGCTGGAGCCACTGTCGTTCTTCTTCGTCGCCACGGTGATCGTGGTCTGGATGAGCGTCCCGTTCGTGGCCTTCACCGGCTACGCCGCGCTCACCCAGGTCAGCGAGGACCTCACCGAGGCCGCCGAGCTCGACGGCGCCGGCGCCTGGCAGCGGCTGCGCCACGTCGTACTCCCCGCGATCCGCCCGGTCCTGCTGATCATGGGGCTGCTGCAGATCATCTGGGACCTGCGCGTCTTCACCCAGATCTACGTGCTCCAGCAGGCCGGCGGCGTCACTCGCGACACCAACCTGCTCGGCACCTACATCTACCGGCTCGGGATCGGCGGCGGCGACTTCGGTACGGCGGCCGCGGTCGCGATGTTCATGCTCGCGCTCACCGTGATCCTGACCGCGCCGTACGTCGTCACCATGCTCCGGGCCGAGGAGGACTGACCCATGCCGCGACCACCCGCGCGATCGGCCCGGATCGGCGCCAACCTGGCCGGACTGGTGATCTTCCTGCTCTGCACGTTCCCGGTGTACTGGATGGTCAACACCTCGCTCCTGCCGCGCCGCGAGATCATCGCGCCGGACCCGACCTGGCTCCCGCTGGGCGGCTCGCTCGACAACTACCGCCGGGTGCTCTCCGGGGGGCGGTTCTTCGACGCGCTCTGGATGAGCCTCGGCGTGACGGTCGCGACGGTCGCCATCTCCCTGGTCTTCGCGTTCTTCGCGGCGCTCGCGGTGACGAGGTTCCGCTTCCCGGGCCGCATGGGGTTCATCGTCGCCCTGCTGCTGATCCAGATGATCCCGGTCGAGGGGCTGTTCATCAGCCAGTACAAGATGCTGGAGGGGTTCCATCTCCTCAACACGGTCGCCGGGCTCACCCTGGTCTACGTCGCCACCGTGCTCCCGTTCACGGTCTGGACGCTGCGCGGCTTCGTGGCCGGGGTGCCCTACGAGCTCGAGGAGGCCGCGATGATCGACGGCTGCTCGCGGCTCCAGGCCTTCCGCAAGGTGACCTTCCCATTGCTGGCGCCCGGGCTGGTCGCGACCGGCGTCTTCGGCTTCATCCAGGCGTGGAACGAGTTCACCCTCGCGGTCGTCGTGATGACGCGCGAGGACAAGAAGACGCTGCCGGTGTGGCTGGCCGGCTTCCTCGACGTCAACCGCGGCATCGACTGGGGCGGCGTGATGGCCGGCTCCACGCTGATCGCCATCCCGGTGATCGTGTTCTTCCTCCTGGTGCAGGGCCGCATGGTCTCCGGGCTCACCTCCGGGGCGGTGAAGGGGTGACGCCCCTCATGACGCTGGAGTCCACCGCCCTGCGCGTCCTGCTGCCGTCGTTCGCCGGCACGAGGCTGCCCGCCGAGGTCGAGCCGCTGCTGGAGGAGGGGCTGGGCGGGCTGTGCCTGTTCGGGTCCAACACCGCGGACGGGCCGGACGCGCTGGCGGCGTACACCGCCGCGGTGCGCTCGGTCTCGCCCGGTGCCGTCATCGCGATCGACGAGGAGGGCGGCGACGTCACCCGGCTGCACGTCACCGACGGCAGCCCGGTGCTCGGGCCGCTGGCCCTCGGCGAGGCCGACGACCTCGCGCTGACCCGGTCGGTGGGCCGCGCGATCGGCCTCGAGCTCGCGGCGGTGGGCATCAACCTCGACCTGGGGCCGGTCGCCGACGTCAACTCCAACCCGGACAACCCGGTCATCGGCACCCGCAGCTTCGGCTCGTCGGCGCCCGCCGTGGCCGCGCACGTGGCGGCCTGGACGATCGGCCTGCAGTCCGCGGGGGTCGCCGCCTGCGCCAAGCACTTCCCGGGCCACGGGGACACCGGCGAGGACAGCCATCTCGCCCTGCCGGCGCTCGACGCCGGCCTGGCGACGCTGGCCGAGCGGGAGCTGGTGCCCTTCGCGGCCGCCGTCGAGGCCGGTACGGCGGCGGTGATGACCTCGCACATCGTCGTGCGGGCCTTCGACCCCGAGCTCCCGGCGACGCTGAGCGCGCCGGTGGTGGGGCTGCTCCGCGGCCGGCTCGGGTTCCGGGGCGTCGTCGTCAGCGACGCCCTCGACATGGCCGGCGCCTCCGCGACCCGCGGGATCCCGGAGGCGGCGGTGCTCGCGGTCGCCGCGGGCGCGGACCTGCTGTGCATCGGCGCCGACAACTCCGTCGAGCAGGTGCGCGAGCTCCAGTGCGCGCTGGTCGAGGCGGTGCGCTCGGGCCGTCTCTCCGAGGAGCGACTGGACGACGCCGCCAAGGCCGTGTCCGCACTGGCCGTCACCTCGGTTCACGAAGAGCTCGACAGTCGAGCATTCTCCGAAGCCCTGGCAGCAGGCGCTGCACGCGCCGTGACCGTCGCCGGCGCGCTGCCCTCGCTCGCGGGAGCGCGGGTGGTCCGCGTCGACTCGCGCCCCAACATCGCCGTCGGCCAGACGTCCTGGGGGCTGCCCGCCGACCACGTCCTCGCGCCGGGCACCACCGACCTGCCGCCCGGGCCGCTGGTCCTCCAGGTCCGCGACGCGCACCGGCAGCCCGACGTGCTCGCCACCCTGGCCGGCGCCCCGGCCGGCTCCGTCGTGGTCGAGTGGGGCTGGCCGGCCGACCGGCGCACCGACGACCTGCCGACCATCCACGCACGCGGCTGGTCCCGCCCCGGCGCGGTGGCGGTGGCCGACGTACTCAGGAAGGCAGGCTTGAACCAGTGACCGGCACCATCGGCCTCGACATCGGGGCCACGAAGACTCTCGGCGTGCTGGTCGACGCCGACGGCCGGGTGCTGGAGCAGGTCCGGGAGGCGACCGAGCCCGGACCCGACGGCGTGGTTCGGACCGTCGAGCTCGTGGTGGCCCACCTCGGCGCCGCCACCGACGGTGCCCCGGCCACCTCGGTCGGCCTCGGCATCCCGGGGCTGGTCGACGTCGAGCGCGGGGCGGTCAAGCACGCGGTGAACCTCGGCGTCGACGGCGACTGGGTGCCGCTGCGGGCCGAGCTCGAGGCCCGGCTCGGGGTGCGCGTCGCGGTCGAGAACGACGTCAACGTCGCCACGCTCGGTGCGGTGGCGCTCAGCGGGATCCAGGACCTCGTCTACCTCTCGATCGGCACCGGCCTCGCCGCGGGCCTCGTGCTCGACGGTGTGCTCCGCCGGGGCGCGACCGGTGCGGCCGGCGAGATCGGCCACGTCCCCATCGACCCTCACGGCGCGGTCTGCCAGTGCGGCCAGCGCGGCTGCCTGGAGACCGTCGCGTCCGGCCGCGCGCTGGAGGAGGCCTGGCCGTCGGGCGAGGTCCCCCCCGCCCAGGCGCTCTTCGCGGCCGCAGCCGCGGGGGACGCGCGGGCCGTCGAGGTGCGCGGCCGGTTCGCGGCCGGCGTGGCCGACGCCGTTCGCACCCTCTGCCTGTCGGTCGACCCGGCCACGATCGTGCTCGGGGGTGGCGTGGCCCACCTCGGTCCGCCGCTGGTGGAGGCGGTGTCGGACGCGCTGCGCGCCCAGGCCGCGACGTCGCCGTTCCTGGCCTCGCTCGACCTCGCCGCCCGGATCAGGGTCGTGCCCGTCGACCAGCCGGTTGCGGCGATCGGAGCGGCCCTGTTGGGTCGTCAATGATGGAACGGCCATGGAAGTAGTCCCCCTCTCCTCGGCCGACGCGGTGGCGGCGCTGGCCGCCGACACGATCGAGGCGCTCGTCCGCAGCCGGCCGGCGTGCGTGCTCGGGGTGGCCACGGGGTCCACGCCGGTCCCGACGTACGCCGAGCTCGTCGCTCGGCACCGGGCCGGCACCGGCCCGTCGTACGGCGAGGTGCGGGCCTTCCTCCTCGACGAGTACGTCGGTCTCCCGGCCGGCCACCCGCAGTCCTACCGCGCCACCATCGCCCGTGAGCTGACCGACGACCTCGGCATCGCGGCCGAGCGCGTGCACGGTCCGGACCCGACCGACCCGGCGACCGCAGGCGCGTCCTACGAGCAGGCGCTGCTCGACGCCGGCGGGGTCGACCTGCAGGTGCTCGGCATCGGCTCGGACGGGCACCTCGCGTTCAACGAGCCCGGCTCCTCGCTCGCCTCGGCCACCCGGATCAAGACCCTCACCGAGACCACCCGGCGGGACAACGCGCGCTTCTTCGGCTCCGTGGACGACGTCCCCCGCCACGTGCTCACGCAGGGGCTCGGCACCATCCTGCGCGCCCGCCACCTGCTGTTCATCGCCACCGGCAGCGGCAAGGCCGACGCTGTCGCCGCGGCGGTCGAGGGCCCTCTCACCGCCTCCTGCCCGGCCTCGATCCTCCAGCTGCATCCGCACGCCACGGTGCTCCTCGACCCCGACGCCGCCGCCGGCCTCGCCCGGCTCGACCACTACCGCGAGGTCTACGCCGCGAAGCCGGACTGGCAGGGGCTGTAGCCGCCCGGCCGGGGAATCCGGCCCCCGAGGTCAGCCCCTCAGGTAGGCGAGCACCGCGGAGACCCGGCGGTCGGACGCAGGATCGAGGTCGAGCTTGGCGAAGATGTTGCCGACGTGCTTGCGGACCGCGGCCTCGCTGACCACCAGCTCCTCCGCGATCGAGCCGTTGGTGCGACCCTCGGCCATCAGCGCCAGCACCTCGCGCTCGCGGTCGGTGAGCGAGCCGAGCGGGCCGTCGGCGCGGCGCCGACCGAGCAGCTGGCGGACCACCTCGGGGTCGACCACGGTCTCGCCGGCTGCCACCCGGTCCACCGAGGCGAGGAACTCGCGGACGTGTCCGACCCGGTCCTTGAGCAGGTAGCCGATCCCGGCGGAGCCGGCTGTCGCCTCGAGCAGCTCGGGGACGTAGGCCTCCGCGACGTACGCCGAGAGCACCATGATCGCGATGGCCGGGTGCTCGGCACGGATCCGGGCGGCCGCGCGCAGCCCCTCGTCGGTGTGCGTCGGTGGCATCCGGATGTCGGTGACGACCAGGTCCGGCTGGTGCCGCGCGGTGAAGGCCAGCAGCGCATCCGCGTCCTCGACCGCCGCCACGACCTCGTGGCCGGCCCGCTCGAGGATGCCGACCAGCCCCTCGCGGAGCAGCGCCGCGTCCTCGGCGAGGACGATCCTCAGACCGGGCACTCCATCCTCACCTCCGTCGGCCCGCCGGGCGGGCTGGTCACCCGCAGCGTGCCACCGAGCGCGTCCAGCCGGACGGCCAGCCCCGCCAGCCCGGTGCCGGCCCCGGCGGCCGTGGCCCCTCCGACGCCGTCGTCGTCGACGGTGAGGACGAATGTCGAGTCCCGCACCCAGCCGTGCACGCCGGCCCGGCGCGCCCGGGAGTGCCGGGCCACGTTGGTGAGCGCCTCGCTGACCACGAAGTACGCCGCCTGCTCGACCGGTGCCGGCAGCCGCTCGGCCAGCGTGATGTCGACCGACACCGGCACGGGGGAGCGGTCGGCCAGCTCGTGCACCGCGGCGGCCAGCCCGTGGTCGACCAGCACCCGCGGGTGGATGCCGCGGATCGTGCTGCGCAGGTCGGCCAGCGCCTCCTCCGCCTGCCGGTGCGCGTCCTGGACCGCGACCAGACCGGGGCCGTCCGGCACGTCGAGCTCGGCCCGGCCCAGGGTCATGGTGAGCGCCACCAGCCGTTGCTGCACCCCGTCGTGCAGGTCCCGCTCGATCCGGCGCCGCTCGGTCTCGAAGGCGTCGACCAGGTCGACCCGCGACCGGCGCAGGTTCGCGACCTCCGCGACCAGCTGCGCCTCGCGCGGGTCCAGCAGCAGCCGCGCCAGGGCCCCCTGCGCGACGGCGGCCAGCGTGAGGGCGTACGCCGCGACCACGCAGAGCGCGACACCGACCAGGGCCGCCAGCCACGCCTCTGAGCCCGGGTCGACGTGCCAGCCGAGCATCACCAGGTCGCCGGTCTCGGCCAGGACCGGAGCGAGCACCAGCGTGACGGGCACGGTCACCAGGAAGACCAGCACCAGGAAGTCCAGCGGGAACAGCACGACGGCCAACAGGAAGGCATAGCCGACCTCGGGCCACGACATCGGCAGCCGCCGCCGCGCCTGCCGGCGCTCGCGCCTGGTGAGGGCCGAGGCGGGGCGGGACTGGACGAGCCCCAGCCGCCGGCGTTCGAGAGTGCCGAGCTGGCGGACCAGCGCGAGCAGCAGGACGACGAGCGGGATGCCGACCAGGAGGCTCGTGAGCAGGTAGGCCAGCGACCGCCACGGCCAGCGCGAGCGGAGGAAGCGCGCCGGGTGCCCGCGCAGGGCCGACCACGCGTCCATGACGTCGAGGCTAGGTGGCCTCGGGCGCAGATGGGGTAGCGCACGCGCTACCACCGGTGTCGCGCCGGGACCAGTGAGCGGGCCGCCGATCGCCGGTGTGCTGGATGGCATGACCACCACCGACGTCCTCGCCCCTCCCGTCGCGGTCACCCTCGACGGCGTCTCCCGCACCTACCGGTCGCGCGCCGGCGACGTGCACGCCCTGCGCGGCGTGACCCACACCTTCCTGCGCGGCACCTTCACCGCC
Source organism: Nocardioides sp. (assembly GCF_036274455.1). Classification (GTDB taxonomy): domain Bacteria; phylum Actinomycetota; class Actinomycetes; order Propionibacteriales; family Nocardioidaceae; genus Nocardioides. The sequence continues at coordinate 38,113 of NZ_DASUFR010000243.1, read as the reverse complement.
GTGATGGGGCCGTCCGGCTCCGGCAAGACCACGCTCCTCCAGGTCGCCGCCGGCCTCGACCGGCCCACCGCCGGCGAGGTCGTGGTCGGCGACGTGCCCATCGGCCGGCTCAAGGAGACCGAGCTGACCAAGCTGCGGCGTACGTCGATGGCCTTCGTGTTCCAGGCCTACAACCTGCTCGACGCGCTGACGGCCTACGAGAACGTCGCCCTCCCCGCCCGGCTGGCCGGCCTGCGGGTCGACCGCGGTGCGGTGATGGACGCGCTGCGCCAGGTCGGGCTCGAGGAGAAGGCGAAGCGGCGTCCGCCGGAACTCTCCGGCGGTCAGCAGCAGCGCGTCGCGATCGCCCGGGCGCTGCACCTGCGGCCCGACGTGCTCTACGCCGACGAGCCGACCGGCGCGCTGGACCGCGCGTCGGGACGCCGGGTCCTCGAGCTGATGCGGAAGGCGTCGGACGAGAGCGGCCACACCGTCGTGATGGTCACCCACGACCCGCTCGCGGCGTCGTACGCGCACACCACGCTGTTCCTCGAGGACGGGCGGGTCGTGGGCCGGCTGGACCGAGCCGACGCCGCCACCATCGCGGCCACGATGAGCGAGCTCGAGCGATGATGCTGAAGCTCAGCCGGCAGACAGTCCGGCACTCGTGGCAGCCGTACGTCGGGGCGCTGGTCGCGCTCGTCTTCGGCATCGCCCTGCTGTCGGTGGCCGTCACCGTCGGCGGGGCGGTCGACACCACTGGCCACCGGGCCGGCCTCTCGGTCGAGGAGCGCGCCCAGCTGTCGGACCTGGCGTCGCTGTTCGGCCTCATGTCCGGCGTCGCGCTGTTCATGGCGATCTTCGTGGTCGGCAGCACCTTCGGCTTCGTCGTCGCCACCCGGCGCCGCCAACTCGGGCTGCTGAGGCTGGTCGGTGCGACGCCGCGGCAGGTGCGCCGGATGGTGCTGGGCGAGTCGGCGGTGGTCGCGGTGGTGGCCGCCGTGGTCGGGTCACTGGTCGGCATGCTGGCGGCGCCGGCCTTCCTGGAGGTGATGCGGTGGAAGGGGCTGCTGACCGTCGACCTCGACCTGCCCGCCCCCTGGCTGGCGTGGACGATCGCGGCGCCCATCGGGATCGCGGTCGCGCTGCTCGGCGCCTGGCGGTCGTCCAAGCGGGCCTCGCGGGTCTCGCCGGTCGCGGTGTTCCAGGAGGCCGGGCTGGAGCGGCGCCGGCCGGGCCTGTGGCAGCTCGTCATCGGCGTGCTCTGCCTCGGCGGCACGGTCGCGGCACTGGTCCTGGCGCACGCGCTGGACCCCGTCTTCGCACTGGTCATGTCGATCCTGGTGCCGGAGGTGGCGGTGATCGGCCTCTACTGCCTCGGCGGCTGGATCTTCCCCGGGCTGGCGGGGCTGGTGGCGCGTCCCTTCGTGCGCCGCGACGTCTCGGCCCGGCTCGCGCGCGACCACGTCCGGACCGCGGTCCGCACCCCGGTCGCGCTGGCCGCGCCGATCCTCGCGATCTCCGCGGTGGCCGGCTCGATGATCCTGGCGCTCAGCTTCACCGCCGACTGGGTGACCGCGCTCGACCGCGAGCAGCTCGCGACGCCGTACGTCGTCGAGACCAACGGCGACGCATCGGTCGGCGACCGGCTGGCCGACGTACCCCTGGCCGACCCGCGGGTCTCGGTCGTCCTCCCGGTGGGCGCCGAGCACGACCTGCAGGACGTGGACGTGGTCGACCCGGCGACCGCACCCGAGGCGCGGACCATGAAGGTGGTCAAGGGCGACCTCTCCGAGCTCGACCACGGCGTGGTCATCACCAGGGGTTGGTCCAGCGACTCCGGCGTGCACCTCGGTGACAAGCTGCTGGGCGCGCGCGTGGTGGCGGTCGTGCAGGACGCGCCCGACCTCTACTCCGACGTCATCGTGCCGCCGTCGCTGGTGCCCCAGAAGCTTCGTGACACGACGCCCCAGGAGTGGTTCGTCGACCCCGGGAGCGACGACCTCGCGGGGCTGCTGGAGGGCACCGACGCGGACGTGCTCACCAAGGACGCCTGGCTCGACCAGGTGGACCAGCAGACCAGGGAGAACAACAACCTCGGGCTGTGGATCCTGCTCGGACCGGCGGGGCTCTACGCCGCCATCGCGATCGTGAACTCGGTCCTGGTCGGTGCCTCCCAGCGCCGCGCGCAGCTGCGCACCATCGCCCTGCTCGGCGCCACCCGCGACCAGCTGCGCCGGATGGCCCTCTGGGAGGCCGGACTGGTCGGCGCGGCCGCGCTGCTCGTGGGCGGGGTCGTCACCGCCGTCGTCGGCTGGACCGTCCGGTCGGCGACCGCGGGCGACGTAGCGAACCAGCCCCTCACCTTCCCCTGGCTGCCGCTCAGCGCGATCGTCGCCACGTGCGTCGGCCTGACCCTGGTGGCGGCGTACGTCGGCAGCCGCCGATCCGGGGGATAGTGGCAGACGTTCCCAACGCGGATGAGCGTGAGGCCGGTGAGAAAGGTCTGGGACTATCCCTCAGGCCAGCGCCAGGGTGAGCGCCAGGACGGTGTCGGGGTCCTCGAGCCGGTCGCCGTAGACGTCGCGGAGCTGGCCCATCCGGTAGCGGACGGTCTGCGGGTGCACGAACAGCGCCTTGGCCATGTCGTCGCGGCGGCCCTGGTGGAGCAGCCAGGCGCGGAGGGTGTCGGCGAGCTTCTCGCGCGCGCTCGGCTTGAGGTCGTCGAGCGGGGCCAGCGCCCGGGCGCGCAGGTCGGCCAGTGCCGCCTCGTCGGCGTGCAGCACCAGCCGCGGGAGCTCCGCCTCGGTGTCGACCCCGACGCCGAGCTCGCGGGCGCGCAGGGCACGGTCGACCGAGCGGCGTACGTCGAGCCAGGGGACCGCCGGCCCGGCGATCGAGCCACGGTCCTTCAGGGTCCGGAGCAGGGCGGGCCGCCGCCGCGCGTGCGCGTCGGGCACCAGCAGCAGGGTGCCCGCGTCGAGGCCGGGCACCTCGGTGGCCTGCAGGGTGGCTGCCGACACGGCCGCCAGCACCGGGCGCACCTGCGCGTCCGGCACCAGGACGGCGGTGAGCGTGGTCGGCGGCGCCCAGCCGGCCCGCTCGGCGGCCTCGACGACGTCCTCGTCGGACGCGCCGTCCAGCAGCAGCTCGGCGATCCGCTCGAGCAGCCGCTGGCGCACCCGGCCGGTGGTCTCGGTCTCGTCGGTGTGCCCCGCGACGGCGGAGGCGGACAGCTCGTCGATGTAGGCGAAGACCAGCTCGGCGAAGTCGGCCAGGACGTTCGCGGGCAGCCCGTTGCGCACCGCGATCTCGGACAGCTCGTGCCACGACACCCGGGCCCCGATCCGGAACGCCCCGAGCAGCGCGTCGGTGGTGCGGCCGCTGCGCGCCTCGCCGCGCCCGAGCTGGTAGCTGCCCTCGACCGCCGGTGCCGTGGGCGTGCGGAGGTCGGCGGTGCGGCCGCGGCTGGCCAGGGTCAGGAAGCCGCCGAGCGCCAGCTGGACGGCGTTGCGGATGGTCGTGCCCATCGGGCCCGAGAACGCGTCGCGGTAGCTGGGTACCTCCTCGACGATCGCCGCGACGACGTCGTCGGCGACGCGGGAGAGCTGGCCGCGCATCTCCTCCAGGGCCGAGGCGGGGAGCTCGAGCCCCTGGGCGGCGGTGCGGACGGGGGTGGCCTGAGGCGTGCTACGCATCGGAAATTGTCTCCTGCGAACAAAACAAGCGCGGTGGTTCACGTCCACAGGACATGAATACTCGCCCACGATACAGGAGTCTTGACCCATGGCATCGATTTCCGCCTCCGGGCCCGCCCGCGGCTTCTCCGCGGGGTCGTCCCTGCGGAACGCGATGCGCCGGGTGGCGGAGGCCGCGGTCACGCCGCTGGAGCTCGGCGACGTCCTCGACGTCTTCCACCCGCTGCGCGGTGGCCGCGCCGGGCTCCAGGGCCGGATCGTCTCGGTCACGCCCGAGACCGCCGAGTCCGCGACCATCCTGGTCAGGCCCGGTCGCGACTGGGCCGGGCACGTGCCGGGCCAGTACGTCCGCGTCGGTGTGGACGTCGACGGCGTACGCCTCTGGCGCACCTACTCGCTGACCCACGGGCCGCGCCGCGACCGCAACCTGAGCTTCACGGTGAAGGCCATCCCGGGCGGCGTGGTGTCCAACCACCTCGTGCACCGGGCCCGCGCCGGCCAGATGATCCAGCTCGAGCAGGCCGAGGGCGAGTTCGTGCTGCCGGTGCCGATCCCGCGCAAGCTGCTGATGGTCACCGCCGGCTCCGGCATCACGCCGGTCATCGGCATGCTCCGCAACCTGTTCTCGCGCCGGGTGCCGGTCGACACCGACATCACCCTCGTGCACGTCAACCAGAGCGAGTCCTCGGCGCTGTTCCGCGACGAGCTCCGCGCGCACTCCACGGCGGGGCACCTTGCCCTCGTGGAGCGGTACGACGACTGCCACGGCATCCTCGACGTCGACCACCTCGACGAGCTCGTCCCCGACCTCGACGAGCGGCTCACCTACGCCTGCGGGCCGGCCGGGCTGCTCGACGCGCTGGAGAAGCACCACGCCGACCGTGGCCTCTCGCTGACGACCGAGCGGTTCCGCCCGGTCCTGGTCGAGGCGGGCGAGGGTGGCAGCGTCACCTTCTCCGACGGTCGCGAGGTCGAGGCCGACGGTGCGACCCCGATCCTCGACGTCGCGGAGAACGCCGGCGTCCTCATGCCCAGCGGCTGCCGGATGGGCATCTGCATGGGCTGCGTCGTCCCGATGCGCTCGGGCGCGGTCCGCGACCTGCGCAACGGCGCCGTCACCACCGCGATCCCCGGTGAGACCGGACCCGAGGGGGTCCCCATCCAGACCTGCATCAACGCTGCCGCCGGCGAGTGCCACCTCGATGAGGGCCGAGCGAAGCGAGGAGGTTGAGGAGGTCGCGCAGCGACCGTCTCGAAACCACCGCAACGAGGAGACTGACCAGACCCGATGACCACGATCACCAAGAAGCCCGACAACCCGATCGCCCACCTCACGCCCGAGGACATCGAGCAGCTCGGCTACGAGCTCGACGCGATCCGGCAGGACGTCCTCGACGACCGGGGCGACCGCGACGCGGCCTACATCCGCCGCGTGATCGCCGTGCAGCGCCGGCTGGAGCTCGGCTCGCGTGCGGTGCTGCTCGGCTCCGCGCTGCCGCCGCTGTGGGTGCTCGGCACCATCGGCCTCTCGATCTCCAAGATCCTCGAGAACATGGAGGTCGGGCACAACGTCCTGCACGGCCAGTGGGACTGGATGCGCGACCCCAAGATCCACTCCACGACGTGGGAGTGGGACATGGCCAGCCCGGCGGAGCAGTGGCAGCACTCCCACAACGAGGTGCACCACAACTTCACCAACATCGTCGGCAAGGACAACGACCTCGGCTACGGCATCATGCGCGTCGACGAGGACCAGCGCTGGGTGCCGGCGTACCTGCTGCAGCCGCTCTGGAACTTCGTCAACGCCTGCTTCTTCGAGTACGGCATCGCGGCCTACGACCTCGAGCTGGGCCGCAACCTGCGCATCCCCAAGGACAGGCGCCCGGCCGAGTTCCAGCGCAACGTGAAGAAGGTGCTCGGCAAGATCCGCCGGCAGGCCACCAAGGACTACGTCGTCAACCCGGCGCTGGCCCTGCCCTTCGGCGGCTTCCTCCCGACCCTCGCCGCGAACTTCGTCGCGAACCTCGTGCGCAACCTCTGGTCGCACTCGGTGATCATGTGCGGCCACTTCCCCGAGGGCGTCGAGACCTTCGAGCTGGCGGCCATCCCCGACGACGAGACGCGCGGAGAGTGGTACGTCCGCCAGATGCTCGGGTCGGCCAACATCTCCGGCTCGCCGTTGCTGCACCTGATGACCGGCAACCTGTCGCACCAGGTCGAGCACCACCTCTTCCCGGACCTGCCGTCGAACCGCTACCAGGAGATCGCGCCCCGGGTGCGGGCGCTGTTCGACAAGTACGACCTCAACTACTGCAGCCGCCCGATGCCCCAGCAGGTCTACTCGGCCTGGCACAAGGTGGTCCGGCTCTCGCTGCCCAACGGCTGGCTGGCGACGACCGACCGGTCCAACCTCGCCTCGCAGCTCAAGCTGCTCTGGGCGATGTCGACCAAGGGCCCCAAGGTGCGCCGTGCCGCCCAGGCGCGGTTGGACCAGCAGGCGCGGAAGCTGGCCACGGCCTGAGTTTCGTCGGCTGGCCGACGAAACTCCTCCCGGGCGTCCTACTCGCCGACCCCCACCGCAACCAGGAACACCAGCACGATCGTCGCGACCGCGAACAGGCCGTGCAGATACACCACGGCCGTGGGGATCGCCTGCTCCGCGAGCTGCGCGCCGGACTGGTTGCGGTCCTTGTACCAGCGGAGGAAGAGGACGTCGCCGCCGGCGGCCACCACGACGAGCAGCACGAACGCCACCCAGGCCAGTGCGTCGGAGTCCACGACGAGGTAGATGATCCACAGCACGAGGCCGGTGGCCGCGAGCAGGAAGTGGCCGAACACGAGCGGGGGCGGGAACCGGGTCCCCGCCGGATGACCGGTCGCACCGGCAACATCGGCGCCCGCCGTGGCCGTCGCGGGAGCCGTCGCGGTGCGGACACCCCCGGCACGGACCCACGTCGCAAGCATGAAGAATCCCAGCCCGGCGGTGACCACCCAGGTCACCAGAGCTATGACAGCCATGCTGTCTCCTTTCGTCAGTCGCGGGTGACCAGGCCAGGCGCTTGGTCGGTCTCGGCGGCCACGCGGACGCCGTACCGGAAGGTGAGCTCGCCGCCCAGCATCCCGGACACGCCGATCCCGACCAGCCCGAGGATGGCGAGCACCAGCGCTCCGGTGCTGGTGCGGTCGGGGTGGCCGAGGCGGAGCAGCAGCGCGCCGAGGAACAGCCCGGTCGCCACGAGGTTCAGCGTCATGTGCAGCAGCGCGAGCCGGTGGGCCCGAGTGCCGCTGGGAATGCCCAGGAAGTCAAGGAACCCGACCGCGGCCGCGAGCACCGCTCCGAGCAGGCCGATGGCGAGCAGCCAGGTCGCACCCAGGGCCAGGGCTGCCGTGTGGTCGGTTAGCCGGGCGCCGACATCGAGGACGACGCTGGAGACCCAGGCACCGATCGGGATCGTCACCAGCACGGGGTGGAACGGGTGCCCGTAGGGCCCGGCCAGCAGGGCGGAGACCGGCTGCTTGGCCGGCAGCTGGGCCGGTTCGGTCACGACGACCTCCTACGGGTGTGACGCGGAACAGCAGTACCCGGATAACGCGATTCGAGCCGGTCCGGTTCACTCGTCGCCGGTGAGGTTGAACGCCTGCAGCTTTCGGCCGGTCAGCCACACGCCGCCGGCCATCACGACCGCGAGGGCGATCAGGGCGTAGGAGAGCGGCAGGTCGTCGACCAGGTCCAGCGAGGCGATCCGGTCGACCACCTCGGCAGACCAGCGGGTGACGCTGAGCCAGCGGATCCCGTCGAGCAGGCCGCCGAGCAGCCCCTCCCAGATCAGCAGGTAGACCAGGCCGAAGACCACCGCGTGCCGGGTGAGCACCGAGAGCCAGGCGAAGACCGCGCAGTACGCCGTACCGGCGAGGAGCGCGGCGACCGCGAAGCCCACGGCGACCGACGGTGACGAGGGGAGCAGCACGAACCCCGCGACCAGCATCGGCACGGCGCCGAAGGCCACCACGCAGGCCAGCGCGACGAGCAGCTTCGAGGCCACGATCGTGTAGCGCGACACCGGCTTGGCCAGCAGGTAGGCGATCGAGCCGTCGTCGATCTCGGCGGCCAGGAGCCCGGACGTCGAGAGCAGGGCCACGAGGGGTACGACGACCACCAGCCCGAGGCCGTAGAGCACGCTCTCGGTCGCATCGACGTCCTGGCCGGCCAGGCCGCGGACGAGCGCGGCGAGGCCGATCAGGATGACCGGCAGCGCGAACAGGAGGATGCCGCGCCAGCGGCCGAAGATGCTCCGGGCGCCGATGCGCACGACCGTCGGGGAGAGCATCGTCATGACGACACCAGGTAGGCGAAGACGCTCTCGAGCGACTCGTCGGTCGGGGTCACCTCGTGCAACGAGACGTCGTGGTCGCGGGCCAGCCGCGGGAGCACCTCGCTGAACCGCCCGAAGTCGGCGGCCTCCACCTCGATGCCGCCCTCGGACCGCAGCCGGGCGCCGCGTACGGAGGCGTCGCCCAGGAGGGCCGAGGCGAGAAGCCGGTCGTCCGACGTACGCAGCACGAACCGGTTCGGCCGGTCGGTCATCAGCCGCCGGATCGCGCCGAAGTCGCCGGACGCGGCGTGCCGGCCCGAGACGACCACCTCGATCTGGCGGGCCACCTGCTCGACCTCCTCGAGGATGTGCGAGCTGAACAGCACCGTGCGGCTCTCGCTGCCCCACTGCCGCAGGAGCTCCATGAGGTGGATCCGCTGCCTCGGGTCCATGCCGTTGAACGGCTCGTCGAGCAGCAGCACCGCCGGGTCGTGGACCAGCGCGGAGGCCATCTTGACCCGCTGTCGCATGCCCTTGGAGTAGGTCGAGATGGGCCGGTCCTGCGCCTCGGTCATCTCGATGACGGCCAGGGCGCGCTGGGCGGCCGCGCCCGCATCGGCCAGCCCGTGCAGCTCGGCCATGGCGACGACGAACTGCCGCCCGGTCAGGAAGTCGTAGAGCGCCTCGCGCTCCGGCACCAGCCCGACCTTCCGGTAGACGTCCTCGTTGCGCCACAGCGGCTCGCCGTCCAAGGTGACCGTGCCGGTCGACGGCGCGAGGAAGCCCGACATCATCGCGATCAGCGTCGACTTGCCGGCGCCGTTGGGGCCGAGCAGCCCGGTCACCCCGGGCCCGATCGTCATCGAGACGTCGTTGACCGCGACGACGTTGCGGAACCACCGCGAGACGTGGTCGATCGTGATGGTGCTCATGGCGACACCCGCCGGTAGCGCGCGATCAGGGCGCCGATCGAGGCCAGCACCGTGAGGACCGTGACCAGGAGGTAGAGCAGCCCCATCCCGGCGCCCTCGGGCGGCGTGGCCGTGGCGGCCCGGACGTCGAAGAGGTAGTGCTGCACTCCGTTGACCAGGGTGTACGGCGAGAAGAGCCCGGCCACCTCGCCGACCGAGTCGTTGCCGGTGCCCAGGGCGATGCCCTGGATCGCGGCCACGACCGTGTAGCTCACCAGCAGCACCACGATCACCGCCGCGACCGCCATCCCGCGCCGCGTGGTCAACGCCGCCACCAGGGCGGCGAGCCCGGAGAGCAGCGCGGCGAGCAGCGCCGCCCCCACGATGCCGCCCAGGAACCGCAGGGTCTCGCGGCCGAGCGGCAGGTCCGCCAGGATCCCGCCGACGTACATCAGCAGAAGCGGGGACCCGACCAGGATGAACGTCCCCGCCGTCAGCGAGGCCAGCCGGACCAGCACGTAGACGGGTCGCCGCATGGGCCGGGCCAGGTAGAGCGTGATCGTGCGGAACCGCAGGTCGCGGGAGATGAGCGCCGGCGCCTGGGAGGCGACGAAGACCGAGATCAGCACCTGCGTGGTGATGGGGTAGGTCGAGTAGCTCACGATCTGCGAGTCCAGGTCGAGGATGTCGCGGGCCTGCACCAACACGCCGACCAGGATCAGCGCGGGCAGCAGCATCACGCCGATCAGCCCCATCGGCAGCACCTTCGAGCGGCCGGAGCGGCCCAGGCCGTAGGTGTTGCGGAGCCCGGTCAGGAAGAACGACCACGCCACCGGCCGCTCGCCGAGCCGCGGTCCGCCGTACGGGCGGTAGCCGAGGTCGTGGATGACGCCGGCGGGCCGCTGCGCCGCGGCGCCAGACGGTGCGGTCTCAGACTGGGAGGACACTGCCGGCACCTCCCTCGCGGAAGACGTCCTCGATGCGCTGGTGCCGCTCCTGCATCCGCACCAGGCCGAGGCCGAGGTCGGCGGTGAGGTCGCGTACGACGTCCGGGGTGTGCTCGTCCTTGACCACGACCTCGATCAGCCCGCCGCCCTCGGGCCGCGCGGTGAGGCCGGCGTCGACCAGCGCCTGGCCGAGCAGCCGCTCGGCGTCCGGCTTGCCCTGGACCTCGACCACCAGGCTGCCGGTCGCGTGCAGGAAGTCGGTGGTGGCCGACGCGCGGAGCAGTCGCCCGCTGTCCAGCACGACCACGTGGTCGCTGACGCGCTCGAGCTCGCCGAGCAGGTGCGAGGTGACGAGGACCGCGATGCCGAACTCGTGGCCGACCTTCCGCACCAGCGCCAGCATGTCGTCGCGGCTCGAGGGGTCGAGCCCGTTGGTCGGCTCGTCCAGCAGCACCAGCCGCGGGTCGTGGACCAGCGCCTGGGCCAGCTTCGCGCGCTGCTTCATGCCGGTCGAGTAGCCGCCCATCGGCCGGTAGCGCTCCTCGGCCAGCCCCACGTGGCGCAGCACGTCGGCGGCCCGCTCGCGCGCCGAGGCGTAGGGCAGCCCGGACATCTGGCCCATGTGGACCACGAAGTCGCTGGCCGAGACGTCGGCCGGCAGGCAGTCGTGCTCGGGCATGTAGCCGACCAGCGCCCGGATCGCGGCACCCTCGGTGGCCACGTCGTGGCCGAGCACCCGCGCCGTACCGCTCGTCGCGTCGACCAGCCCGAGGAGGATCTTGATCAGCGTGGACTTCCCCGCACCGTTGGCGCCGACCAGCCCGGTGACGCCGTCGTTGACGGTCACGTCGAGGGCATCGAGCGCGGTGACGGACGGGTACCGCTTGGTCAGCTCAGCGGTCTCGATCACGGCCACCGCATCAACCTAGACGGCATCCGGGCCGCGGTCGTCGTACTCAGGGCTGTGTCTGCGCGTCTTTGGTCGCGGTCCCCTGCGGACTCGCCCTCTAGGGTCGGACCATGTTCCGACAGGTCGTCGCGGCCGGGTACGGCGGACCCGAGCAGCTCGCGGTGCGCGAGCACGACCCCGGGCAGCCCGGAGAGGGCCAGGCACTGGTCGAGGTGCGGGCCGTCGGCGTGAACGCCTGGGACGTGAAGAGCTACAGCGGCGACGTCGGCGACGACCCGGGCAAGCTGCCGATCCTGCTCGGCGGTGAGTGCGCCGGCATCGTGCTCGACGGTGACCTCGACGAGGGCGCCGAGGTGATCGTGCACCCGGTCAGCGGGGCCTACGCCGACCGGGTTGTCGCCAAGGTGACCAGCTGCGTACCCAAGCCGGACGGCATGTCCTGGGAGGAGGCGGCCGGGCTGATGCTGACCGGCACCGCCGCGGCGCACCTGGTCGCCGCGACCGGCGTGGGCGACGGCGACACGGTGCTGCTCAACGGCGCTGCGGGCGGGGTCGGGCTCTACGCCGCGCAGCTGGCCCGGCACCGCGGCGCGCGGGTGCTCGGCACCGCTCTCCCCGGCGACCACGCCGTGCTCCGGGAGATGGGCGTCGAGCCGTTCGACTTCCGCGAGGACGTCGAGGCATGGGTGCGCCAGCAGGCGCCGGGCGGCGTGGACGCGGTGCTCGACGCGGTGGGTGCGCCGCCGGTCCTGGACCTCTCACTGGCCGTCGTGAACGACCGCGCCCGCGTCGCCACCTTGATCCCGAGCCCGGCCGCCGCCGAGCGTGGCATCACCCAGCTCGGCTTCGGCGAGGGCGCCGACCCGGGCACCGAGCTCCGCGCCGCCGCCCGGTTCGACCTGGTCGAGGGGGTGCGCGAGGGCTGGCTGCGGGTCGTCGTCGCCGGGACCTTCCCGCTGGACCGCGCCGCCGACGCCCACCGCGCGATGGTCTCCGACCACGGCGCCGGGAAGCTCGTCCTCGTGCCGTGACGCCGCCGGGATAGTCCGTGACGTAATGGAGCGTCGAACACCGTTCTCCACAGCCACTTCGTCACGGACTATCCCGCCTGTGGCGCCATGGGCTCGCAGGGCTCGAGCGCCGCGGCCGCTCGACGCAGGCCGGAGGCGAGGTGGGCGCGCACCGGGTGAGTCCATCGGGGCGGGGGATCGGGGACGACCGGTGCGTCCGGTCGGGCGCTGTTGACGTGGGTGAGCGTGAGGCCGAGGGCGAGCCGTGCGGCAACAGGTGCGTCGTTCATGACCTCAACGCTAGGAAGGTCCGGCGGCGTCCGGAATGGTCGATGAACGGCGTTGGGGGCGCCCGGCCTCTTGTTCGCAACGCAGATCAGGGACACGCTTTGCAGATGGCCAAGGCGCTCGACCAGACCGACTGGCTGATCCTCGCCGAGCTCCAAAAGGACGGGCGGCTGTCCTACAACCAGCTCGGCAAGCGGGTGAACCTCTCCTCACCCGCCGTCGCGGAGCGGGTCCGCCGCCTGGAGGAGGCAGGCGTGATCACCGGCTACCGCGCGGACGTCGACCCGGGGCAGGTCGGGCTGCCGCTGACGGCGTTCCTCCAACTGCGCTGCGAGACCGGGCACTGCCTGCTCAAGAACACCTCGGCCGACGACTTCCCGGAGGTCGTCGAGGTGCACAAGCTGAGCGGGTCGTTCTGCACGATGCTCAAGGTCCGGGCGGCCTCGATGGCCCACCTCGAGGGGCTCATCGAGCGGCTGGGCGAGCACCGCGACATGAACTCCCACGTCGTGCTCTCGACGCAGTACGACCACCGCACCGTCGAGCCGCCACCCGAGCTGCCGGCGCGGCCGGTCAGCGAGCCGGAGGGCTGGGCGCGACGCTGACCCGGGCCTCCGCCCGGTGGTCCAGGGTGCTACTGGAGGTAGCCCTCCACCGTCGAGGCGTCCCGCTCCGCCTCGGCGGACGGGTCCTGGCCGGCCTCGCGGCGGGCGCTGCGGCGGCGCAGCAGGTCCCAGGTCTGGTCGAGCTGGACCTCGACCTGCCGGAGCCGAGCCTGTTCGCGGTCGTCCAGCCCCTGGCCGGCATGCCGCTCGCGGAGCTCGTGCTCCTCCTCGACCAGCGCGTTGATCCGCTCGTGCAGAGCGTCGTCGTCAGCCATCTGGTACCTCCGGGTCGTCCCCTATGAGACTAGGACCTAAGTTGGGGCGATGGGCAGTGCTCGAGCGGCGGGGGCTCGGTCGTCGAGCGGGGCGCTCCCACCTACCGCGCTCGAGGGCGAGGAGCTCGTCTTCCGGCTGAGCGACCCAGAGCACGACCACGCCGAGGTGAAGGTCTGGTGCGACCTGCAGCTGGGCATCGAGCTGGACATGGCGAGGGTCGAGGGCGGCTGGGAGCTGCGGCTGCCGCTGCCCGACCTCGACTGCCTGGAGTACCTCTTCGAGGTCGACCGCGAGATGTCTCCCGACCCGGGCAACCCCGAGCTGGTCGAGGGCGCGTTCGGGCCGCACTCGTGGCTCGCGATGCCCGGCTACCAGCCGCCGGCCTGGCTCCACGAGCCGTCGCGGCCCGGCGACCGACACCAGCTCTCCGTCGGTGACGTCGACGTCGAGGTCTGGGAGCCGGCCGAGCACGCGGGCGAGCCGTTGCCGCTGTTGCTGGTGCACGACGGCCCCGAGATGGACAAGTACGGCGGCGTGGTGCGCTACGCCGCCACCCGGCCCCCGCTGCGGGTCGCGCTCCTCAACCCCGGCCCGTGGCGGGACAAGCGGTACGCCGCCAGCTCGGCGTACGCCGCCACGCTCGTCGGCGAGGTGCTGCCCGCGGTCACCGACGCGTTCGCGACCTCCGCCCGTCCGGTGCTGCTCGGCCAGAGCCTGGGCGCGCTCGCGGCGCTGCACGCGGCGTGGACCACGCCTGGGACGTTCGCCGGCCTGATGCTGCAGTCCGGGTCCTTCTTCACCCCTCGGCTGGACCCGCAGGAGTCGGGCTACTCCCACTTCGCGCAGGTCGCCGGCTTCGTGGCCACGATCCTGGACGCACAGAAGGCCGCGGACCGCCTCGAGGTGACGATGACCTGCGGCACCGCAGAGGAGAACCTCGCCAACAACCTCCTCATGCGCGATCAGCTGCGCGAGGTCGGGCTCAACGTCGCGTGGGGCGAGGTGAGACAGGGCCACACGTGGACCTGCTGGCGCGACAGCCTGCACCCGCACCTCGGTGAGCTGCTGACCCGGGCGTGGGGCTGACAGCGCGGTTCTCGCAGCCCCCGGGCGACACGCCCTAGGGTCGGCAGATGGAGCGCTACCAGGTCGAGCTCGACGCCCCGGAGCTCGGCCGGGCCGGCACGGTCATCCGCTACGGCCACTGGGGCCGGCCGGTCGTGGTCTTCCCGAGCGAGCAGGGTCGCGCGTGGGACTACGAGAACAACGGGATGGTCGCCGCCGTGGCCGACCTGGTCGACGCCGGTCGCTGCAAGCTCTACTGCGTCGACTCCTTCGACGACCGGACATGGTCCGACTCGAGCATCCCGCTCGAGGAACGTGCCCGGCGGCACGGCGCCTACGCGAGCTGGATCCTCGAGCGGGTGGTGCCGTTCATCGGTCAGGACAGCCCGGGCGCAGCGGACGCCGTCGTGACCGGGTGCTCGATGGGCGCCTACCACGCGCTGCAGTTCGCGCTCACCCGCGCCGACCTGTTCCCCGTCGCGCTGTGCCAGAGCGGCAACTACGACCCGTCGGTGTGGAGCGGCTGGGGCGAGCGCGGCGAGGCGGCGTACTTCACCAACCCGGCCGACTACGTCGCACACCTGCACGGCGACCACCTCGACTGGCTGCGCGGCCGGGTCTTCGTCGTCCTCGTGGTCGGCGAGGGCCCGTGGGAGACCCACCCCACCGGCTCGCTGCCCTCGGCCCGGCACCTCGACGGCCTGCTGGCCGAGAAGGGCATCCCGCACGAGCTCGACGTCTGGGGCCACGACTCCGCGCACGACTGGGACTGGTGGCAGAAGCAGATCGCCCACCACCTGCCGCGCTTCGTCTGAGGACGGAACGAGCTCTAGTGACTGATCCCTGGGTGCCCGCGCGCGCCTACCGGATCGCGTCTCGCCGTCAAGGATCGCCTTCGCCCGTCCAATACCTGGAGCCGTCTACTTCTGTGGCGACCCATCCGCTTCTGTTGCGAGATCTCGGCACAGAAGCTCAGGGGTCCCCGGATATCCGGTGACCCTCCGTGGGTGCCCGCGCGCGGCCGCCCACCCACAGGTCCATCAGAAGGGTCGGAGAGCGGCGGCGATCAGCGCGCTGTCGCGACCTGCCAGCCCGGGTCGCGGCCGATGAAGCCGAGCATGCGCGTCTGCGCGTCGGCATCGTCGGGCACGGGCACCTTGGGGCCGTACTGGCCGGACTCGCGCAACAGGTCGTCGATCGGCTCCATGCCGGTGAGCAGCACGGCGCACAGCTCGGGGTCGAGCGTGTCGTCCTGGGACGTGGCCCGGGCCAGGTCCCAGGTGTGCATGAACACGTCGGTGGTGTAGAAGCGGTCGATCGCCTGGGCCAGTGGCATGGAGCCCGTGTGCGGGTTCGCGAACCCCGAGTCGGCCGCCGCTGGGTCGTCGAGGAGCTCCTGGACCGCGCGCTGGTGGGCGTTCCACGCAGCCGCCGGCTGCTCGGCCGGCGGCGGGACGTCCGGCAGCCGGACGTCGGAGCCGGACGCCACGAAGCCCCGCAGCCAGTCGACCAGGTGCGCGACGACGTCCGTGGCGGTCCAGCCCGGCACCGGGGCCGGTGCCGACCAGTCCCGGACGCCGTGCACGCGCCGGGCGAAGTCGCCGGCGATCAGCTCGTGCCGGCGGGCGGGGGCCGCCGACACGAGCTCAGAGGGTGCCATCGGAGAGCATCCGGTCGATCGCGGCGTACCCGTCGTTGACGCCGACCTCCATGCCGCTGCGAAGCCACGCGTCGCGGCCCTCGAACGAGTCGCAGAGCGAGAAGGCGTGGAGGCGGGTGCGGCCGTCGCCGAGCTCCTCGAAGGTGATCGTCTCCAGAGCGACGTCGTCGGGCATGCCCTCCCAGGTGAACGTCTGGACGATGCGGTCGGGACGGACGGTGTGGAAGCAGCCGCGGAAGGAGTGCTCGTCGTCGCCGAATCGGAACGCGCCGCCGTCGGTCGCGTCCCACCGGTCGATGGCCACCGTGCTGCCCGCCGGCCCGACCCAGCGGGCGTAGAGCTCGGGGTCGGTGTGGGCGCGGAACAGCTGCTCGGGGGTCGCGGCGAAGTCCCGCCAGATGTGGATCGCGGGGACCGCCGGATCGGCCTCGATCACGGCCTGGTCGTAGCGGGTGTCGGTCGGTGCGGTTGTCATGATGCGGTTTCCTCCATCGGGGTCTTGGTCTCGTCCAGCTCGGCGAGGACGGCGTCCAGGCGCTGGTAGCGCTCCTCCGCACGTTGGCGGTAGCGCTCTATCCACGCGGTCATCAGGTCGAACACCTCTGCTTCCAGGTGCACCGGACGCCGCTGGGCGTCGCGAGTGCGGGTCACCAGGCCGGCGTCCTCCAGCACCTTGAGATGCTTGGAGACCGCCTGCATGCTCACGGCGTACGGCGCGGCCAGCTCGCCGACGGTGGCGTCGGCGTCGGTCAGCCGGGCCACCATGTCGCGCCGCGTCGGGTCGGCCAGGGCGGCGAAGACCCGCGAGAGCTGGTCGGACATCGGTCGTCCCTTCTCAACTATCTGGTTGAGGACCAACCTAGCCAGCCGTCGGCACATTGTCAACCAATTGGTTGAGAACGCTGGTGAGGGTGGGGCGTCGACCCCGGCCACAGGCTCGGGCCCATGGCTGCTCCCACCGCGACGCAGGTTCTGCTAGGACGGATCCATGGGAGTCCCCGGCAACCCGCCACCGCCCGGCCTGGCCGAGACCGAGCTGTTCGCGGTCGACGCTTACTGCACAGAGTTCGACGCCACGGTCACCGAGGTGGACCGCGAGGGCGGCCGCGTCGCGCTGGCGCGGACGGCGTTCTATCCCGTGGGCGGCGGCCAGCCCAGTGACGTCGGAACGCTGCAGACCAGCGAGGGGACGTTCTTCGTGACGGGCGTACGCCGCGAGCGCGGCACCATCTGGCACACGATCGACGGCGAGCTCCCGGAGGTCGGCACCGAGGTGCAGGGAAGCATCGACTGGACCCGGCGGCACCAGCTGATGCGCACCCACACCGCGCTGCACGTCCTGTGCGGGGTGATCTGGGCCGACTACGGCATCCCCGTCACCGGCGGCAACATGGAGCCACTGAAGGGCCGGCTCGACTTCCCGTTCCCTGCCATGTCGGCGGACCTCGGCGCCGCCGTCGAGCGGCGGATCAACGAGGAGGTCGCCAAGGCGCACGAGATCGTCGTCGACTTCCTGCCCCGCAGCGTGGCCGACACCGACCCGGCGCTGATCCGGACGGCGGCCAACCTGATCCCGCAGGAGATCGACCCGCTCCGGGTGATCGACATCGTCGGTCTCGACCGGCAGGCCGACGGCGGCACGCACGTGTTGTCGACGGCGGAGGTCGGCGGCGTACGCGTGGTGGGCACGGAGAGCAAGGGCAAGGACAACAAGCGGATCCGCATCGAGGTCGTCGACTCCCCCGGTGACCCTGTCGAAGGGGGAGTGGCATGAGCAAGGACCACCTGATCGGGCTGCTGCTGGGCGCCGAGGAGGACTGGCCGCGGGCGTTCGAGGAGGTCCTGCGCCGGGTCGGTCCGCTCGAGGTCGAGGGCGAGACGCACACGGTGTCCTCCGAGCGGCTCACCATCGAGCCGTTCCGGCTCGACGACCCGGTGCGCACCGAGCTGGTCATCGACCGGCTCGCGCACTGGTACTACCACCCGCGCGAGTGGCTGAAGAAGGCCGCGCTGGTCAACGGCACTTACCTGCTCAACAGCCCGTTCACGTTCCAGTCGATGGAGAAGCACAGCGCCTACTGCGCGCTGGTGCGGATGGGCTTCAAGGTCCCGCCGACCATTTTGGTGCCGTACAAGAACCCGGTCGACAACGTCCGCTGGGCCTACACCTCGGAGAAGTACAACCAGTCCTTCGACCTCGACGCGATCGCCCAGGAGCTCGGCTACCCGCTGTACATGAAGCCGTTCGACGGCGGCGCCTGGCGCGGTGTCTCCCGGATCGAGGACCGCGGCGACCTGCACCGCGCCTACGACGAGTCGGGCGAGATGCTGATGCACCTGCAGGCCACCGTCGACTACGACCACTTCGCCCGGGCCCTCTCGATCGGGCCGGAGACGATGGTGATGGACTTCCGACCCGACCAGCCGATGCATCAGCGGTACGCCGTCAACCACGGCTTCCTCTCCGAGTCGGCCGGCAAGCAGACCGTGGCGACCTCGCGGATCGTCAACGCGTTCTTCCGGTGGGAGTTCAACTCCTGCGAGATGCTCGTGGTCGGCGACGACGTCCACCCGATCGACTACGCGAACGCCTGCCCTGACGTCGCGGTGACCTCGCTGCACTACTACTTCCCGTGGGCGATCACGGCGCTGGTGCGCTGGTCGACCTACAGCGTGGTGAACCGGCGGCGGGGCAAGGTCGACCTCGAGACCAGCCGCTACTTCGAGATCGCCGACGACGGCTCGCTGTCCTACGAGGAGAAGCTCGACCGCTACCTCGCCCTCGCCGACGAGCACTTCGAGACCGAGCGCTACTGGGACTGGTGCGGCAAGCACCTCGGCCACCTGCCCGAGGCGGTGCTCGAGTGGGTCACCGGCGACGACTTCGACCGGCTGCTGCGCGACACCGTCCAGGCGACGTACCCGCCCCACGAGCAGGAGCAGTTCCTCGCCCACTTCCGGGGCCTGGTGGGCCTGTGGGCGAGCGAGCAGATCGGAGTGGGATCGGGGTCGCCGGGATAGTCCGTGACGAAGTGGTTGTGGAGAACGGTGTTCGTAGAGCCGAATCGTCACGGACTATCGCGGCGTCGGGAACCTGTACGTCGTCTGCCCGTGCTCGTCTCCGAAGACCAGCACCTTGTCCGGCGGCACCCGGAAGACGGCGGCGCCGCCGCCGGTGCCGTCGCCCTGGTGGGTGACCTCGAAGAACCGGCCGTCGCGGACCTCCCAGCGCCAGTCGCCGGCGTACTTGCGCTCCCACTCGTCGGCCAGTGACCGCAGCAGCGCGGGGTCGTCGACGCGGGTCGCGACGCCCTCGACCGCGATGTCCTTGCCCCGGGCCCAGCCGCCGGCGCCGAGGGGTCCCGCGGTGACGACGACGTGCGGGTCGTGCTCGAGGTTGCGCATCTTCTGCTCGGCGTCACCGGTGCAGAAGTAGAAGGCGCCGTCGTGCCAGGCGCCGCACAGCGGTACGGCGTGCGGCCGGCCGTCGCGGCGCACGGTCACGAGCCAGTAGAGCTGGGCCGCGGCGAGCCGGGCGTCGATGTCGCTCCACTCGGGAGCGGTGGCGGAGGCGTCGCCGTACAACGGGCTGATCGTGCCTGAGGTCATGCTTGTCTCGACCTCCCGAGGGTGGCGGAATCATCGCCTGCGGGTAGGCCTCGTGCCGTGCTTGTGGCACCTCGACAGGACATGCTGGTGCCGTGCGGTTCACCGAGCGGGAGCTGACCGTGGCCCTGGAGGGCGCGGCCAAGGCGATGCTGGCGGCTCAGGACAAGAGCGTGCGCAAGGGCCGGCGTACGGCGGACGACGCGTGGGCAGAGCTCGGGAAGTACCAGCGGTTCCAGCTCCTCGACGGCCTCGGCGACCAGCTGCTGCCGGTCCTCGTCGCGCTGCCCGATGTCGAGGTGGCGCCGGGCACCCGTCCGACCTTCACCGACGACCAGGTGACCGCCGCCGTCGAGGAGCGGCTGGGCGACGTCCGTGGCATCAAGCGCCGGGTCCTCCTGCAGGCGCGCGTCGCCCTGGTCAAGATCGCCCTGCAGAGCCTGCCCCCGCGCGCCGACCCGGACGCCCTGATCGTCCCCGACCACCTCTGACCGGCGGCCTCGGCGGGATAGTCCCAGACCTTTCCAACAGTCGTTCCGCGCAAGTCGTGTTGAAAAGGTCTGGGACTATCCCGCAAGGGCGGCGTCCACCACCTTCTTGGCCTCGGCCTGCACCTCGGCGAGGTGGTCGGGGCCTTTGAACGACTCGGCGTAGATCTTGTAGACGTCCTCGGTGCCGGACGGGCGAGCGGCGAACCAGGCCGATTCGGTGACCACCTTGAGGCCGCCGATCTTCGCGTGGTTGCCGGGCGCCTCGGTCAGCTTCGCGGTGATCTGCTCGCCGGCGAGCGTGGTGGCGGCGACGTCGTCGGCGGAGAGGGCGCCGAGCCTGGCCTTCTGCTCCCGCGTGGCGGGCGCGTCGATGCGGGCGTACGCCGGGTCGCCGTGCTCGGCGACCAGGTCGGCGTAGTGCTGGCTCGGGGTGCGGCCGGTCCTGGCGAGGATCTCGGAGGCGAGCAGGGCGAGGATGATGCCGTCCTTGTCGGTGGTCCACGTCGTGCCGTCCATCCGCAGGAACGACGCCCCCGCGGACTCCTCGCCGCCGAAGCCGAACGACCCGTCGATCAGCCCGGGCACGAACCACTTGAACCCGACCGGCACCTCCACCAGCGGCTTGCCGAGGGCAGCCGCGACCCGGTCGATCATCGAGCTCGAGACCAGCGTCTTGCCGATCTGCGCGCCCGACGGCCAGCCGGGCCGGCCGCCGCCGAAGAGGTACTGGATCGCGACGGCCAGGTAGTGGTTGGGGTTCATCAGCCCCGCGTCCGGCGTCACGATGCCGTGCCGGTCGGAGTCGGCGTCGTTGCCGGTCGCGACCTGGTAGCTGTCCTTCTGGGCCACCAGCGACGCCATCGCGGACGGCGACGAGCAGTCCATCCGGATCTTCCCGTCCCAGTCCAGCGTCATGAACCGCCAGGTTGCGTCGACCAGCGGGTTGACCACGGTGAGGTCGAGGCCGTGCCGGGTGGCGATCTCGGCCCAGTAGTCGACCGATGCGCCGCCCAACGGGTCCGCGCCGATCCGCACGCCGGCGTCCTTGACCGCCGCAAGGTCCACCGCGGCGGGGAGGTCGTCGACGTAGGTCCCCAGGAAGTCGTACGACGAAGCAGCGGCCCGCGCCTTGGCGAACTGCGTACGTCGTACGCCGTCCAGCCCCGCCCGGATCAGCTCGTTGGCGCGCGTGGCGATCACCGAGGTGGCGTCGGTGTCGGCCGGACCGCCGTGCGGAGGGTTGTACTTGAAGCCGCCGTCCGTCGGCGGGTTGTGCGAGGGCGTCACGACGATCCCGTCGGCCAGCCCGCCCTGCCCGCCGGCCAGGGACTTGCCCCGGTTGGCCCGGATGATCGCGTGCGAGACCGCCGGGGTCGGCGTGTAGCCGTCCCTGCTGTCGACCAGCACGGTCACGTCGTTGGCGACCAGCACCTCGAGCGCCGTCGCCCAGGCCGGCTCGGACAGCCCGTGGGGGTCGCGGCCGATGAACAGCGGCCCGTCGTACCCCTGCTGCTTGCGGTAGTCGCAGATCGCCTGGGTGGTGGCCGCGATGTGCCACTCGTTGAACGCGGTGTCGAGCGAGGAGCCGCGGTGGCCGCTGGTGCCGAACACCACCTGCTGCTCGGCCACGTCGGGGTCGGGGACCTGCGTGTAGTACGCCGTGACGAGGTGCGGCAGGTCCACGAGGTCCTGGGGCTGGGCTGGCTGTCCTGCGCGCGGGTCGGGCATGGAGCCATCATGCCGCCGGGTCGAGCCAGCCGCGCAGCGCGGTGGCCAGGGCGACCGGGGCGTCGTAGTGCACGAGGTGACCGGCGTCCGGCACCTCGCTCAGCACCGCGCCGGGCACGAGCGCGGCGAGCCGGCGGCCGGTCTCGAGCGGTATCCAGGTGTCCTCGGCGCCCCAGACGATCCGGACGGGGAGGTCGAGCCCGGTGAGCCCGCGTTCGTTCTGCTCGATCAGGTCGAGGTCGTAGTCCTCGATCTGCCGGTAGAACGCGGGTTGACCCTCGGGGCCCAACCACGGCTCGACCAGGGCGTCCAGCTCGCCGGCCGGGAGGCCGCGATGGGTCGCGTTCCCCACATAGGCGCGCACGATCGCCTCGTGGACGTAGCCGGGCAGCTGCGCGAGGAGACCCGGGTTGTCCTGCACGAACCGGAAGAACCGCGACCCACTGGGCGCGATCGCGACCACGTCGACCAGGAACAGGGAGGCGTACGCCGCCCCCTCGACCAGGTGCGCGCGCAGCGCGACCAGCCCGCCGAGGTCGTGGGCCACCACCTGGGGTCGGTCGAGCCCCCAGTGGTCGAGCAGCGCGCGGAGCACCCTCGCGTGGACACCGGCGTGCACGTCGTGGCTCGGGTCCTTCGAGGAGCGCCCATAGCCGGGCAGGTCCCAGAGGTGGACGGTGAACCGGTCGGCGAGCGCCTCGGCGTACGGCGCCCAGACGCGCGACGACCAGGGGGTGCCGTGGCAGAAGACCACCGGCGGCCCGCTGCCGGCCCGGCCGCAGGCGATGCGGCGGCCCTCCCACTCGAAGGTGTCGGCGAGCTCCATGCCGCGATCATGCCCGGGCGGGGACCGAGGTTATCGAGATCCGGGGCCACGCGCGGCAGAAACGGCCAGCTGGGCCCGAACTCGGGGTCGGGCGCTGGACCAGCACAGCCGAGTGCGGACGACTCCGCACGTGAACCGGTCCCGGTCGGGTGTCATCGTCCCCATGGCCCTGCTCGACCTCGCTGCGACTGCTGATGTGCGACTGTCGCCGGCGCCGGTCGGGCAGGGCCGGTCCAGCGCTCGGCACGCGCCGTCCCGGGCTGCCCAACCGGACCCGGGTCAGCCGAGCCTGGCCGGCGTCCTGCGACGGCTCGGGACCAACCTGCTGGTCGCCTGCGTGGTGCCGGCGGTCGTCTTCTACTCGCTGTTCGTCGCCTTCGGGATCTGGCCGGCGATCCTCTCCGCCCTGGCCTGGTCCTACGGCGCGACGGCGTACCGCGCGCTGACCCGGCGCCGGGCCTCCGGGCTCCTCCTCCTCACCGCCGCGGTGCTCAGCGTGCGGACGGTGATCGCGCTCCTCTCGCACAGCACATTCGTCTACTTCATCCAGCCGGTGCTCACCGATGCCCTGATCGGGACCGCGTTCCTCCTCTCGGTCTTCACCGCGCGGCCGGTGGTCGCCCGCCTGGCCGGCGACTTCTACCCGCTGACCGACGAGCAGCGGGCTCGGCCCGCGCTGCAGCGGCTGTTCCGGCGGCTCACCCTGCTGTGGGCGCTGGCGCTGCTGGCCAAGGCGGCGGCGATGTTCGCGCTGCTGCAGACCCAGCCGCTGGGGACGTTCCTGCTGGCCAAGAGCATCTCGATCCCGCTCACCAACGCGACCTGCATCGTGGTGACCGTCCTGGCCGCCACCGCGACGGCGCGACGCGAGGGGCTGCTGCCCCGGCGGACCGCGATACTTCCCGCATGGGCATTGAGGACTTCCCGCGCCACCAGCTGACCTTCGGCCCGAGCCCGGTCCATCCGCTGCCACGGCTGAGCGCCCATCTCGGCGGCGCCGAGATCTGGGCCAAGCGCGAGGACTGCAACTCCGGCCTCGCCTACGGCGGCAACAAGACCCGCAAGCTGGAGTACCTCGTCCCCGAGGCCCTGGCCTCGGGCGCGGACACCTTGGTCTCGATCGGCGGCCACCAGTCCAACCACACCCGCCAGGTCGCCGCGGTGGCCGCCCACCTCGGGCTCGGGTGCGTCCTGGTCCAGGAGAACTGGGTGCCGGACTGGACCGACCCGCTCAGCACCCAGGTCGGCAACATCCTGCTGAGCCGGGTCATGGGCGCGGAGGTGCGGCTGGACCCGGCGGGCTTCGACATCGGCTTCCGCGACTCGTGGCGGCAGGCGCTCGAGGACGTCGAGAAGGCGGGCGGAACGCCGTACGCCATCCCGGCCGGCGCATCCGACCACCGGCTCGGCGGGCTCGGCTTCGCCAACTGGGCCTTCGAGGTGGCCCGGCAGGAGGAGGAGCTCGGCGTCTTCTTCGACACGATCGTGGTCTGCACCGTCACCGGCTCGACCCATGCCGGGATGATCGCCGGGTTCGCGGCGCTCGAGGAGGCGGGCGGGCGGCCGAGACGGGTGCTCGGCATCGACGCCTCGGCCACCCTCGACCAGACCCGCGAGCAGGTCGCGCGGATCGCACGGGACACCGCGGAGCTGATCGGCCTGGGCCGCGACCTGCGCGACGACGAGATCACCGTGCTGGAGGGCTGGGCGGGTGACAGGTACGGCATCCCGGTGCAGTCCACGCTCGACGCCATCCGGCTCACCGGTCAGCTCGAGGGAGTCATTCTCGACACCGTCTACGAGGGCAAGTCGATGGCCGGCCTGGTCGACCTGGTCCGCAACGGCGACATCGCGAAGGACTCGACCGTGCTCTACGCGCACCTGGGCGGGCAGCCCGCTCTGAACGCCTACGCCGCGCTGTTCCCCGAGACGGAGCGCGTCGGGTAGCTACGAGCTAGATGACCAATTCCAAGGGCTCGCACGCTACGCGACGCTCAGCATCCACCGTGGCGGCGTTGCGGACGCTCGTTGGACGACCACGTACGACATCGCGCCCGCGCCTTGCCAGCGCGGCGCTGAGCGCCGCTCGCTTGCACGATCCCTTGGAATCAGTCTCTAGCGCTTGCCGGGCGGTGCCGCGGGCGCGCTCCGCGGGTCCAGCTGGGCGGCCGAGCTCGCGGTCGACGCAGACGTCGATCGCGCGGCGTTGGGTGTTGCGCAGCTCGCAGCGCTCGATGCTGGGCGTGGCCGCCGCCAAGCCTCGCCCGAAGGAGATCGATCCGGAGCTCGAAGGCTCCGACGAGGTGGTGGTCTACCTCGACTGACGCCACGACGCCACCGAGTGCGGCATGCTGCCGCCCGTGGGGTTCGTGGTGGCGCTCGCGCTGCTGGTGGCGGGGTGGCTCGCGGTGGGGCCGTGGGTCCTCGTCGCCCTCGTGGCGGCGGTCGTCGTCCCGGCCAGCCGGCGGTGGATGCGACCGAACCGCTGGGTCCTCGGCGGGGTGGGCGCCGTGGTCGTCCTCGCGGTGGCTGCGGTCCTGGTGATCCCGGACGGGCGGCTGCCGATCCCGCCCGGTGGCGGTCTGCTGGTGACGTCGTCGTACGACGGCCACGCGGTCCGGGCCCAGCCGATCGTGATGAGCGTGGCGCAGCACCCGGGGCTGGCCGACAACGGCCGGAGCTCGATGCACGACGACTCCTGGGCCACCGACAGCTACCAAGGTCCGGGTCCGCTCGGGAAGGACCCCCAGGTGACGTCTGCGTGGTACGGCATCGAGGAGTGCGCCACCATCGCCTTCGACGAGGACGGTCGCCTGGTGGCCCTGTGCGGCGACCGCACCGGGCCGGTCATGCACGTCCTCGACCCGCAGACGATGCGGCCCCTCGAGACCTTGCGGCTGCCGGACCGGGAGAAGTCCGACAAGAAGCCGTGGGAGGACCTGTGCGGCGGGGCCTACTTCTACCTCGACGCGCAGGGGCGCGCGATCGTCGCGACCACGGACCGCCAGGTGTGGACCGTGGACAGCCAGGACCTGACCGTGGTCGACAAGACCGACCTCGGGGACGTCGTACCCGACGACGACTGCCTGGTCGCGCTGATGGCGGACTGGGAGGGCAACACCTGGTACGTCACCCAGGACGGCCGGGTCGGTGTCGTCGGCGGCACCGGTGACCCGACACCGCTGCACCTGGACGAGGAGATCGCCAACTCGATCGCCGCCGACTACACCGGCGTCTACCTCGTCACCACCGACGCGCTGGTGAAGGTCGCGCTGGACCGGCACCGGCAGCCGAGGGTGGTCTGGCAGACGGCGTACGACAACGGCTCGGGGAAGAAGCCCGGCCAGCTCAGCGCGGGCAGCGGGACGACGCCGACCGTGCTCCCGAGCGGCCTGGTCGCGATCACCGACAACGCCGACCCGCGGATGCACGTGCAGTTCTACGACACGACCGACGGGCGGATGGTCTGCGAGGCCGCGGTCTTCGACAAGGGCGAGAGCGCGAGTGACAACTCGCTCGTCGCGGTCGGCGACTCCAGCGTCGTGGTGGAGAACAACTACGGCTATCAGGCGCCGTGGACCACCCTGCTCGGCCGCGCGACCCCCGGCGGGCTCGCCCGGGTGGACGCCGATCCCCTGTCCGGCCGGTGCACCGTCGGCTGGCGGTCCGACGAGGTCGCGCCGACCTCGGTCGCGAAGGTCTCGCTGGCGACCGGCCTCGTCTACGCCTACACCACCAAGCCCTCCTGGTGGGGCGTCACCGCGTGGTACCTCACCGCGATCGACGCGCGCACGGGCCGGACGGCCTTCTCCGTGCGTACCGGGACCGGGACGTTGTTCAACAACCACTACTCCGCGGTCACCCTCGGGCCGGACGGGTCGGCGTACGTCGCCACCCTCGCCGGCATGGTCCGTGTGCGCGACCGGAGCGGGTGACGGGGCGACCTCACGAGTCGAGGGCGCCCGGGTCGTCGGGCACGTCGACGGCGTGCTCGCGCAGCGCCTCGAGCGGGATGATGCCCAGCACCGCCTCGTTGGTCGAGGCCAGCACCACCGGGGCGGCCGCGCCGTCCTGGTAGGCCCGCGCCCAGTTGTGGGCCGTCACGCACCACCGGTCGCCGGGCACGAGCCCGGGGAACGAGAAGGCCGGGATCGGCGTGCTCAGGTCGTTGCCGATCGAGCGCTGGTGCTCGAGGAACTCCGCGGTGACCACGGCGCAGATGGTGTGGCTGCCGCGGTCCTCGGGCCCGGTCGAGCAGCACCCGTCACGGTAGAACCCGGTCATCGGGTCGATGCCGCACGGCTCGAGCTCCCCGCCCACCACGTTGCGCTCGGTCACGTCCCGAGCATCGCACCACGTCCATCGCGACGCCGAGTCGGCAGTAGCGCCGACTCGGCGTGGGCGGGAATCGGTGCGGGATCGGGCGGGACGCCGAGGGCACGACACCGGGACGGCAGGGAATGGAGCCTCGACGCCATGACCACCATGACCACCGTGACCACCACCGCACCGCCGTGGTCGCCGCCGGGTTCGTCGCGGCCCCGCTGCTCAGGCTTCCGAAGGACGAGTTCGACCTGCCGCCGGTGCGGGGCTGACGAGACGGTATGACTGGGACGTGTTCTCCGTCCGCCCTGCGACTCCCGGCGATGCCGGCCGGGTGGCCGAGGTCTGGCAGGCAGCGTGGTACGACGCGCACCGCGGCCGCGTGCCGGAGGCGCTGATCGAGGCCCGCGACCCGGCGTACTTCCGGTCGCGGACCGCCGAGCTCGTCGACCTCACCACGGTCGCCGTCGACGGCGAGGAGCTCCTCGGGGTGCTCATCGTCGACGACGACGAGCTCGTGCAGATCATGGTCGGTGCCACGGCCCGTGACCGCGGCGTCGGTGCGGCCCTGCTCGCCGAGGCCGAGCGCCAGGTCGCCGCGGCCGGCCACGACGAGATCTGGCTGGCCGTCGTCCCCGGCAACACGACCGCGCGCAGGTTCTACGAGAGCCGCGGTTGGGTCGACCGCGGGGACGAGACGTACGACGCGGTCACCCTGGACGGCGGGACCGTGGCCGTGCCGGTCCGCCGGTACGTCAGAGGTCTGGGTTGAAGCGGTCCAGCTTGAGCCGCTCGATCTCGGCGGAGACGTTCCGGGTCGGTCGGGCCGATCGGCTCCGGCTCGCTGTCACCGCAGCTCGGTGAGCCGCTCCTCGGTGTTCGTCGCGCTCATCGCAGCCTCCGCGTGTCGTTGGCGCCCGTGGCGCAGCTCGTCCCGACCCGCGGTTGACCACGGCCCGGTCGAGGTAGGCGATCGCGGCCTGTGGGTCACGCAGCTGGTGCCACCGCCGGTAGAGCGCGGCGAACGCCTCCTGGACGATGTCCTCAGCGGTCAGTCGGTCGTCGACGAGGAGTGCGGCCAGCCCGACCGGGCGCCGGTGGTGGGCTCAGACGTCCGAGTGCCGCCACGGTTGACCTTGAGGGTCGAGAAAGTTCTCACAGCGTCACCAGCGCCGTGATGCCGAGGAGTACGCCGGTCAGGTAGGTGCCCAACGCAGCCGCGTCCCGGACCGGTCCGTGCGCCGCAAGGGTCTTGCTCGTCAGCATCCCGAAGGCGTGCAGCGACCGAGCGGCCAGCGCGGCGACGGCCAGGGCGTTCAGCCACCACCCGGAGGTGAGCGCGTCGCAGACGACGAGCAGCACCGCGAGCGTGGGGACGTACTCGGCGGCGTTGCCGTGTGCGCGCTGGGCGATGAACAACCGGTCGGCAGGGTCGGTGGGCATCTGGTTGCCGGTCGCGCCGCGGATGGCGCGGTGCCGTGTCACGTTGGCGCCGAGCAGGAAGAGCAGGATGCCCATCAACGCGATGCAGACGACGGGGGTGGTGGTCATGACAGCAGCTCCTTCCGGGCGGGCGTGTGGTTCAGCAGGCGGCGCACCGTCACGCCGCTGAGGTCGGAGCCGAGCAGGGCGTCGGTCTTGTGCATGCCGCCCGGACACGTGACGTTGACCTCGATCAGCCGTCCGTCGATCACGTCGAGGCCTGCCACCGCGATGCCGTGCGCGACCAGCAGCGGAGCCAACGCGGCCTCGATCCGGCGGTCGTCGTCGTCCACGGTCGCGGGCGCCACCGGCGGACCGATCCGGAAGTCGTCCTCCGACGGGCTCCGGAGCACCGCGCCGATGATCTCGCCGTCGACGAGGAAGAGCCGCTTGTTGCCGGCGGCCACCGCGGGCAGGTACTCCTGCACGATCACGTGCCGGCCACCCGCGGTGGCGGACTCGGCCAGCGCGCGGCAGCAGCGACCCTGCTCCAGCAGCCACACGTCGGTGCCGGCAAAGCCGTCCACCGGCTTCACCACCGCGGCGCCGTACGCCGCCACGAAGGCCTCGATCTCGGCCGGTGCGCTCGTGACCAGGGTGGCCGGGCAGAGCTCGGGCATCCGGAGGGCGACCAGCTTCTCGTGCAGGCTGCGCACGCCCGCGGGCTGGTTGACGACGCGCGCGCCCGCAGCCGCGGCCAGGTCGAGCAGGTAGGTCGTGTGCAGGTAGCGCGCGTCCACCGGCGGGTCGATCCGCAGCCAGACCAGCTCACACGTCCCGGCCACGTCGAGGGTGGCGCGTCCGGTCTCGTCGAACCACGTCGGCTCGATGCGCCACCGGTGGTCGTCCCCGCGGTGCTGGGGTCGCGGCCTGATCCACCGGGCGCGGGCCCGCAGGCGACCCTCCGACACCCCCAGGTCCAGCGGCTCGCACGCCCAGACCTCCATGCCCTCGGTCTGGCAGGCAACCATCAGGCCGACCGACGCGTCGATGTCCGCCGACAGCCCGGCCAGGGGGTCGGTGACGAAGAGCGTCCTCATGCGACCGCTCGTTCCGCCGGTGCCGCGAGGTCGCCCGCGGCAGCCGCCTCCCACAGCTCGCCGAGCCGGCCAGCTTCGGGCTCCAGCTCCGCGAGCGTCCGCGCCCGCGCCGCGTCGTCGTACATCAGCGCGGAGAGGGTGTCGACGACCTCACCGAGCCGGTCGTCGGGCTGGACGTCGAGGAACCGCACCTCGAGGTAGCGGCCCCGCGGGCGCACCGGCGGGAACAGCGTGGAGAGGTGTTCGTCGGGGTGGGTGAACGCAGTGGCTCGGCGCGCGAACTCGGCGTACGCCGTGACCGGGCAGGCACCGCGGAGGAGCCGGTCGTCGAACGCGGTGCGGTCGGGGTCGACGGCGAGCCAGGTCGCGAGCCGCGAGCCGTCGCCCGTCGTCCGGGCGAACGCGCCGGCCAGGCGGGGCCCGGCCAGGTTGAGCACCCGCCACTGCTCGAGCCCGGCGCGCCCCGGCCACCAGTCCAGGCAGATCTGGGTCGAGGCCGTGCAGCGCATCATCCGCCGGCCCGCTGGGCCGATCGTGTCGAAGTGCGCCTGCATCGCGACGTACCTCGGTGAGACCAGCTGGAGCGGCACCTCGTCCGCACTCCGCCGGTCGACCGCGGACGCGTCGAGCTCGATCCCCGCCCGCCCGAGGTCGGCGCGCAGCCTCGAGAGTGTCCTCCGCAGCCGCCCGACCACGACGGCCGCGGGCCCGCACGGCTGGTTCAGCTCCACCTGGCCGCCGGGCTCGAAGGCCAGAGCGGTGGCGGTGGCGGCGCGGACCCGCTCGATCGGCACGGGGGCTCCGGTCGCTGCGTCGCGGACGAGCAGCTCGTGCTCGATCCCGACCCGCGCGGTCCGAGCCGTCCCGGGAGCCGGGAAGAGCCGGGCTACTGCGTTCATGACCGCTCCTGATATCGTAAGGTTACCTGTCGAATAATGTAAGGAAACCTGACGAGTGTCAAGAGAGAAACCGGACCGGAAGCCGTTGATCGCGATCGTGCACAACCTCGACCGTGCGTTCGCGGCGCACATGGTGCGCGCCGCCCACACCCTGGGGCGCACCGAGCTGAAGCCGTCGCACAACTTCGTGTTCGGAGTCCTCGGTGACGACGGCGACCGGTCCGCCGACATGGCGGCCCGGGCGGGGATCACCCGCCAGTCGATGGGCGAGGCGGTCCGCGAGCTCGTCGACCTCGGCGTCCTCGAGATGGTCCCCGACCCGCGCGACCGGCGGGCCAAGATCGTGCGCTACACCGACGAGGGGAAGGCGTTCGCCGGTCAGGGGTTCCGGCACCTCAGAGATCTCGAGTCACGGTTCGAGGAGGAGTTCGGAGCGGACTACGAGGCGACCCGCACCGTGCTCGAGCGGGTGACCAGCATCCTCGCGGAGCTCGACGAGGAGCTCGACGCGGGGCGCGCCCCCGGTCAGGGGTAGCTGATCCCGGTCACCTTCTCGCTCAACCCCCACAGCCGGCGCTGGGCGTCCTCGTCGTTGGAGAGCCGGGTCGACGTCACCACCTGCGGCGCACCGTGCATCTCACCGAGGCTGCCCGGGCCGACGTACGTCGCGCCGGGCAGCTCCGCGGTCGCGGCCATCAGCACCGGCCAGGCGCCGCGCGCGGCGGACTGGGAGAGGGCCTTGACGGTGGCGTCGAGGATCGTGGCGAGGCCGCCGCGGGACCTGCCGTAGTGCCCGTTGGCCGCGAGGTGGGTGCCGGCGAAGCCCGGGTGCGCCGCCAGCGCCCGGAGCGGCAGCTCCTTGGCCCGGGCCCGGCGGTCGAGCTCGTAGGTGAACAGCAGGTTGGCCAGCTTGGACTGCCCGTAGACCTGCCACGTGGCGTAGCGCCCTCGGTGGCGGTGCGGGTCGCCCAGCGGGGCGTGGCGCGCGACCCGGTGCATGTTGGACGAGACCGTCACCACGCGGCCGTCCTTGCTGCCCAGCAGCTGCGGCAGCAGCAGCCCGGTGAGCAGGAAGGGCCCGAAGTGGTTGGTGGCCAGCTGCAGGTCGAGCCCGTCGGGGGTGACCGTGCGCGGGGTGCCCATCACGCCCGCGTTGTTGACCAGCAGGTCGAGCGGGCCGTACGCCGTCGCTGCCGCCGCCGCGCGGCGTACCGAGCCGAGGTCGGCGAGATCCACCTCCATGAGCTCGAGCTCGGCGGCCGGTATCTCTGACCGGATCGTCGCTGAGGTCTCGGACAGCCGCTCCGGGGCGCGGCCGGCCAGCACCACACGGGCCCCTCGCCGAACGAGCTCGAGCGCCGTGTGGTGGCCGAGCCCGCCCAGGGTCGTGCCCGTGACCAGCGCGGTGCGTCCGGCCTGGTCGGGGATGTCGGCGAGCTCCCAGGCCCCGCCCTTCATGGGGTGGTGGCGAGGCTGGCGAGCACCTGCTCGCCGAGTGCCCGGTCACCGGCCACGCTCACCCGGCCGGGCTCGGCCTGGCAGCGACCTCCGGCCAGCCGGATGAACGACTCGCGGTCCATGCGCAGCGTCACCGTGGCGTCGGCCGGCACCGGGACCCGCTGGCCGCGGCCGTTGTCGTCGATCTCGAAGGCGAACGGCTCGCTGCCTTCCATGTCCAGGACCAGGCTGGTGCCGGTGGGGGCGCCGACCTTCTTGCCGAGGACGTAGCCCAGGCTCTCCGCGAGGTAGTCGGCCGTGTGCCGGGCCGCGGCGGAGTCCATGTTGCCGGGACGGCCCACCGCGCGGCGTACGTCCTGCTCGTGCATCCACACGTCGAGCGGCCGGTTGCGCAGCAGGGTCCGCCAGCTCCACGGGACGCCGCCGAAGATCACCGCCGGCTTCGCGTCACCGTCGGTCGGCGGGTCGGCGAGGAGCGTGGTGTGCCGCTTGGTGGTCACCTCGCGGATCTCGTTGATGATCGCGTCGGGGCTGGCCTCGCGGCGGTTGACCACCCCGATCTCGGTGTACATGCCCATCACGCCCCGCACGTGCGCCGGCTCGCCGATGTCGGCGGTCTCCTCGGGGTTGCCGGCCAGGACGCTCTCGAGGTGCGCGGTGTGGCCGGCGCAGGCCCTGACGTCCCAGCCGGCCAGGTCCGTGGGAGCGGTCCACTCCTCCTCGCCCAGCTCCTCGAGCAGGTCGAGGAAGTCGTTGACCGCCTGCCACCAGATCCCGACGTACCCGGCGAGCTCCGCCCGGTCGTCGGTCCCCGCGCTGCTGCTCATGCACGGAAGCCTAGGGTGTCGCGCGGTCATCCGGCCCGGCTCGGTCCGGGAGCTCGGCTCCGGTCGCGGGTCGGCGAGCTCGACGTCCGCCCGTCCTCGCTGGCTGCGGTGCTGACGGGTGCGGTCGACGGTCCGAGGCTGCCCGTGCTGAGCGAGGGTTTCGGGACGCACGCGACACTGGACGGGTGACTGCACGCGTCCGAGCCCCCGAGCTCCGCGGGCGAGGCTGGCTGAACACCGGCGGGGCGGCGTACTCCATCGCCGACCTGCGCGGCCGCTTCGTCCTGCTCGACTTCTGGACCTTCTGCTGCGTGAACTGCCTGCACGCCATCGAGGAGCTGCGGCCGGTCGAGGAGAAGTACGCCGACGAGCTGGTCGTGGTCGGCGTGCACTCGCCGAAGTTCGTGCACGAGGCCGACCCGGAGGCGCTGAGGGCCGCGGTCGAGCGGTACGCCGTCGACCACCCGGTGCTCGACGACCCCGAGCTCATCACCTGGCAGGCCTACACCGCGCGGGCCTGGCCGACGCTGGTGCTGGTCGACCCGGAGGGCTACGTCGTCGCGCAGTACGCCGGCGAGGGACACGCGCACGCGATCGACCGGTTGCTCGCCGAGCTGGTCGAGGTGCACCGGGCCGGTGGGACGCTGCAGCCGGGCGACTCGCCGTACATCCCGCCAGCGGTGGAGCCGACCACGCTGCGGTTCCCGGCCGACGCGGTGCCGCTCGAGGGCGACCGGGTCCTCGTCGCCGACGCCGGCCACGACCGGGTCGTCGAGCTCGACACGGACGGGGCCGAGCTGCGTTCGTGGGGTGGCTTCAAGGAGCCCAACGGGCTGTGCGTCGTCGAGGGCACGGCGTACGTCGCGGACACCGTCCACCACCAGCTCAAGGGCATCGACCTGGCCTCCGGGGACGTGACGGTGCTGGCCGGTTCGGGTGAGCAGTGGATGCAGGGCGACTCCACCGACCGGCTGAGCAGCCCGTGGGCGGTGGCCTGGTGGCGGGAGCGGGTCTGGATCGCGATGGCCGGGATCCACCAGCTCTGGACCTACGACCCGGCCACCGGCTCGGTCGAGGTCGCGGCGGGCACCACCAACGAGGGGCTCGTCGACGGACCGCTCGAGGAGGCGTGGTTCGCGCAGACCTCCGGGCTGGCCGCCGTGGGTGATCGGCTGTGGCTCGCGGACTCCGAGACGTCCTCGCTCCGCTACGTCGAGGACGGGCAGGTGCACACCGCGGTGGGACAGGGGCTGTTCGACTTCGGCTTCCGCGACGGCCCCGGCGACCAGGCGCTGCTCCAGCACCCCCTCGGCGTGACCGTGCTCCCCGACGGGAGCGTGGCGGTCTGCGACACCTACAACGGCGCGGTCCGCCGCTACGACCCCGTGGCCGACGAGGTCACCACAGTGGCCAACGGCCTGGCCGAGCCCTCGGCGGCGTACGTCGACGGCGAGCAGCTCGTGGTCGTCGAGTCGAACGCCCACCGGCTCACCCGCGTGCCCCTCGGTGCGGCGGCCACCAGGACCGCGGGGTTCAGCCACACGACTCAGCGGCCCGTCACCGACGTGGCGGCCGGGCTGGAGCTGGTCGTCGCGTTCACGCCGCCGCCGGGACAGAAGGTCGACGATCGGTTCGGTCCACCGTCCCAGCTGGTCGTCGAGGCCACGCCGCCGGCGCTGCTGCGCAAGGGCGAGGGGCGGGGCACCGAGCTCTCCCGGACCCTCGTCCTCGACCCGGAGGTCGGTGAGGGTGTCCTGCACGTCGCCGCGCGGGCGGCCTCGTGCGATATCGATGGAGAGAACGCCGCCTGCCACATCCACCAGCAGGACTGGGGCCTCCCGATCCGCGTCGTGGCCGGCGCCGAACCCGTGCTCACCCTGCCTCTGGGCGCCGTGTCGGTCGCGTCAGAGTCACCGGATATCCGGTGACCCCTGCGCTTCTGTACCGAGATCTCGGCACAGAAGCGGATGGGTCGCCACAGAACCCACGGCCCCGCTCCTGCCTCGTGGTGTCGGGGTGGTGAACGAAGGTTCCGGCCCCATGTCGGCCCTCGAGATGCGGTGCATATCCGCCGGGCCCGGCCTTTGCCGAGGATTTCAGGCCCCGAGGCCAGATCTTCCTCCGCAAACCCCTCCGATCAGTCACCAGAGCCCACTTTGGCGTCGCTCGACGTCAGCCGAGCGCCAGCATCAGCGCTATCCCGAGCATGGTCAGCCCGATCAGTACGTCGAGCACCTGCCAGGCACGGGGGAGCGCCAGCAGGGGTGAGGCGAACCGGGCCCCGAAGCCGAGCGCGGAGAACCACAGCACCGATGCCAGGGTCGCGCCGGCCGCGAACCACCAGCGGCCGGGGTGCCCGTGGGTGTTGGCGATCGACCCGACCAGCAGCACCGTGTCGAGGTAGACGTGCGGGTTCAGCCACGTCAGCGCGGTCGCCCGCAGGGCCGCCGACCTCCGTGACATCGGCTCCGGGGCAGCCGCGGCGAGCCCCGACGTGTGCCGGGCGCGGCGCAGCGTCGTGAAGCCGTACCACGTCAGGAACCCGACACCCAGCCACCGCACGACGTCGATCACCCAGCCGGCCCGCTCGACGATAGTGCCGATGCCCGCGACCCCGGCGGCGATCAGCACTAGGTCCGAGACCGCGCAGATGGCGACCACCACGCCCACGTGCTCGCGGGCCAGCCCCTGCCGGAGCACGAAGGCGTTCTGCGCGCCGATCGCGACGATCAGCGACAGGCCGGTCAGCAGGCCGGCGACAGCGGCGTCGAGCACATGGCCACGCTAGGGGCGGGGGCTCAGATGAGGCCAACGCAGGTTTCGAACGATTCATTAGCATTGCTTCATGCGCTACAACCAGGCCGCTGTCGAGGCGCTGGTCGCGATCGTCGATCACGGCACTTTCGACGCCGCCGCCCGGGCGCTGCACGTGACGCCGAGTGCCGTCAGCCAGCGGGTGCGCGCGCTCGAGCGGGAGGTCGGGCAGGTCGTCGTACGCCGCGGCAGCCCGTGCGTCCCGACCGAGGTCGGCACCGCGCTCGTGCGGCTCGGCCGCCAGGCGCGGCTCCTCGACGACGAGGCCCGGGCGGCGCTCGAGGAGCACGGGGGCCGGGTCGAGGTCACCGCGGGCGTCAACGCCGACTCGCTCGCCACATGGTTCCGCGAGGTGCTGGCCGAGGTCGGCGAGTCGCGCGAGCTGACGCTGAGGCTGGTGGTCGAGGACCAGGCCTACTCCGCCGAGCTGCTCCGCAGCGGTGAGGCGCTGGCAGCCGTGACCAGCGACCCGCAACCGGTGCAGGGCTGCCGCTCGGAGCACCTGGGCTTCCTGCGCTACCGTCCCGCGGCGACGCCGGCGCTGGCCGAGCGGTTCCGCAGGGGGCGAGGCACCGACTGGCAGCGGATGCCGGTCGTCGTCTTCAACGCCAAGGACGAGCTCCAGCACGACGTGCTCCGCGACCGCGGCGTGACCGCACCCGACGTGGTGCACCTCGTGCCCACCAGCGCCGACTTCCACGAGGCGGTCCGCCTCGGCCTGGGCTGGGGGATGCTCCCCGAGCCGCAGCTGCTGCCAGATCTCGAGGCCGGCCGGCTGGTCACGCTGGGCGGCCGCACCCACCAGGACGTCCACCTCTATTGGCAGCGCTGGCGGATCGACTCGGCGGCGCTGGAGACCCTCACCGGCGTCGTACGCCGGGCCGCGGCGGGCACCCTTCGGTAACGAATGACACGAAGCGGTTGCGACTCTGCAACGCACCTGTCGGGGCGGGACGGCCCGGTCCTAGCGTCGCTGGCCATGCGGATCCGCGTCCTGCTCGTCGCCGCGCTGCCCGCCCTGCTGGCCCTGACGGGCTGCTCGGGTGACGACGGCGGCCACGCCGCCGAGGCGAGGACGACGTCGGGATCGTCGGCGAGCGCGTCGGCCAGTCCGTCGGCGAGCACGCCGGCGCCGGTGCGGCTGCCCGGTGGCAAGGACGACCTCGACGTGGAGGCGAGCAGCCACCTCTCGCCCGAGGGGTTCGCCCCCGACCTGCAGCTCGACCTGCAGTACTCCGGGATCGTCGGCTGGACCAGCGTGCACCGGGGTGCGGACGCCTTCGACCTCGGCCTGCCTGCCGACAAGGGAGACGGCCCGCTGGTGGCGGTGGCCTTCGTGGTGCCGCCGCAGGCCTCGGCAGCGGAGGCGCTCGCCGCGGTGCGCGACAGTGCCCACCGGGCCGGCGCGCAGGTCCGCGACATCACCGGCCCGTTCGGGGACCTCGGCGCGGGAGCCGGCGTCGACCTCGTGGGCGGCGAGGGCCAGGTGGTGACGAGCAGCGAGGGTGGCATCGCCCTCGACGCCGTGCAGGGCGGGCGGCTCCAGGTCTTCGCCACCGACCAGGGCGGGTCACCACTCGTGATCGCCGTCTTCGCACCCGAGACCGGGGCGTGGCCGCAGGTCAAGGACGTGATGGCCGGCCTCTCCGGAGCCGTCACATTCGCCGAGTGACCGACCCCAGGGCTGACGAACGCCCCGCCGGCAGGCCGGCGGGGCGTCCCTCGCGCAGAGGGCGCGAGTCCTAGAACGCGTCCTCGGACAGGTCCATCAGCGACAGGTCGGTGGACCGGGCGATGGCGAGCTCGGCGCTGATCCTCGGCAGGTTGTGCTGGGCGAAGAACTGGGCCGCCGCGACCTTGCCCTCGTAGAAGGCCCGGTCCTTGGCGCCGACGGACCCGGCGTCGCCGCCCAGCTTCTGCAGCGCCACCTCTGCCTGGCGCAGGAGGAGCCACGCGCAGACCACGTCACCGAGCACCATCAGCAGCCGGGTGGTGTTGAGCCCGACCTTGTAGATGTTGCGCAGGTCGCCGGTCTCCGAGGACGGGTCCGCGGACATCAGGTCGTTGATCATGTGGCCGACCAGTGCGTTGGCGTCCTCGAGCGCCTGGGCGAGCAGCCCCCGCTCGACCTTCAGCCGGCCGTTGCCGCCCTCGCTGTCGATGAACGACTGGATCTGCGTGGCCAGGTGGCCCAGCGCCGCGCCCTGGTCCTTGACGATCTTGCGGAAGAAGAAGTCCTGGCCCTGGATCGCCGTGGTGCCCTCGTAGAGGGTGTCGATCTTGGCGTCGCGGACGTACTGCTCGAGCGGATACTCCTGCAGGAAGCCGGACCCACCGAGCGTCTGGAGCGACTCGGTCCCGAGCAGCACCCAGGAGCGCTCCGAGCCGTAGCCCTTGACGATCGGGAGCAGCAGGTCGTTGACGCGCTCGGCGAGCTCGTCCTTCTCCCCGTTGAACTCCGCGATCTGCACCCGGTCCTGCCAGGAGGCGGTGTAGAGCACGAGCGCGCGCATCGCCTCGGCGTACGACTTCTGGGTCATCAGCGACCGGCGTACGTCGGGGTGGTGGGTGATCGTCACGCGCGGCGCGGTCTTGTCCGACGCCTGGGTCAGGTCGGCGCCCTGCACGCGCTCCTTGGCGTACTCGAGGGCGTTCAGGTAGCCGGTGGACAGCGTGGCGATGGCCTTGGTGCCGACCATCATCCGGGCGTTCTCGATGACCTGGAACATCTGCGCGATGCCGTCGTGCACCTCGCCGAGCAGCCAGCCCTTGGCGGGCTCGCCACCGCCGACGGACGGGTCGCCGAAGGTCACCTCGCAGGTGTTGGAGACCTTGATGCCCATCTTGTGCTCGACGTTGGTGACGTAGACCCCGTTGCGTTCGCCGGTCAGCTCACCGGTCTCGAGGTCGAAGTGGTGCTTGGGCACGATGAACATTGAGAGGCCCTTGGTGCCGGG